>JAUIFY010000109.1 GCA_030430245.1 bacterium | reverse complement strand
CAGGCCTCCTCACCGAGGCAGCTCCATGAGTCGATCTGGCCCGAGTTGTTCCGGCAAGCGTCGAGACCGTCGCAGCTGCGAGAGCCCACCGTGCCTTGGTTCCCGGCACAGGACTCCCGCCCGTGGCAGCTGCCGGAACCGATGACGGAGTGGTTGTCCGTGCACGAGTCGTCTTCGTGGCAGCTTCCCGGGCCGATGAAGCCCGCGTTGAACTCGCACGAGAGAAACCCCTGGCAGCTCCTGGCCGCGACACGTCCCTGGTTGCCTTCGCAGGCGTACTCCTCGATACAGCTATCGCTCGAGACATCCCCCGTGTTGTCCTTGCAGCTGCGGTCGCCCAGGCATGCGCGGCTGCCGATCTTCCCGGTGTTCTGGACGCAGCTCTCGTCGCCGATGCAGCTCCGTTTCCCGACCGAGCCCGTGTTGCCCAGGCACGGATCCTCGTACCCGATGCAACTCTGGCCAGCAGCGACGCCGGGCTGGAGGACGAAGAGCGCGGTCGCGGCGGCCGTCAGCGCGACGGCCGCCGCCGTGCGAGAACCCGCAACGGCAACTCGAGCACGGTCACGTGTCATGATCAGATCCCTCCCTCTGCCCGTCCCGACCGACGGGCTTCCTCGACGCCATTCGGGAGCGCACGTCGAACGTTCGTTCCGCGGCGCCGTGAGCTCACCTCCCTCCAACCACGCGCTCGATCCTCGCTCAGTCTTGGATGGGCGCCCGACGGTCCGGCGTCTCGCATGCTTGACACTTGACGCCTCGCCGCACGATCTGCAATTGCCCTAAACAGGGCATAGACACCACCCCGACGCGCGACCGAAGGAGAACCCTAGATGCCACGCACTCACGAGCCACGGCTCGATGAGCTCCGCCGGATCTACCTCACCGTGGGAGAATGCAAGGAGCTCGGCGCCGATCCGCACGCGTGGCGCGTCCACATGCTCCAGGTGTTGCGCGAGGTGCTGGGCGCCTACGTCGCCTTCACCGGCGAGCTGTCCCCCCCCGCGGAACCCGGCCTCCCCTGGCGGCAGCGCATCCTCGATCTCGGCTGGACCGCACCGAACGAGCGACGGGGTTACGAGCGCTGGGCGGAGCAGAACGAGCCGGAGCAGAACCCGTTCGCGCACGCGATGTTCCGGGAACTCGCGATGCAGTTTCATCCGGCTGCACTGACACGGCTCCGGCGTCAGGTGCTCGACGACCGCGGTTGGTATCGCTCTTCGTTCTATCGGGAGCACGTCGGGCCGCTTCTCGACGACAGCGTGATCTCGATGCGGCGCCTACCCACGGGGGCGATCAGCATGATCAGCCTCATTCGCGGATCTGACGACTCGGCCCTGGACGAACGGCACGCCAGAATCGTCCAACTCCTTCATGACGAGATCGACTCACGCGTCGGCACCGATCTCGCGACCTTCGATACGGTCTCGGCCGAGACGCTTCCGCCCCGATTGCGCGAAGTCCTTCTTTGCCTCCTCGAGGGGGAGAGCGAAAAGCAGGTTGCCGCCCATCTGGGCCTGAGTCGCCATACGGTGCACCAACATGTGAAGAGACTGCACAGGATCTTCCGCGTTGCGAGCCGCGGTGAGCTGCTGGCACGATGCCGGCGGCTGCACTCCGTGCTCGCACGTTCCGTCGTCGGCCCACCTCCCGACGCGACACTCTCGGTCCATCAGCTCGATCACTGATTTGGGGGATGCTGCTGGCGAGCCCGACCCCCCATCGAGAGCGAGCCCCAGCGCGATCCACCGAGACCTCGACAGAGGGGACGACGAACCGAACCGGGACGCGAGCGACCCAAGCTAGAAGCAGAGCGGCCCGACCCCCGACGGCGTCATGCCGCACTCGCCTTCGCAACAATCGGCGGAGGTCCGGCAGGACTCGAAGCTCGGCAGACAGCTCGGGTCCTGCGGAAACTCGGACGGGTCGGGGACGGTGTCGCCGGTCAAGAATCGAGCCTCGACGTCGGGGTTGGCCGCGACGAGAACGAACCCGTCGCCGTGCGCCGCGACGGCCACGTGGCTGCGAATCGTCCCGCTTCCGAAGACCTCCTCGAGATCGAGAGGGAGGGTCGCGGCCTCACCCGCCACGAGCGCCGCTCGCGCCACCGGAGCGTCGGGCTCACCGCCGGTCCAGGTCACGAGTGCGACGTCTCCCCGCGAGGCGGCGGAGATCCGTGGTCGCGACCCGGGGCGCGCCGCCCCGATGGTTCGGCGCACGAGGTCGGGACGGACGTCGAGAGCCCGGCCTCGTGCGTCGACACGCGCCACCCGAATCCCCGGCGACGCCCCGGGCGTGAGGATGTCGGACCAGACGAGGAGGAATCCGTCGCCGAAGTGCGTGACCGCGAGCGCTTCGGGCACCACGAAGCGTCCCCGGCTCGAGAGGGGCACGAGAGCGGAGAGGTCGCCGAACACGGCCTCGTCTTCGGTGACGACGATGGCCGGATGCAGGATCGCAGACACCCCCACCGCGAGCGCCTTCTCTCCGTCGCCACCGATCACCATCCGATCCGTCTGGAGGCGCGCCAGAACCGACGGGTCGAGGGTCAGGTCGGGGATGCCCGGCCACGTGGACGAACCCCCGCCGCCGTCCACGGTCGTCCCCGTACCGAAGCTGACCCGCGGCTGGTCGACGCAGCCCAGCATCTGAACGTAGGGAATGGCGACCGCCTCCCCGACCGTCGCGATTCCCGCCGGGCCGTTTCGGGTCGAGACGCATTGGCCGAGCGTCCGATCCTGCCACAGGCGGCGGGAGCACCCCACGCCCCCGCCGATCGCGTCGGACAGCTCGAGGAGCTCGGCACCGACGGACAGATCCGCACTCCTCGTGAAGGCGAGCACGAATCTCCCTTCGGCGAGCGCGAGCCACGGATTCGAGAAGCGGAGATCCGACGTGTCGGAGGAGTCCGGGTCGTCGGGGAGGTCGCACGCCGACGCCAGGCCGATGCCGCGCAGCACTTCGGTATCGACCCTCGACCCGGCGCCCAGTCGCGCGCGCGCGACCGAGATCGCGCCGGGCTCCTGCCAGGCAACCGCGATCTCGGCGCCACTGCTCGCGACGCGCAGAGCCTGCACCTCGTCGACGGCCGCGAGCGGCACGACGTCGGGCCAGGCGGTCGGCTCCGGGCTCGGCGCGGGACTACCTCCCGGGGGCGGCGGAGCACCGGGTGCATCCGATGCACCTCCCTGCGAGCCCCCGCTGCCGCAACCCAGCTGGGCCACGAGGGCCAATGCGATCGAAACGACTCCAGCGGACGTCCTCATGTGCACGCCCCACTTTCCAGGGACTCGCGCCGGCCCACCCGACGGAACGCCGTCCCGCGCCGCTAGAATAGACCAGACGCGGGGGGAGCGCACTGCCTGCCGGGCTCTCGTCCGGAGACACGGCGCGACCCAACTGCGTCGGGCTCTTGCCCGGCCGAACAGGATCTCGTCGTCCTTCGGGTCTCCTCGAGCCCCATGGCTCGCCGGCCGCGCACTTGCTGGTTCGTGGACATGCCGATACGCAGGACGAATGGCGTTCCATGTCGTTTCGTTCTGTGTCTCTGGAATTCTCGCCGCGTCCACCATCGCCCTGGCCGCCGCCGATCCCGCCGCGACGGGCACCCCCGCGGCCGCTCCGGATTCGAAGGACACCGCCGCGCAGAAGGCTCTCCGACGCGACTTCGCGGCTCTCGAGCGGGACGATGCCGCGGAGCGCGCCCGCCTCACGCCCGACGTGCGCGCCGCGAGCAAGGCCCTCGCCGGCGCGCGGTATCCGGACGGACGTGCGGCCCTCACGGCGGCCCTCGCCGGGCCACATCGCTCGGCCGAGAACCGTGCCCGCGACCCGCAACGCCACCCGATCGAGACGCTCGAGCTGTTCGGTTTCGCACCCGATCAGACCGTCCTCGAGTACGGGCCCGGGGCGGGCTGGTACACGGAGGTCCTCGCTCCGGCGTTGGCGGCCGAGGGCAAGCTCTACGTGACCCTCCCCGATCCGGACGGCCCCGAGACGGAGCGGTCCACCCTCTATGGAAAGCGGACCGAGGTCTTTCTCGATCGCCTGCCGGAAGCCTACGGAGAGGTCGAGCGGGTGGTGATCGACAGGACGACGCCGAAGCTTCCCTTCGACGGCGAGATCGATCTGATCGTCCTCATGCGCGGGATGCACGGCATGGTGAACGGCGGCACGCTCGACGCCTGGCTGGCCGAGTTCCATCGAGCGCTCGCGCCGGGCGGCGTCCTCGGCGTCGAGCAGCACAGAGCGGATCCGTCGAAGACGGCCGCGGAGACCAGCAAGCAGGGCTACCTACCCGAGGCCTTCGTCATCGAGCAGGTCGAGAAGGCCGGCTTCGAGCTCGCCGGGAAATCCGAGATCAACGCGAATCCGAACGACGACCGCGACCACCCCGAAGGTGTGTGGACGCTCCCCCCGACGTTGCGACTCGGCGACGAGGACCGCGAGAAGTGGGCCGCGATCGGAGAGAGCGACCGCATGACCCTGAAGTTCGTGAAGGTCGCCGCGCCGGACGCGAGCTGACGCCGCCGAGAACCGACTCGATCGACGATCTTCCTCCCGGCCTCGAGCCGTCCTCGCTCAGCGTGCGGGCGCACTGCCGGGCATGGAGCGACCGGCCGACTCGAAGGCGGCGTCGCCTTGGAGCGTCTCGCTCGATGCGACGTAGCCGGCGACCACGCTCGCCTGGATTCGTGGCACCTCGTTCCCGGTGGGCGATGCGAAGGGATCCGGACACGCCTCGTCCGGGTCGAGGTCGAACGCGATGAACGTCGTTCCGTCGACCCATCGCCGGGGAGGACGGACCGCCATCGGCGGGCGCCGGAAGTTGAACAGGTGGATGTGGCACGTCTCTCCGCCACGGACCGTGAGTCGGTAGTCCCAAGCCGTGTGGCCGGTACCATCGGGATCCTGTGTCGCTTCGAGCACGGCCGCATGCCCCGTTTCGAGCTCGACCAATGGAATCACCACGCGACCGTCGGTCCGGGTTTCGGCCCCGCCGTCGAGGGGGTAGGTCCGGACTCCGTCGTACTGAAGCAAGGTCAGCACCGCACGAGCGGGCTCCGGCGCAACCACGTGATCGAGTCGCGGGGGAAACCGCTGAAGCGCCGCGGGCCCTTCGACCCGAAAGAACTCGGCCGGCACGACGACCGGTCGTTCGATCGGCTCGTAGCCCTCGAGGTACCCGGCACCGAGAGCCACCTGGTCGCTCGGCGCGGTCCAGCACTCGTAGACGAGGTTCGAGTCGTCGTACCCTCGACGTTCGCAGTAGAGGTAGTCGGATCCCCCGTCGATCTGCCGAACCAATCCCGTCGCCGCGTTGTTCGAGAACCGCTGCTCGATCAGCCACTCCGCACCGTCGACGACCTTGTGAACCTGTACGCCAACGCCGTCCGGACGCAGCCGGACGGGCGAGTCCTGACCCGCCGCGCTCGTCGCGAGGAGCATCGTCGCAAGCAAGACGCAGCCCGCCCTCCCGCACCACGGTTTCACAGACGACTCGCACGGCTCGATGCCCCGAGCTCTCCGGACTCGTCGGTGCGGACGAGTCCCCGGGCGCCGCCCCCGAACGGGAAGGCTCGACGAACGCACGATGCGCCACCCAAACTGGTTCATGGTCAAGAAGTCTGCGCCCCACCTCGATTTCGCGTCAAGTCCCGGGCTTCGCCCACGCCCGAGACTCACTGGGAGGCGGATCCGCGCGAGGGATCGCCCGGACGGCACCGTCGTAGAATCCGGATCGTACGATCTCCTCCTTGCATGGATGCAAGGCACACAAGAATCGTCGACCCATCGGAAGAAGACGAGCCCGCACCGCCAGCCTGACTGCGACTGCGGAACGAAGCGGGCACGTGCCCCCGCATGGCTGCGACCCGTGATGGAAGACCTATGACGATCGCGTCCCCGGCTCCGATACGACGGGGAGGAGGACGCGAAAGACGGCGCCCCCTTCGGGCGGGCTGTGACAGAGCAAGCGACCTCCGTGGCCATCGACGATCGATCGGCAGATGGCCAACCCCATGCCGAGGCCGTCGGGGCGGGTGGTGAAGTAGGTGTCGAAGATCCGCGTCAGAACTTCCGGGCGAATGCCCGGTCCCGAATCGGCGACGCGGATCTCGACCTCGCTCGCACTCTCGGCTCGGGTGGAGATGCGGAGAACACGGTCCCCCGGCGCATCGTCGAGAGCGCGAAAGGCGTTCTGAACGAGGTTCATCAGAACCTGCTGGAGCTGCACGGATCGACCCCCTACATGCGGAGCATCCGCGGCCAGCTCGAGCTCGACGCGGACGGCGCGGCGACGGGCCTCGCGTTCGAGAAGCGGAACGATACCCCGGACCAGCTCGTTCGTATCCAGGGAGACGAGCTGGTCCAACTCGCCACGAATCGCATCACGAGCCGCCCCGAGCACGGTGCCGGCGTACAGTGCCTGCCGCTGCGTCTCCTCCATCATGTCGCGAAGGAGTGTGGGATCGACGCGATCGGCGGAGAGGTTCCGCAGCGCTGCTCCGGCCGCAAGGCTGATCGCAGAAAGCGGCTGGTGCAACTCGTGGGCGATATGCGCCACCATCTGATCCATCGTCTCGATGCGAAGTGCGTCCGCCAGAGCGCTGCGGACGTCCTGGGTCGCGTCCTCCGCGCGGTGGATTTCCGTAAGGTCGATGCAGAAACCCACGTGCCCCTCGAACTCCCCGGCTCCGTTCTCGATCGCGGTTCCGTTGGTTCGAAGGAGACGGTACTCGCCGTCGTACCGTCGAACTCGAGCTTCACTCTGGAAATCGCACTTCCCCTTCAAGGCTTCGAGCGACTCCTCGACGTAGGCGTGCCGGTCGTCGGGATGAATCGCCTCGATCCACTCGAGCCCCAGATGCCCACCGACGCCTCTCCCGGTGAAACTCGTGAAGGCCGGGTTCGCATACTCGCAGAACCCCTCCGCGTTGGTGTGCCACATGAGCACCGGAGCGGACTCGGCGAACGTCCGGAACCATGCATCACGGCGGCGCCGCTCCGCCTCCTTCTGGTGACGCTCGGTCACGTCGTAGGAGACCGCCACGGCGGAGACGACCTCGCCGTCCTCGACGATCGGCGCGTAGGCGCCCGCGAACCAACCGATGCCTGGCGCTTCACCTTCGAACTCTACGGTCTCGCCGTCCTCGAAGACCCGCCGGAGTAGCGTCCGCAAGGGGTTCCGGTTCAACGGGGGCGTCACCGCGAGGACGTTCTTTCCCACCAGACCGTCCACCGGCCCCCGGTCGTTCGAAAGAATCACGGTGCCGTCGCGAGACACGACCCGGATCAGCGCCGGTGCATGATCGATCACCGACCGGAGCGTCTGCGCGGGATTCGAGATCGCACCGATCGATTCCGAAGGACGCACCGGCTCGTTCAAACGTTCGAACGAAGGCATGAGCTCATGGAGGGTTCCGACGACCGGCGCTTCGTCCCCGGGAAGCCGTCGACCCCGGGCTTGAAGCCATCGCGCCGAACCGTCCGGGAGTACGATGCGGAAGCTCCGATCGAGTGCCTGGTCGGCGCGCACCTCCGCCAGAGCACGGAGAACGGCTTCGCGATCGTCGGGGTGAACGCGCCCGAAGAACGGTTCGGCCGAGGGCGGCTCCGTTCCGGACTCGACTCCGAAGAGAGTCTCCCATCCCTCCGACAACGTCATCCGGCGAGCGCGGACATCCCATGACCAGAGGGCGGTCCCGCTCGCCCGGAGAACCGAGTCCGGGTCGATGACGCGCGAACCATCGGGCGGCACGAGAGTTCCCTACCCCGTCGGTTGCCCGGAGGGAAGTCGCCGACGGACTCGTCGGCGAGAAAACCGTCCGCATCCGCTCAAGAACCATCGCCGCGGGAGGACGACCTAACGTCTCCGTTCAGGAACTCGCCGGTACGTCCGACGAACGGTCGGCGCTCTTGCCCAGGAAACGCGACGAAGGCGTCGGAGAATCCATCGGCCTCGGAACACGAGCGACGAGAGCCGGCGAAGCAAGCACGATCGCCCCTAGCTTCGCGAATGATCTGGGTCAGCATCCTCACCGCGCCCGAGTCGCAGTGACCCAGGTCAGAGTTCGGCACCGCACGCGATTCGGCAACGTTAGACACGAAGCACGTGCGTTCGGCGTCGTCCCTTCGCACGAGGGCCGCCGGCGGACCCTGAGACGTCCAACGTGCTGAACGAGACGAGCACGCACGGAGGGCGACGGACGTACGCGTCACTCGCTTCCCGGATCCACCTCCGTCCAGTGGGAGAATCTACGCAGCTCCCCGAGTAGAAGCGTCCATCGTTCCCCCGAACGTGTGGCAGCCGGCATCTCGAACGAATGCGTCCCGGCTCCATCGCGACCGGAGCGCGAAACGATACATGAGGGCCTCGACGCTTCTGCCCGGAGTGCGATCGACGCGACGCGATCGATCGCCGCGGAGAGGATCTCACGGAACGAGACGGGCTCCGCGAGACGCGATATTTACCTTGACATTCGATCCATATGAATCAATGAGGGATCTGCCGCGGCATCCTCCCAGCCCACGCGTCAGCCCCACCCGAAACACGCAGCTTTCGATCTCCACTTTCCGTTTCCGAGCACCAGGGAGGCTTCACGTCCGTGGGCGCACTACACGAGGGCGACATCCCCGAGGCGAGCATTTCGGCGGAGGGCGACGAGACGCTTTCCGCCGTCATCGCCCAGATCTTCGAAACGACCACACAGAACGGCCGCTGGCCGCGGCTCCTCGCATCTCTCCAGCGCGCCTTCGGCGACACTGCGCACGTGTCCGTCTGGACCATCTCTCCTTCGACGGGATCGGTGCGCGTGTGGAGCGACATCGCTCCGGAGTTCGCGCCACAGCTGAAAGGGTCGTTCGATCGCATGATCGAGCGGCGGGACCTTCCGCGGTCACGACTCTTCGATCTCGGCGATCTGTTTCCGGCGCTCGATTACCGCAAGACGCCCGAGTACTCGGAGTGGCTCGCGCCTCTGGGCCTCTCGCCGGTGTGGCCGTTGGTCTTCGTGAGCGAGGATCGCGTCGACCTGCCGACGGTCGGAGTCGTGGTCCACCGGCGCCGGAGCGTGCGTCCGTTCGATGAAGGCGAGGTCGCTCTGGCCGCCAGACTCGCGCCCCACTTCGTGCGAAGCCAGCACATTCGCCATCGGATACGGGAGGCCAGGCGATCCCGGCTCGCGTTGGCGGAGGTCGTCGAGCGGCTCCTTCCCGGCGTGATCTTCCTGGATGGCCGCGGCCGTGTGGTCGGCAAGAACCGGAGCGCCGCTCACATCCTGGCCGAGAATCGCCTGCAGCTGGAGGCCGGCTTTCTGACGTCGACGAACCGATCGGAGAACGAACGTCTCCGCGCCCTGGTCCGAGCCGTGACCGCGGAGGCCCCGGCGGCGACGAACTCCGAGGCTG
Source organism: bacterium (assembly GCA_030430245.1). GTDB lineage: Bacteria > Desulfobacterota > Binatia > UBA12015 > UBA12015 > VGTG01. The sequence continues at coordinate 8,916 of JAUIFY010000109.1, read as the reverse complement.
GCCGTAGCGTCATGACCGTCGCGGACCGCGAGGGGGCGTCCCTCTCACTCTACTTCGTCCGTCTGATGCCGGGGACCAGCGCAAACGACGACAGGACCCCCGTCGCCTGCATCTTCATCGGAGACCCGTCGTCGAGCGCCAGCGACGGACTCGAAGACTCGCTCCGCCAGCTCTTCGGCCTGACACCGGCCGAGGCGGAGTTGGTGAGTCTCCTGATGCAAGGCTGCTCGCTGAAGCAGATCGCCGCCATCCGCCGGAGCAGCCTCAACACCGTCCGCACGCAGATCCGTAGCGTCTTCCGAAAGACCGGAACGTCCCGCCAAGGGGATCTGGTTCGTCTCATCCTGACCGCCGTGCCCGGCGTCTCCGACACGTGAGCGCTGCCGATTCGAGATTGATCGACTCGATCTACGCCGCGGCCGAGACCCCCTCACTCTGGCAGAGCTTCGTCGACCAACTCTCGGAAGCCGTCGGCGACAACGCCGTCGCGCTCTCGATCGCCATTCAAGCCAAGAACGCGGCTCCCCGACGCTTCTTCGCTCACTTGCGCTGGGATCGTCTCGACGAGGTGACGAAGAAGCCGTTCGGAGACGACGCGCCCTGGGGAGCGGCCGAATCCGGCTGCGCGGAGAGCTTCGTGCGCCCCGCCATCGACCGCGAGGTCGTGCGGCCCGGTACGGCCCGTGCCGCCTGGCTCGCGGACCAGGGGCTGACGACGGAACCTCCGCTTGTGCACCGCATCGCGGGACGCAGAGACGCGCCCCTGGCGACGATCGTTCTGTGGCGGCGCGTCGGACATCGGGCATTCACGGACGAGGACGTGGCCTCATGCGACCGCCTCGTTCCCCACCTGCGCCAGGCGTACGAGATCCTGCGCGCGGTTCAGGACGGGGAGCACGACCGCCTCGCCTTCTCGGGCGTCATCGACCGGATTCCTCTCGGGGTGCTTCTCCTCGACCCCAATCGCAGACCCACCTTCTGCAATACGACTGGACGGGAGATCGTCGGGCAGGGCGATGGCATGCGTCTCCGGGACGGCAGACTCACCCTGTCGCGCCCCGACGAAGACGAGGCGTTCGCCGAAACGTTCTCGACCGCCGCGAGCGCGGGAGCGGCCGTGGGCGCGACTCTCCGAGTCTCCCGGCCGTCCGGACGCCGCTCCTACTCGATCTCCCTCGAGTCTCTGCGACGCCCCGCAGCGACCGGTCGAAGTCGCACCGCCGACGACGCAGTCGTGTCACTCCTGGTGACGGATCCGGACGCGACGCCGATCCATCAGGCAGGCGTGCTGCAGCGCCTGTACGACGTGACACCGGCCGAGGAAGCGCTCATCCGGCTGTTGATGGATGGGGTGAGCATCGAGCAAGCCGCGACGCTCCGCGGTGTCTCCGTCCACACGGTCCGATCCCAGCTCAAGGCGATCTATTCGAAGACCGGGGTGCATCGCCTGGGTGACCTCGTACGACTCGTCCTGTCCGGAGTGGGAAAGCTACGCGGGCGATAGCGGGCAATTCCGTCATCCATCCGCGGGATGACGATGCTGGGGAGGCATGGGAGTGGGGCCGTGCGGCCGCAAGCTGCCGCACGTTCGCCAAGTCCGACAACCCGCTTCGGAGGCCTCCATGCTCGAAACGAAAAGACTTACCGACACACTTCCCCCTTCAGCCCGGATCCACGTTGCCAGACGGCGAGTGCGAACCTGGGCAGCCTTCTCTCTTCTTGCCCTCTGCCTGCCGCTGTCGTCCGTCGCAGCCGCCGACGTCGTCTGTGTTCCGAACGATGGCATCGACGCGTCCTGCACGATCGGGAAGGGCGCGGCGACGATCTCCGCCGGCGTGGCTCTGGCCAACGCTGCGGGTGGGGATACCGTCCTGGTGAACCCGGGAAGCTACGTAGAGAACGTCGGCATCGATCGGGATGTCGCTCTCGTGTCGAAATCAGGACGCGCGGTGACGACGATCACCGGCATCAGCTCGGCCGGCGCTCTCGGGACGCTTCAGGTGACCGGGGGCACGACCGCGGTGCAAATCGGGGCGCCCGGCCAGGGCTTCACCGTCGTGGGCATCGACAACGGAGCCCCCGGAATCGAGAACGCGGCGATCTACTTCCAGGGAAGCCACTCGGGCGCGCAGATCATCGACAACGAGATCGTCGCCGCCGGCGACGCGGGTCTGCTCACCGAGTACGGAGCGACGATCTCCGGCTTCTCGATCACCGACAACGTGTTCTCGGGATCCACGTATGTCGGCTCGCCGTCGGGATACGGATTCGGAATGCAGTTCACGTTGCCCAACGTTCCGCGACAGCTCGTCGTGATGGGCTGCGGCTCCGGCTGCACCAACACGTCCAGCGTGACCTTCTCCGACAACCAGATCGTGGGATCGTCCGGCGGCATCAATCCCGACCTCACGGGCACCGAGTGCCCGATCGTCGGTCAGACCTGCGAGCAGGGGAACACGCTGGTGACGATCGACGCGGACGGCGCCGTCATCACCGGCAACGGCTTCCTCGGCAGCACCGCCCGATTCGCCACCAGTCTCCGCGTGCGCGGCCCGAACACGACGGTCTCCGGCAACGACTTCGATTCCAGTGGCCTCACGGCCACCTCGGGGCATCTCTACCTCAAGGACATCGGCTCCCTCGCATCGGCCGTCGTCGCGGCCAACACCTTCGACAAGGGCGTCTACGTCGACTTCACGGAAGCCACGATCGGGATCAGCCTGTCCGCCGCGATCGACGCCCTGCCCTTCGCGGGTCTGACGATCCAGGTGCTTTCGGGGCTGTACAACGAACCGAGGTCGACCGATCCCGAAGGGACCCCGCTGCCGATGCAGATGGTCGTCGACGAAGTCGTCTCGATCGTCGGAGCGGGCAAGAACGACACGATCATCCGCCCGACGGGAGACACGGGCAGCTCGGGCGACTCCCGGGGTTGGTTCCTGGTCGATACCACGGGCGGCCTCTCGCTTTCCGACCTCACGCTCGACGGAACGGGCCGACTCGTCTACCAAGCCGTCCGCGACAAGGGCGTCGGAGGAAGTGCGTCGAACGTCCACTTCAAGGAGATCAAGTTCAACGAGAGTGGTCCGCACTACTCGGGCGTTGCGATCGCGGCGTTCGGCTCGGGCCCGGTCGACGTGACCGACTCGATGTTCACCGAGATCGGTCGGATCGGCGTGCTGTACTTCGGGTCGGGTGTGAGCGGTGCGCAGTTCACCTCCAACACCTACCAAGGCAAGGGCGTCGGCGACTGGCTCGACTACATGGTCGACATCAGCAACGGCGCCGTCGTCGACGTCTCGGAATGCGTCGTGAGCGGAAACCGAGGCGTCGCGAGCTCCGATGGATCGCAGTCGGCCGGCCTTCTGGTGAGCACCTTCTTCGGCCCTGGCACCACCGCGACCATCGACTCGAGCACGTTCGAGGACAACACGACCGGCATCTTCTCGGGCTACGACACGTTCGACACGAGCTCGATCCTGGCGACGTGCAATCGGATCACCGGGAACGACTTCGGCCTGGTCGCCTATGGGGCCGACGGAACGAACATCGTGGCGACCACGAACTCATTCGTCGGCAACGGCGCCGGAGTCGATGCGACCAACGTGACGACGAATGCGGTCGATGCGACGGGCAACTTCTGGGGCTCCGTCGACGGCCCCGGCGGCGTCGGACCCGGCTCCGGCGACAGCGTGTCCGCGAACGTCGACTTCGCACCCTTCGAAACGGCCGCCCCGGCGTGCGTCTCGTGCACGGTCGACGCCGACTGCGACGATGGCGCCGCATGCACGGGTGTGGAGACCTGCAACGTGGGCACGGGCATGTGTGAAGCCGGGACTCCGGTCGATTGCTCGGCGTTCGACGACCAATGCAGCGTCGGTACGTGCAACGAGCCCTCGGGCACCTGCTCGGGTGACCCCGTCCCGGACGGAACTCTCTGTGACGATGGCGCGCTGTGCTCCGAGGCCGACACCTGTCAGGCCGGCGCATGCGTCGGCGGTGGGGGTGGCGATTCGAACGGCAACGGCGTCTGCGACCAGAACGAGCTGCCCGGCCTGAGTCTCTCGAAGGTCAAAATCAAGGAGTCGACCAAGCCGGATCGCGACAACTGGAGCATGAACGGCGAGCTGGACGCTTCCGCGGACCTGCCGAACTTCGAGGCGGCCCTGATGGCCGACGGGATCGAAGTGCTGGTGTTCAAGCAGGACGGCGGGAGCTTGGCCCTCGTGAACTCGTTCGCCTTCACGACCTGCACCGCGAAGGGCAGCCGCTTCGATTGCAAGGATCTCGCCTCGCGCAGCCGCATCAGCCTGAAGAAGCGCCCCGCGCCGGGTTTCTACAAGGTCAAGATCACCGTGAAGGGCCAGAACCTCACGGTGCCCTTCGAGTTCGACACGCCGTTGGTCGGATCGCTTCGGACCATGGAGGGAGGAGAGACCCTCGATCGAAGCGACTCCATCGGCAGCTGTCAGCTCAAGAAGACCACCCTCAAGTGCAAGGAGAAGCCGTAAGGCTCGCGGCCTCGCCTCCCTGGTGAGCCGCCGGTCTTTCCTGGGCGGGGAGACCGGCGGCTCGGGAGCGCAGGTGCAGCCTTCGATCCCCGAGCCCTCGGGGCGGACTCCAGATCTCATTCGCCAGACCAGGAGAGAACCATGTTGAGAAGCTTCAAGACCAGAAGTCGGCTCCCGCGCACTCGAGTCGCCGTCGTCGCCGCGTTGATGTGTGTCGCCATCCCGGCGCAGGCCGTCACGACCACCGTCGACGTGTTCCCGGTCGAAGTCCCGGACGAAATGATTCCACGAAGCAACACGGACGATGCACCTCCGGCCTTCGGGCCGAGCTCCTGGCAGGGCCCCTTCTCGGGCAAATCCAACTTCCACGCGCGCTACGTTGCCGACGGCGACGTGCTCTCGGCGCTCTTCCCGGCCGACGCGGCCACTCTCACGATCGGAGACCTCGCGTCGATCACCTACTACACGAAGCGCCCAACGGGGACGCCGGCGGGGCGGGACTGGTGGGTCCAGATCTACACCCGACCCAAAGGGCCCGGGATGGGAGATGCCGCGAGCTGGTATCACTCGCGCTACATCAACAACTACGACGATCACACGAGCATCGGCTCCTGGAGCCAATACTCCACGGACGTCGGGATGACGTTCAACGAGCAGACGCCGCCGGGGCCGGAGCAGACGCTGGCGGCGCTGAAGGCGGCGGACGGCGCGGACCTGATCGAGATGATCAGCATCCAGACCGACAGTGGCTGGAACGGATTCGACGGCTACGTCGACGGAGTCGAGATCACGCTCACCAACGGCGAAATTGGTCGCCTGAATCTCGAAACCGACACCTCCACGATCCAGGTGCCGCCTTGGCAGGTCCCCGACGAGGAACTCCCCCGGGTCTCCTCGGGCAACGCTCCGGCCGGCTTCGGGCCCGATTCCTGGCAGGGACCCGCCACGGGCAAGTCGAACTATCATGCCCGCTACCTCGCCGACGGCGATTCGCTGTCGGCCCTGTTCCCCGCCGACGCCGCGACGCTGACCATCGGAGACCTTCAGTCGATCAGCTACTCCACGAAGCGTCCGGGGGGCACCCCCGCCTCTCGCGACTGGTGGGTACAGATCTACACCCGACCCAAGGGTCCCGGAATGGGAGATGCCGCGAGCTGGTACCACTCGCGCTACATCAACAACTACAACGACCACACGAGCACCGGGTCCTGGGTCCAGTACTCCACCGACGGCTCGATGACCTTCAACGAGCAGACGCCCCCAGGGCCCGAGCAGACGCTGGCCGCGCTCAAGGCGGCGGACGGCGCGGACCTGATCGAGATGATCAGCATCCAGACCGACAGTGGCTGGAACGGGTTCGACGGCTACGTCGACGGAGTCGAGATCACGCTCACCAACGGCACCGTGGGCCGGATCGACCTGACCGCCTACAATGCGCCATGCAACGAGCCCGGCGTAGTCGGCGGTGGCGAACTCGGCCTGTCGCCCGGGCCGGTCGGTCCGCCGACCAGTCTCGGATTCGATGTAGGCGCGGGACAGTGCAACGGCAGCTTCGCCATCGTGTCCGATCCCGGCTTCCCGGGCGGCGCGCTGGAGCTCGCGATGCGCGCCGAGCAACGGGGCATCGGCCAGGTGACGAACAACGGCGGGGACTACACGGTAGCCGTCGGACCCGATCCGACGAACGGAGCCCGGGCGTGGTGGAACTTCCAGCATTCCATCGCGTACCAAGGCGACATCGACGATCTCGATGCCTTGACGTTCGACATTCGCACCGATGTCGGCACGTCGGTGCCGGCCACTCCGGCCGACATGCTCGCACTGCGCGGCCCGTCGGGCCCGATCGACGACCGGAACAATCAGCCGAACCCGACCAGCACCTATGCCGACCTCTATCAGACCTCGCAGAATCCGGTGTTCGGCTGGCTCTCGTCCTACGACATGAACGAGGAGGGCGCCTGGAAGCTCACGCTGACGGCGGAGCGCGATGGCAGCGCGCTCGAGTCGAGCATCTGCATTCACACGCCGGCAGCCGCGTGCGAGACGTGCTCGGACGGCATCCTCAACCAGGACGAGTCCGACGTCGATTGCGGCGGCTCTTCCTGCGTCGCATGCCTTCCGGGAGACACCTGCAACGCGGCCGGCGACTGCGACAGCGCCGTCTGCACGGGCGGGGTATGCCAGGCGCCGACGTGCAGCGACGGCGTCCAGAATCAGGATGAGACCGACGTGGATTGTGGCGGAATCACCTGCGATACGTGCACCGCGCCGGGGCTCAGCCTCGGTAAGCTGAAGGCGAAGAGAGGCGCAAAGCTCAACACGGACCGTTGGTCGATGAAGGGCGAGATCGACGTGAGCGATTCCCTCACCGAGTTCTTCGACGCGATCGCGAGCGACGGGATCGAAGCACGGATCTACAAGCAGGCCGGTGGCGGCTCCCTGACCCTCGTGAACTCCATCGCCTTCGCCCCCGGGGACTGCGCGGAGAAGAAGGGGAACATCAAGTGCAAGGACGCCAGCAGGAGCAACCTCAAGCTGAAGAAGCGGTCGGCAATCGGGTTCTACAAGCTCATCGTCAACATCAAGGGCCAGCTGTTCGATCTGCCGCTCGCGGGTGAAACACCGATCGTGGGAGCGCTCCGGACGATGGAGGGCGCTTCGATCATCGAACGGGGCGACGAGATCGGGAACTGCTCCATCAAGGGCGCCGTTGCCCTGTCGTGCAAGGCCAGCCCCTGAGACGTGCGCATCGAGATGGAGGACGCGGAGGGCGAGGTCTGGGACATGACTCGACCGAGGCACTCGCCCGCCGCGACACAAAGACCATGGGCGGCGCCGAACTCGATGCCTGGGGGCTTCACCTGCGGGCCCCATGGCCGGCAAGCTGCGCCAATCGACGGGAGGCTGCGCTTTCCCGAGACCTGGTCCGTGCGGACGGAAATGCCGGGAGGAAGTTCAGAGGCAAGACCGCCGTCGCCCCCGCATCCTGCCCCCGACGAAAGAGCCGGCCGTCGCTCACGAGCACCCTCCCCCGCCGCGGTCCCCCTACCCGTCGAAGAGCGAGAACATGTAGGCGCGCGTCATCGCGGCGTACTCCCGAATGAGACGCTCGCCCTCGCGCTTGGGGAGGCCGAGGGCCCTCGTGGCGGCATTGCCCCAGAGATCGCAGATCAAGAAGCACGAGGTCTCGAGACGCGCCCGGGGGACCTGCGTTCCGCCGAGGGACCGTAGAAGCCGGGCGAGCGCGCGTGCATTGCGGCGGGTGCTCTCGAGATCCAATGCGCGAAGCGCCGGACTCCTCTGCACCTCGATCGACACCTGCGCAATCGCCGGCTCCCTTGCCAGAGCGCGGTACATCCCTTCGAGCAGTCCGTCCGCGGCTTCGATGAACTCCTCCCGCGAGGTCACGCCCTCGAACCGCTGCTGCACGAGCCCATCCAGTCCCTCGAGGTGCCGAGAGAGGAGACAGGCGAGCAGGGCCTCGCGGTCGGGGAAGAACTGGTAGAGCGAGCCGACCGGAACCCCCGCCCGCGCCGCGAGCTCCCTCATCTTCAGCTGCCCCGCGTCCCCCTCGCAGAGGAGCTCCCGCGCCGCCTCGAGAATCCGCTCGACGCGGCGTCGGCTGCGTTCCTGGGTGGGCTCGTGCCAGAGCGGCGCGGCGGAGCTCTCGGATGCGCGCATGGATCGGTCTCCTTTCCTTCTTGACTAACATGAACACAGTTCATATTAAACATCGAACATGAACTATGTTCGTATTTTGGGAGCCTCGCCCTCCCCACGAGGAGCTGCCGTCATGAAGAAGACCTCGACGTCCACGTTCTCGTGGGGGGCCCTGCTGGGCCTGGTGGCCGCACTCGGATGCGGCGATGCGACGTCCACGACGACCACCACGACGCCGAGCACCGGAGTGACCGCCGGCTCGTGCGCCGGTCCGGGCGGACGCTGCATCGTGCTCGCGCCGACCGAGGACGACCACGCGACCATCCTCGCCGCACTCCTCGAGGCGCGCCCCGGTGACGTCCTCTACTTCCGAGCCGGCTTCTACGACGTGCGCGGCCAGCTCTCCCTCGACGTCGACGACGTGACGCTGCGCGGCGAAGGCATGGACGAGACGATCCTCTCGTTTCGCGGTCAGGAGAGCGGCGGCGAGGGGCTTCTGGTCTTCGCCGACAACTTCACGATCGAGGACATGGCGCTCGAAGACAGCCACGGCGACCTCATCCGCGTGCTCGGCGCGGACGGCCTCTACATCCGCCGGGTCCGCGCCGAGTGGACGAACGGTCCCGACGAGGCCAACGGTGCCTACGGGATCTACCCGATCCAGTGCAATGGCGTGCTGATCGAGGACAGCGTGGCGATCGGTGCTTCCGATGCCGGCATCTACGTCGGTCAATCCAAGAACATC
>JAUIFY010000108.1 GCA_030430245.1 bacterium | reverse complement strand
ATCGGCTGGCGCCAACCGAACCCGCGCCGCAGCACGTCGGAACCGAAGCCTCCGGCCACCGCAGCGCCCGAGAGGCCGAGGCCGAGCGCGATCGGCGCCGGCGGCATCGCCGTGGACGGCAGCGCCACGTCGATCGAGCCTTCGGGCTGCCCCGACTCCAGGTCGTAGGGGAAGGTCGCGACGCCGGACTTCCCCTTGCAGCTGACCTTGAGGGACTTCCCCGCCTTCAGCACCACCTGATCGCACGGACCGCCGGCGAGCGTCTTGTCGCGGTACTTCCAGCTCCGCTGCGGGGACTTCCCGAACGGCTGCCAGTTCTCACACGGCAGCGGGATCGGGCCCGTGTCGTGGCCGCTGGTCGCGCTCACGAAGCGGAGGGAAGCCTTGACGGTACCCACCGGGTCGAAAAGACACCGCGGGTCGTTCACGCCGCCCCGCACGATGCCCTCGATGCCGTCGTCCTTCACGAGCCACTTGCCTCGGTTCTTGTCGGGCTGGTCGGGAACCTTGTTCGTGAGGAGAAGGCGGTGGCCCGCGAGCAGGTGCGCGGTGGGCTCCTGGGAGAGCGCGAAGTAGCGCGCCATGATGCCGCACTGATCCTCGTCCAGGCAGGACGTCGGCGTGGGAGGCTCGTAGCCGTCCCAGACCACCGCGAAGAGTCCATCCCCGCGTCCGGCGACGGCGAGGTACCCGTAGTGGCCACCCTCCGCCTCGGGGTCCACGACGAATGGCGCTCCCTCGGGCGTGCCGTCGTTCTGGTGAAGCTGCACCTTCACCTCCGTCGCATACTCCGGGCCGGGGCCGTACTCGTACCACGTGACGACGAAGTGGCTCGCATCGACGCGGGTCGCCGCGACCTCTCGAGCTTCCGACGACCCGACGGGGAACGGTGCGCCGAGGTTCCCGAGCGCGTCCACGGCCCTTCCGTACGACCCGTACGAGTCGTAGCTCCACCAGGTCACGATGAAGCCGCCGTCGTCGATGCCGACGACGCCGCCCAACCGGACCTCGTCGGGCTCGGTGTCGGCGATCGTCAGCTGGCTGGTGAGAGGGGCGAGTGTCGAATCGACGATGCGGGCGCGCACCTCGAAATCGTAGCGATCTTCCCAAGCGACCATCCACTGGTCGAGACCGTCGATCGCGACGTACGGGCCCATGATCCCGCCATCGGCGTCTCCGACCGTCTCCGCCGAGCCCTTCAGCGCGTTTCCCGCGCCACGGTGCGCACGGACCTCGTAGGCATCGTTGTCGTACCAGGCCACGACGAACGCACCGTTGTCGCTCACGGCGACGCCGGCGGCGTCCTCGTTGCCGTAGACGTCGACCACCTTGTCGGTGATGAAGTTGCCCGATGGACTCACGCGCCGCATCCGGACGTGGTAGCTGTACAGCCCGTCGATCTCGGAAGCGTCGCTCCACGCGACGATGAAATTCCCCCCACCGTCCGCGCCGACGGCGCCGCGGCTCGTGTAGTAGTCGTAGAAGTCGTCGTCGTCGATCTGGAATCGGTTGAGCGGCAACCTCGGGGAGACCGCACCGCCGTACTCGTCGAAGATCCTTCCGTAGAGCCCCTCCTGGCTGGGGTCGCCCGTCCACGTCACGAACACGCCGCCGTCCTGGTTGCCCGCGATCGCGGGACTGCAGCACCACCCCGGGAAGTACTCGTCGGTTTCCGGATCGTCGAACCCGCGCTCGGGATGGACCTCGAACGCCGGACCCGTCGGAACCGGCTCGAGCCCGGACGCCGGGGCGGCGATGGCGATCAGAGCGACGACGGCGCCCGGGAGCAGGGTACGCGGCATGGTCGCAGTAGAGCGGCGTGCGGCGCGTCTCGTCAACGGTGCGGTGCACCCATCGGGCACCCGCCGTCACCGCGCGGGGAACGCGCCGGCGCCAACCAGCCTTGGCGCCGGCCGGCAAGCGCGGTTTGCGCCCATGGCGCCGGCCGTTCGAACGCGGCCCGTAAGCGCGACGTCTCCTCCTGGCACCGCCCTTGCGGAGGCCTGCCCCATCCAACTCTGCGCGGGCACGTCCCGCGTCTCAGTCGAAAGGGGGAATGCCATGCGTGCCCGTCACGCCGTGAATCAGCTCGTGGCCGTCGCCACGATCCTTGCAACCTTTGCCGGAGCGGAGGCGAAGCCGTCTCCGCTCGTCGGGGACTTCGGAGGGGACTTCGGAAGGCTCGAACCGCGGGTCGAGAGGACACCCGACACGCGCACACCCAGAGCGAAGCCGTCGATCGACGAGAAGGGCCCGCGCAACGAGTACACGGGTCCCCGAACGGTGATCGTCGAGCTCGATGCGGAGAACGTCGCGAAGCGCGTCGGTCGCCTCCGGACTCGCAAGAAGCTCGCCCACGACGACCCGGCCATCCGGCGGTACAAGTCGCGCGAGTACGCACGGCTCCAGATGGGCCTCGCCGCGTCGGCGCGCAAGATCGGAGTCGACGTCGAGAAGACGTTCCGGAACTTCCCGGTCATCGCGCTCCACGTCGAGCGCGACGAGCAGATCGAACGACTCGAGCGGATGGACGGGGTGCTCGCCGTGCACGAGAACCTCGAGTTCGTCCCCTTCCTCGCCGAGAGCCTCCCCCAGGTGGGACAGCCGGCGGCGGCCGCGATGGGCGCCCGCGGGCGCGACACGTCGGTCGCAATTCTGGACACGGGGGTCGACTACACCCACCCCGCGTTCGGCGCGTGCACGGCGCCGGGCCAGCCCGCGGGGTGCCGCGTCGGCTACGCCGCCGAGTTCGGCGTGCCCGACGGCGCGCTCGACGACGATGGCCACGGCACCAACGTCGCCGGCATCGTTCTCGGGATGGCACCCGAGACGAACATCCTCGCCCTCGACGTATTCGAGCAGACGCCGGACGGCCCCCTGACCAACGTCGTCGGGCTCGCCGTCGCGATCGACTTCCTGATCGACTCGAAGTTCCTGTTCAACACCGTCGCGATGAACCTGAGCCTCGGCACGGAGGACATGGGCGCGCGCGGCCGCTGCCTCTCGCCCGTCGACTCCCTGTTCGCCGAGGCGCAAGCCGTCGGCATCACGCCGGTCGTCGCCTCGGGGAACGACGGGCAGTCGAATCGCATCGCCATCCCCGCGTGCTCGCCGTGGGCGGTCGCGGTCGGCGCGGTCGACGAGCGCGACGCGGTCGCCGGGTTCTCGAACAGCGCATCGTCGCTCGACCTCCTCGCGCCGGGCACCGACATCACCGCGGCGGGCCTCACGCTCTCCGGCACGTCGATGGCGGCGCCGCACGCGGCGGGTGCGTTCGCCGTGATGCGGGGCGCACGCACCGACCTGGACGCGCATCAGGTCCTCCAGGCGCTGAAGGACACGGGCGTGCCGATCACCGATCCGCGGCAGGGGCGCGTGACGCCTCGCATCCAGATCGACGACGCCCTCGCCTGGGCTCCCGTCTTCGTGCTTCCGGCCCCGTTCGAGAACTACCTCGACGTGGCCCCGATCGAGTGGGAGTGGGCCGAGTGCCAGATGCAGGAGATCGCCGACGGGGTGGAGTGCGGGTGGAAGACGATCGTCGAGCCGATCGTGAGCGAGGCGATCTGCGGCACGATCGAGGCCGCGAACGAGGCGATCTGCGGGACGATCGAGGTCACGAGTGAGGCGGCCTGCGGCCTCGTCGAGGTGACCGACGCGTTCCTCTGCGGCGTCGAGGAGATCGTCCTCAACCCGGCCCAGGTCCTCTCGGGCATGAGCTGCCAGTGCTCGGGCTGGTCGTGCACGTGCGAGGTGGCCTCGACGTGCGACGTCGCCGATACCTGCGACGTCGCCGACACGTGCGACGTTCCGGCCGAATGCCCGGTCGAGCGCGAGTGCGACCCCGCCGTCGAGACGTGCGATCCGCTGATCTGCGAGGTCGAGGTCTGCGCGTTCTAGTCGCGCGATCCGACTCACTCGCGACTCGAGTCGAGCGGGAGGGAAGCCGGAGCCCTGGCTCCTTCCCGCTCGACCGAGCACACCGGGGCGGTTCCCGCGATCCGATCGCCGCGACAGCCTGGCCCGGAGAACGGCCCGGGCGTTCGTCGTCCCGGTCTCGCGCCGGTACCCCTCAGGAATCGCGCTTCGCCGACAGCGCCTCGATGCGCTGCCCCTGCTCCTGGATCAGCCGGTGCGCGCGCTGCAGCTCGCTCAGGAGCAGCGGCGTCAGCTTGTCGTAGCGCACGGCGGCCGGGCGGCCTTCGTCGTCGAAGACCACGATCTCGGGCAGGACTTCCGCGGCCTCCTCTGCGATCAGGCCGAAGTGCTCCCTCTCGGGCGTCGACTTGTACGCGAACGAGACCGGACGGAGCTCGAGGAGCGCACGGCTCCGCTCGCCCACGTCGGCGACGTCCTGCTTCAGGCCGCGGGACGACGCGATCGTGGTGCCGAGCTTCCCGTCGGAGCCCACGTAGACGGGCGTCATCTGGTCGACGCTCTGGCCATCGATGCCCGCGATGTAGGTCGCCGTCTGCGTCGATCCCAGCCGAATCGTCCCGCTCTCCGAGGTCGCGCCGCGGTTGTCGATCAGGATGTTCGAGCTCCCCGTGATGAGGTACTCGCCCGCACGGTAACCGATCGCCACGTTGCCGATCCCGCCGGTGAGTCCACGGAGCGCTTCCGCCCCCACGGCCACGTTCGTGCTGCTCGCGCCGTGAGTCTCGAGCGCGAACCGGCCGACCGCGACGTTGGAGTTTCCAGCCACCGTGTCGGCGAGCGCCTTGTATCCGACCGCGACGTTGGCGTCTCCGGTCCCCTTGGAGACTGCGGCATGGCCCACCGCCACGTTGTGAAATCCGCTGACGTTGTCGTTGAGCGCGAAGGGCCCCACCGCAAGGTTGCTGCTTCCGTCTACGTTGGCCTCGAGCGCGCGGCCGCCGATGGCGACATTCGAGTTCCCGTCGACGTTCGCCTCGAGCGCCTCCTTCCCGATGGCGGTGTTCCAGTCGCCGTCCTGGTTCTCCTCGAGCGCGGCGTAGCCGACGGCCACGTTCCAGCGGCCCTCGCTGGTCGACGTCAAGGCCGCCTCGCCGATCGCCGTGTTGTGCTCGCCCGTCGTGATCGAGAGCAGCGAGTCGATTCCGTAGGCCGTGTTGCCGTCGTCGTCGCCGGGCGGTGCCAGGTACCCGTTCGTGTCGATGATGACCTCGGCCGATCGCGCGGCGTACACGTCCAGTCGTCCGAGGGAGTCGAGCGGCACGACGAGGGAGTTCGAGAGCGGGGGCCCGCTGCCGACGTAGTTGATCGATGCGAAGTTCGGCCCGGGCGGAAAGGCCGGGATCGAGCCACTCGGACCGACGGAGGCGAAGCCGGATTGCACCCCGGGCACGATCGCGAGGTTGATCGAGACCCCGGTCGCGCCCGCGGGAATGCCGCAGTAGCCCTCGAGGGTGTAGGTTCGCCTCTCGAAGTCGGCGAACGCGCCGATGTCGTCGCCGGGAATCTCCGAGGACGACCCGATCCGCGTGTCGATCAGCCGGCACGGGTTCACCGACACGACCGAGGACGAGTTCACCGCCGAGACCGACTCCCGCCCCTCCGCGGCGGCCGACGCGCCGTCGACCTCCCAGTTCTCGAGAGGAACCGGATCCGGAACGGCGGCCATCAGCTCGCGGACGTCCACCACCACCTCGTGGCGACGGCAGCCCTCGCGGATCTTCACGCTCCCGAGCGGGCTGGCGCAGAGGACCTTCGCCTCGGCGAAACTCCCGGCGCCCAGGAGAAGGGCGCACGAGGCGAGTATCGTCGGCCCGAATGCAATTCTGCGCGGCATGGAATTCTCTCCCGATTTCGTCGCCGGCCGCGGAGCTGCGGTTCCGGGTGCGTCGCGGGCGACGGCACGGGGGGATCTCGGCGCAAGGCGCATGCCGCGCCAGCGCCTTGGATTCCCGAGTGAATTCAAGGCCTACCCGCACGGACCGAATCGATTGGAAGCGCCGCGGTAACCGGCGGGTTACCACCCGGCGGGCGTATCGGAGCGCACCGAAGCGGGTCCGGAGGTCCCGGGGACCGCCCGCTGGCACGGCCCGGGCGGGACCGACCGCACAGAGGATTCGCGCCGAAACCGCAAGCCGGATCGTCCACCCGGCACCGACGGGCGTACCCCCTACGACGGCCGCGCTCATGTGTGGCCGGGGGAGGCTCTCGTGAAGACGACCCGATCGATCTCGATCGCCGCAGCCCTGCTGGCCGCGCTGCTGGCACCGGCGTCCGCGCCGGCGTCGAGCCACATGGACGCTCCGCTGGTCACCTTCGACGACGCCGCCAATACGACGGACGTCTATGCGTTCGTCTCGGAGCAGGGCGGCGACAAGTTCCTGACGACGGCGGTCGCCGTGTACCCGTTCGAGGAGCCCGGGGTCGGGCCCAACCGGTACAACTTCGACGACAACGTCCAATACGAGATCAACGTGGCGATGGGGGACGACCTCCCTGCCGGACGGGCGACCCTCCTCTATCGATTCCGCTTCCTGACGAGGCACCAGAACCCGAGCACGATCCGCCAGTCGTATCTGGGGATCATCGCCGACGTGGGAGACGCGAACCAGAACCTCGTCCAGACCTACTCGATCGAGAAGGTGGACAACCGCATCCGGAAGAAGAAGGACCGAGTGACGGTGCTCGGCACCGGACTGCTCGTGCCTCCGAACAACCAGGGTCTCGCTACGCCCCGCTACAACGTCGACGACGACGGCGAGCAGCCGGCTCGAGACGGCGTGGCCGTCGCGGGCGATCTCGACGCCTACACGCAGCAGACCGTCTACACGCTTCCCCTGGGCTACCAGGCGTTCGCGGGCCAGCGCGACGACGGCTTCTTCGCCGACATCCAGGCGGTCTTCGACCTGCTGCAGCTCCGCTCGCCGGGCAAGGACACCCAGAAGGGCTTCAACGTCCACACGATCTCTCTGAACATCCCGGTCGACGAGCTCGGCGGCGACGACCAGATCGTGGGCATCTGGGCGTCCACGTCGCGGCCCAAGATCACGATTCCGCCGAACCCCGTGAAGGCGCCCAAGGTCGGCAAGAAGTTCGTCCAGGTCGGCCGCCAGGGGAATCCGCTGTTCAACGAGGGGTTCGTCGCCGTGCGAGACAAGGACACCTACGGCCGCTCGACGCCCGAGGACGACCGCGAACTCTTCGTGAACTACGCTCTGAACCCCGAGATCGCCGATCTGCTCGGCGTCGCCCCGCCGCTGCAGACCGACCGGACGGACATCGCGGGGATCTACATCCCCGACGTGATCAAGGTCGATCTGTCGACGGGAGCGGTCCCCCTGGCCGGCGGCGGTCCGAACCATCCGACGAACCCCGACGACCCCGGCTTCCACCGTCTGAGCCTCTTCGGCGGCGACACCATCTTCAGCCCTCTGCAGAATCAGGAGATCCCTTCGGGATGGCCCAACGGGCGCCGGTTCGGCGACGACGTGCTCGACATCGCCGTCACCGCGGCGATCAGCGACCTCCGCCTCGCGACGCCGGTCATCAACCACGGCGGCGACGCCGTCGACGCGAACGACGCCGTCTACAACAAGGTGTTCCCTTACGCGGCGCCCCCGCACAATGGACGCCGACACCTCCACGACGACGAGACCCCCACCACGCCGCCCGGCGGGGCGTGCGAGAGCTGCCTGCAGACCCTGGGCTTCGGCGGCGTGCCGGCGGTGACCGTCGGCTTCAGCGTGCAGGGCACCGCCGGAGAGGCGTTCTCCCTCCAGCCCGGAGCACCGTACTTCCTCGGTGCGACCGCGTTCCGCGAGCAGACCGTGGCGACCGACCCGCTCGTCGACGTGGCCATCGAGGTCCGGCTCGACGATCAGGTGATCGGAACGGCGACCTTCCCCACGCTCGATCTCTTCGGCGCGTTCCCACCCATCACGTTCATCGTGCCGGAGGACATCGGCGAAATCGGCTGCCTCACGTTCGTCGTCGACGGCGTCGTCGACCAGCAGTTCCCGTTCCCGATCGACGCGTCGTAGCGTCCTCGCCGTCACGCCCTCTTCGGCCCCGAGAGACGCGGGCAGACCCAGCGATCCGCCGCCAGGCGACGCGCGCGCCCGTCGCTGGACTCGCAACGGCGCGCGGTGGCACAAGGGGCAAGTGCGTCGCGTCCTCCTCGCCGCCGGGCTGGCCCTGATCGTTGCCGGCTGCTCCGACACCGCGGTCTCCCCCTCGATCCTCGAGACGGTGAGCTGCGTCCCGCCCGATCCAACCGGCCCCCTGGCACCACTGGACACCTGGGACGCGTCGATCGAGAGCTTCGAGCAGAGCGACCGGGAGAACCCGCCCTCCCCCGGGCCCGTCCTGTTCGTCGGCAGCTCGAGCATCGTCTTCTGGCAGACCGTCCAGGACGACATCGCCCCCCTGCCCGCGCTGAACCGCGGCTTCGGGGGCTCCGTCCTCCAGCAGACGACCCACTACGCAGAGCGGATCATCTTTCCCTACGAACCGCGGGCCATCGTGCTGTACTCGGGAGACAACGACATCGCCTTCGGCAACAGCGCGGACTGCGTGCTGGAGGACCTCCAGGATTTCGTCGAGACGGTCCGCACGCGGACCGACGTGCCCATCTACGTCCTCTCGATCAAGCCCTCGTTCGCGCGCGAGAATCTCTGGGAGGAGATGCTCCGGGCGAACCGACTCATGGCGGCGTTCGCCGACGTGGAGCCGGACGTGACGTTCATCGACGTGGCGTCCCCGATGTTCGACGACGGCGGCGTGCTGCGCGCCGAGCTGTTCGTCGCCGACGGGTTGCACATGAGCCCGGCCGGCTACGAAGTCTGGACCAGCGTGGTCCGACCCGTCCTGCACGCTCATCTCTCGTAGAGGGGATCGGCCGCGGCGGCGGTCGATCCCGACGACACGAGGAGTCCTGGGGATGCGAGCACAGGCCCGAGGCCCGACCGTCTCGAACTCCGAGCTCGAACTCGCCGGACGACCTCGGGAGAGAGCCTGGCGGACGGACCGCCGGGAGACGGACGTGGCGGAAGCCAGGGGCCGGCGGGTCGCCCCGCCCGCCCCTGCTCCCCGATGGGCCCGCCAGGCCTCGAACCTGGGACCAACCGGTTATGAGCCGGCCGCTCTGACCAACTGAGCTACGAGCCCTCGTGTCGGTGCCGCGTCCTCTGGATACGGCGTCGCGGACCGTCTGACAACGCGCGGCTCCGGCCGCCGATTCCACGTCCACCGGACCGCACGACGTCCCGGAACGACGGGGCCCGGGCTCCGCGGAACCCGCGCGGACGTCTCCCCGGGTGGCCTCGTCAGGAGCCGTCGGGCACCCAGTCGGGATCGGGATCGTAGTCGTACTCGTCGTCGGGCGGCAGCTCGGCGAAGCCCGGCGGGTCCTCGGGCGGCAGCTCGGCCAATCCCGGCGGGTACTCGGGTGCCGCTTCCTCCGCGACCGCCGGCGTCTGCTCCGGAGGGAGCGACGCTCCGCTGCGCAGGGCCTCGAGCGCGGCGCGCACCGCCTCGTCGTCGCCGCGGTGCTCGGCCGCTCGCAACCGCGCGATGATCGCCTTCCGGTCGCCGCTCGCCGACCGCGCCGCGTGCCGGGCGAACCACTCGTCGGCGGCACGGGCCGCGACCTCGCCGACGGCCCCCTCGTCCAAACGCAGGCGCACGCGCTCGGCCATCGCCGGCGGCAGATCGGGGAGCAGCTCGAGCGGCTCGAAGTACTCGTCGCTCTCGCGGCGCGCGAGCACGCCCTCGGCGATGCCGCGCAGCACCGGCTCCTCGATCATCTCCAGCGCACCCTCGCGGCGCGCGCGCTCGGCGACCCCCGCGTCGCAAACGATCAACTCGACCATCTCGGCATCGGAGCTGAAGCGTACGCGGCCCGACCTCGGCTCGGAACGCGGCGCCGGGCGGTCGGGCGCTCCCGACGCGCGCGAGCGAGACGCCGACGAGCGCCTCTGCTCGCGATGCGCCTTGCGCGCCGCCTGGAGCAACGCGCCGTCCGAGACGCCCAGACGACCCGCCGCGCCCCGCACGAGCTTGTCGCGCACGATCGGGTCCTTCACCCGCGCGAGCACACCCGCCATCGTGCTGGCCGCGCGCGCGGTCTCGCCCACGCCCGCGTCCGGTCCCACCAGATCGTCGAGGAAGAAGTCGATCAGCGATTGCCCGCCGGCGATCAGCTTCTCCATCGCGGCCGTTCCTCCGCCTCGCACGAGACTATCGGGATCCTCGCCCGGCGGGAGGAAGACGGCCTTCGGCCAGAGGTCGACCTCGTCGACGCACAGGGGGAACGCGCGCAAGGCCGCCCGACGTCCGGCCTCGTCGCCATCGAAGCACACGACGATCTCCGAAGAGAAGCGACGCGCGAGTCGGAGCTGATCGGCCGTGAGGGCCGTCCCGAGCACGGCGACCGCGTGCGTCATGCCGGCCTGCGCGAGAGCGATCGCGTCCATGTAGCCCTCGACGAGGATCACCTGGTCGCGACTGCGCGCCTCGTCGCGCGCGAGGTCCATGCCGTAGAGATGATGCCCCTTGCGGTAGAGCGGCGACTCCGGGGAGTTCAGGTACTTCGGCCCCTTCGTCTCCCCGATCGCACGCCCGCCGAACGCGATCACGCGTCCGCTCAGGTCGTGGATCGGGAAGATGAGCCGGTCGCGGAACAGTGGATACGGTCCCGACCGCCCCTCGCTCATGAGACCGAGACGCTTCAGGTCGCCCATCGAGACGTCCCGTGCGCGGAGCTTGTCGACCCAGCCGTCGCCGGGCGCGAACCCCAGCCCGAACCTGCGGATCGTCTCTTCGGAGAGCCCACGCTCCTCGAGGTACGCCCGCGCGCGCTCCCCCCGCTTGCTCTCGTGCAGGATGACCTGGAAGAGCTCCGCCGCGAGCCGGTTCACCTCGGCGAGCCGGTCCTGCCCCTGCGACGCTCGGGACTCCGGTACGGCCACGCCCACCTTGTCCGCGAGCTCGCGCACGACCTCGGGGAAGGTCTGCCCGGTCATGCGCATGAGGAACGTGAAGGCGTTTCCTCCGGCGTTGCAGCCGAAGCAGTGAAACGAGCCCCGCTCGGGGTTCACATAGAAGGAGGGCGTCTTCTCTTCATGAAACGGACAGAGACCGACGAATCCTCGGCCGCTCCGCTTCAGGGTGAGATGCTCGGAGACCAGGGCCGCCATGTCGACCCGATGCTTGATCTCATCGAGGACGGGCTGCGGGATCTCGGGCACTGTCTTTCCTTCGCACGTCCCGGCCGAGGAAGGAAGATGGTGGTGAGGCGCCCCGGCGATTTCTCCGCCCGAGCGCCCCACCGAAAGGGTCGGGTGCTACCCGTTGCTCCGGGCGGCGCGGCGCAGCGTGCGCTTGCGCGCGGCCAGAGCCTTCTTCTTGCGCTTCACGCTCGGCTTCTCGTAGTGCTCGCGCTTGCGCAGCTCTGAGAGGATGCCGGCCTTTTCGCACTGTTTCTTGAAGCGGCGGATCGCGCTTTCGATCGGTTCGTTCTCTTTGACTCGTACTCCAGGCATTTGGCTTCCTCACCCCCTTTCGGCGGATTTCCGCGAACCTCTGATGTTCGGGGATGGGACGGTCCGCGTCAAGGCGGGCGCCGCCGGTGGTAGTGTCTCACCAAAGTGAGACACTAGCCCGCCGGTTCGGTCAGCCCTCGTCGCCCAGCAGCCGGGCCCGGGCCTCGAGGAGACGGCCGGGAAAGTCGCTGATGATCCCGTCGACCCCGGCGCGGATCATGTCGAGAACGGCCGGCGGCTCGTTCACCGTCCAGGTGTTCACCGCGAGGCCGCGCTCGTGGGCCGCGTCGACCACGCGCACGTCGACCGCCTCCGCACGCGGATGGAGGGCCCCCGCGCCCAGCTCCTCCGCGAGCGCGAAGGCCTCGTCGAACGGGGCGAAGATCCACAGGACGCCCAGGCGGGCCTCCGATGAGACGTCGCGCAGAGCCTCGAGGCTCGCCCGGTCGAACGAGGAGAAGATCACCCGGTCGAAGGCGTCGCGTTGGGCGACGGCCGCCACGGCCGACATCGCGAGCCGCCGCGCGTCCTCGTCCGACCCCCGGCACTTGAGCTCGAGGTTCAGCCGGGCACTCGGCAGGACGGCGTCGAGGGTCTCCTCCAGGGTCGGCACGACCTCGCCGGCGAACCGCGGCCCCTTCCAGACCCCGGCGTCGAGCGCCTGGATCTGATCGAGCGTCATCTCGCGGACGGTGCCCTCCCCGGTCGTCGTCCGATCGACGGTCCAGTCGTGGATGATCACGACGTGATCGTCGGCGGTGAGCTGCAGATCGCACTCGATCATCTGCGCGCCCTGCTCGAGCGCGCGACGAAACGAGGCGATCGTGTTCTCGGGACACTCCGCCGAGGAGCCCCGGTGGCCGATGCGGACGAAGTCGGCGAGCTTTCCCGGCATGGCGTGGTCCTATCAGGGGAAGCTAGAGTCGAAAAGATGGCCGCGGCGAACGTCCAGCGCTGGACCCGACTCCGGCTGCCCATCCCGATCGAGGCGACGGACGCGGTCTCGGCCCTCTGCATCGAGCTGGGCGCTCCGGGAGTCGTGACGGGACAGACCGACTTCCGCAGGCGCAAGGCGTCCACGCGCGTCGCCCGCACGACCCGCATCGAGGCCTACTTCCCGCCCGACGTACCGCGACGGCGGCTGGAGCGACAGCTCCGCGCGGCCCTCGACGATGTGCGGGCCCACTTCCCGAAGCTCGCGCCGGGGCGCGCTTCGCTCGAGCCTTTCGAGACGGGGGACTACGGCACGGCGTGGCGTGCCCACTTCCCGCCGATCACCGTCGGGAAGACGCTGCTCATCGCACCGAGCTGGCACGAGCTGGACGGCGATGCCGAAGGCCGGCACGTGCTCCGCATCGATCCCGGCCAGGCCTTCGGGACGGGGCATCATCCCACCACGCGCGGATGCTTACTCGAGATCGAGCACGCGTGTGGCGCCACGCCCCCGCGGCGCGGCCTCGACGTGGGCTGCGGCTCGGGCGTTCTGGCACTCGCGATGCGCGCCTTCGGGGTGAAGCGCGTCGCGGCGGTCGACGACGATCCGCTCGCGATCGAGGCCACGCGCGAGGCCGCGCACGCGAACGGCCTCGGCCCGATCGCGACCGGTCCGTCCCTGGCATCCCGACGAGGGGCGTACGACCTCGTCGTCGCAAATCTCTTTGCGAACCTTCTCGTCGAGCTCGCCCCCGCGCTCGCCGCCCGCCTCGCTCCGGGCGGGACGCTGATCGTGTCCGGTCTGCTGGAGAGCCAGGAGACGGACGTGCGCAGGGCTCTGCGAGCTGCGGGACTGCGCCACCGGCGACGGCGCTGTCTCTCCACGTGGGTCACGCTCGTCGTCCAGCGGCCCCCGGAAGGGGCCTGAGGTGCCACGGCTCTTCGTTCGGGTCGATCCCGCGAACGACGATCGAGCGACCCTGGATGCCGACGGCGTGCACCACCTGCGGGCGCTGCGCCTCGCGGTCGGGGGCTCGTTCGAAGCGATCGTCGGTCCCGGCGCGATCCGGGTCGCGACGATCGAGAGCCTCGACCGCCGCGCCGCGGTGGTCCGACTCGGTGCACCGATCCCCACGGACGCGGACCCGGAGTCCGACGTCACCGTCGCCGTCGCGCTGGCCGACCTCGGTCGGTTCGACACGGTCGTCGAGAAGGCAACGGAGCTCGGTGCGACGCGCCTCCTACCGCTCCGCGCGGAGCGGACGCAGGTCGCTTCCCTGTCGGAGTCGCGCCGCGCCCGCTGGGTCCGCATCGCGCGCGCCGCGTGCGAGCAATGCGGGCGCACGCGCCCCCCCGAGATCGAAGCACCGGCGACGATCCACGCCGCGGTCGCCGCCCTCCCGCCCGCGACCCGGCTCGTCGTGTTCACGCCCGACGCGACCGAGCGCTGGGACGGAGGCGACGCAGACACGCCGCTCGCCCTGTTCATCGGGCCGGAGGGCGGCTTCTCTCCGGGCGAGGTCGCGGCTCTCCGCGACGCGGGGGCGGAGGCGAGGTCTCTCGGCCCGCGCATCCTGCGCTTCGAGACGGCCGCCGCCGCCGCGCTCGCGATCGCGGGCCTCCGGCGGGGATGACGCGGGGCGCTGGCGTCCCCGCGAGCCTTCTGGAATGACGTCGACATGACCCACTGCGGCGAGTGTGGCCAGCCCGTGCATCCGCACCAGATGACGTGCGGATCGTGCGGCGCGTCGCTGCGCGAGAATCCACCGGCGTCGTCTTCCACACCGCCCGAGGCCGAGACGCCCGACGCCGGGTCGACCGCGCCCGAGGATCCGACCGCGCCGGCCGCCGAGCGCGCCGACGCCGCCCCCCTGGCGGCAGGGCCGAGCGCCGCGGGCCGGCCCGAGGACGAGCCCACCGAGTGGGCCCCGGTCCCCCCACGCAGCGCACGGCGCAGGCGCCCGCTTCCGCCCCGGCCGCCCGCGGCCGCCTCGTCGCCTGCGTTCTTCTCGCGCGCGTGGGCATTCGTGGTCGACCTGATGCTGCTCTCTCTGGTCGGCTCGCTCCTGCCGAGCGCCGCCTGGCTCGGCATCCGGGCGGCAGAGGCCGTCAGCGGCACGACCGAGCTCTACGACGACGTCCTGACCGAGCAGCTCACGGCGATCGGCGAGATCGTTCTCGTCGCCGGGTACTTCCTCTTCATGCACGGGAGCGGAGGCCAGACGGTCGGGAAGTCGCTGATGGGGCTCCACGTGGTGGGCGCCGACGGGCGCCCCCTCGACCCCGGACGAAGCCTCGCTCGGGTCTGCGGCTACGTCTTCTCGGCCCTTCCCCTAGGCGTGGGCTTCCTCCTGGCCGCCTTCCCGCCCCGCCGTGCCCTCCACGACTATCTCGCCGGGACGATCGTCGTGCGCGCGCGTGACATGCCGAAGCCGGAAGGCGAAGATCCTTCCGTATGAGCTCGCGCAGGCTGCGAATCGGCTTCGTGATGGACCCGCTCGCCGGAATCGACATCGAGAAGGACACGACGTTCGTCTTTCTCGAGGAAGCCGGCGCCCGCGGGCACGAGTGCCTCTACATCCCACCCGAGAGCCTCTCGATTCGCCTGGGCACACCGGAGGCGCGCATGGCGCCGGTGTCGGTGCGACGCAAGCACGGCGACCACTACGCCCTCGGCGAGGAACGCACCTGCACACTGGAGGAGCTCGACGTCGTCCTACTTCGCAAGGACCCGCCCTTCGACATGGAGTTCTTCTTCGACACGCACGCCGCCTCGCTCGCCGACGAGAAGCGCGTGCTCGTGCTGAACGACCCCCAGGGCCTGCGCGACGCGAACGAGAAGCTCTACGCCCTGCACTTCCCCGAGGTGGTCCCCGAGAGCCTCGTCACGTCGGACATGACGATGCTGAAGGCGTTCATGGCGGAGCTCGGCGGCGAGATGATCGTGAAGCCACTCGACGGCTGCGGCGGCGCGGGCATCTTCCACGTCCGCGCCGACGACCGGAACGTGAACGCGATCCTCGAGGCATCGACCGACCAGGGCCGCACCCGCATCATGGCCCAGCGCTACCTCCCCGAGGTGCGCCAGGGCGACAAGCGCATCATCCTCATCGACGGCGAGCCACTCGGCGGCGTCCTCCGGGTCCCGAGCGACGCCGAGAGCCGCTCGAACTTCCACGTCGGCGGCTCCGCCGCGAAGTCGCCTCTCACCGGACGCGACCACGAGATCTGCGAGCGCATCGCGCCGAAGCTCCGCGAGGACGGCCTCGTCTTCGTCGGCCTCGACGTGATCGGCGACTACCTGACGGAGGTGAACGTCACGAGTCCGACCGGCGTGCAGGAGATCAACGCCCTCGACGGGGTGAAGCTCGAGGCGAACATGATCGACTGGATCGAGGCACACGCCCCGGAGGGCTGAGCCGGGTCGACTCTCAGATCGAATGCAGGGTCAGGGGGTTCGGACCAGCACTGCTCTTCCTGTGCGCTGGTCGACCTTCCGCCCCGCCGTGTTGCGGCACACCGGTGATCTTCTGCGCGAGCAGATCCGGGAACGAGTCATCTCGGAACCGATCCACGGTCGAAACCGAGAACGGAGGCCAGCCTCATGAGAACCCTTTCGCTCGCCATCATCATGATCTCGATCGCCATCACCGCCTCGGGATGCGGCGACTCCGCGACGCCTGCGCCAGGGATCGAGCCGGCCTCTTCCTACCGACTGGTCGTGAGCCCGGTGCGAGACCGCGCCGAGAGGGTCGAAGCCCGGCTCGAGGACGGTGACGCCGCGGTCGCCTTCCGTAGCCTGGACGGGCGTATCGAACTTCGAGTGCTGAGGGTAGATGAGAGTCCAGAGGCGGGACTCTCCGTCACGAACGACACCGGCGAGGAGATCCTACTATCCTTGTTCTACGAAGACCGCCTCGTATTCGAGGGTCCGCTGGCCACCGGCCGCACCGAGTTCTTCGGCGACATTTGGTAGCCTCAATCGTACCGATTTTCCTGGGGACCCAACCTCTGCGAGGATGGAGCGAATGTCACGGCATCGGCACCCCAAGGAACTGCGGGAGCCGACTGTCCGGCTCGTTTTCTCTGAAGCCGACAGGTACGGCTCGCAAGTCGGAGGCGATCGGCTCGATCGCTGGGAAGCTCGGCCCGAAGCTGGAGACGGTGCGCATGCGGGCTGACCGAGGTGAACGTCACGAGCCGGACCGGCGTCGAGGAGATCAACGCCCTCGACGGCGCGAAGCTCGGGGCGCGACTGGATCGGGGCCCACGCGCCGGAGAGCCGACCGGAGTCGGGAGCGCCGGATTTCCGCGGCCCGCGGGCCGTATCGCTCCGTTGACTCGACTTCACCGGCTCGTTAAATCCGCGGAATCGTTTGGGCACCTGGCCAGGTAGCTCAGTTGGTAGAGCAGCAGACTGAAAATTTGCGTGTCGGGTGTTCGATTCACCCCCTGGCCATTCTCACTTCCGCTTCGCGTTCGAGGATTCGAGGCGAACGCGGCGTCGGGAAACCGGGACGCCGCCGTGCTCGGCCGCGGCGCACGATCCGACGACCGCGTCGCCGTTGGTGACGAGGATGCCGTTCTCGAGACTCGAGCCCGTGACGTCGAGCGTCGATCGGCCTGGCATGCGAAGCAAGGGCGCTCGAGCGCCAGCGCCGACCCGAGACCGAAAAGGCGTCCCACAGCGACTCGCGAGCGCCTTCCTTCGCATGCCGCCCAGCCCATGCTCCCATCCTGCCGCTGGCCAGCGCCGTTGGTGAACGGCCGTTTGACAGGGGCGACGCTCGGCACCGCTCACGACGTGCTCGAGCTGCCTCCGCGGCGAAGATAGGACAGCACCTCGGCGAGATCGACGACGTCGCCGTACTTCGCGTCGATGTCGACGAGATTGGCGTCGTGGGCCTCTGGCGCGCGATCCCCCACGCACGGACGCGGCACCACGGCGGGCCAGCCTCTCTGCATGAGGTCGATGGCCGTCGCGCGGATGCAACCGCTGGTCGACGCCCCACACAGCACGACGGTATCGACGCCCCGACTCGAGAGCTCGTCCTGTAGCGCGGTCTCGAAAAACGCCGAGGCGCCCTTCTTCGAGATCACCGGCTCTCCCTCGCGCCGCCCGAGCCTCGAGTCGATCTCGACGAGTGGGCTGCCCACGAGCAATCGCGCGAGCGCCGGACCCTTGACCATCCACAGAACCCGACCGACGTCCGCCGGGTCGTAGGCGATCGTGGTGAAGAGGACGGGAGCTCGGCCGTCACGCGCCACGTCCAGGACGCGACGGGTCGCCTCCACCGTGGCGGACAGATCCGCGCCAAGGGGTTCGCTCGGGTCGGTGAAGGCCCGCGCGAGATCGACGACGAGAACGGCGGGCACTCTGCCCCAAGGCAAGCGCCCACCGAGTCCGCTGGCGGCGTAGATCGCGGCCGTATCCCGATCCGGGCCCACGGGAGCATCGTGGCACGACTGCGAGCCACGGCGAAAACGATCCTGGCGCGGGTCCGCGCGCTGGGCGAGCGACCAGGACCCCGCGGCGGAAGACGCGGGAACGCTCGAGTCGCGCGGCGGCGCGCGGAGCCGGCTCGAGCGTCGTCGCTCTCGCATCCGTCGAGGCGAGCGCCGCCACGTCGCGAAGCGCTCGTCGCACGCCGCCGTTGCCTCCTCGCTCCGCCTGGCCTAGGAAGACTCCGGCACGGAGGGCCGACTCGAGTCGGACTTGCGACCGTGCGTGCGAAGATGACGAGCCATCGCGTTCTACATGCCTTCGGGGAGGACGTCCTGGGAGAACGGGACGGAGTGGCCCTGGCCGATCTGGTCCGTCGCGGCGAGATCTCGCGGCGCGAGCTCACCGAAGCCGCGGCGGCTCGCGCGGAGCGCGTTCGCGGCCTGAACGCGATCGCGGCCGAACGCTTCGACGACGCCCGGAACGAGCCGGCGCCCTCCGGCGACGGCCGGCTGCACGGGCTGCCGACCTTCGTGAAGGACAACACGGTGGTCGCCGGGCTCCCGACCGATC
>JAUIFY010000415.1 GCA_030430245.1 bacterium | reverse complement strand
CCGTCATCTCGACGTTGTCGCCCGGCATCACCATCTCCGTTCCGTCAGGAAGGTTCGCGACGCCCGTCACGTCCGTCGTCCGGAAGTAGAACTGAGGCCGGTAACCGTTGAAGAACGGCGTGTGTCGGCCGCCCTCGTCCTTCGTCAGGATGTACGCCTGAGCCTTGAACTTCGTGTGCGGCGTGATCGACCCCGGCTTCGCCAGAACCTGTCCTCGCTCCACGTCGTCCTTGCCCGTACCCCGCAGCAGACAACCCACGTTGTCCCCCGCACGGCCCTCGTCGAGCAGCTTCCGGAACATCTCCACGCCCGTCACCGTCGTCTTCGTCGTGTCGCGGATCCCCACGATCTCGACCTCGTCCGCCGGGTGGATCGTCCCCGCCTCGACGCGGCCCGTCACCACCGTCCCGCGGCCCGTGATCGAGAACACGTCCTCGATCGGCATCAGGAAGTCCTTGTCCGTCGCCCGCTCCGGCTCCGGGATCGAAGCGTCCAGCGCGTCCATCAGCTCGTCGATGCAAGCGTTCGCCGCATCGTCCGCCGAGTTCTCACCCGCAGCCAGCGCCGAACCCTTGATGATCGGGATGTCGTCGCCCGGGAAGTCGTAGCCAGACAGAAGCTCGCGGATCTCCATCTCCACCAGCTCCAGCAGCTCCTCGTCGTCCACCTGGTCCACCTTGTTCAGGAACACCACGATGTGGGGAACGTTCACCTGACGAGCCAGAAGAACGTGCTCCCGCGTCTGCGGCATCGGGCCGTCCGCAGCAGAAACCACCAGGATCGCACCGTCCATCTGAGCAGCGCCCGTGATCATGTTCTTCACGTAGTCCGCGTGACCGGGGCAGTCCACGTGCGCGTAGTGACGACCGTCCGTCTCGTACTCCACGTGCGCCGTCGCGATCGTGATCCCGCGTTCGCGCTCCTCCGGAGCCTTGTCGATGTTCGCGAAGTCCATCTTCTGAGCCAGGCCCTTGTGCGCCTGACGCGAAGTGATCGCCGCCGTCAGCGTCGTCTTCCCGTGGTCCACGTGACCGATCGTGCCCACGTTCACGTGGGGCTTCGTCCGCTCGAACTTTTCCTTGGACATGGTGCTTGCCTGCTCACTCTCTTGCTGGATTGCTGTGTTCAGCTGGCTGGCGATCCGGCTCGTCCGGGCGCCGTGTTGGGTCGCCTTCGATGGGCAGCGCCGGCTCTCGTTCCGGCCTTCCCCCACAGCGCCCCCCGGAGCTGCGGCGTCGAAGTCGATCTGTTGAAAAGTGTCCAGACGCTCTCGCGCCGTCTTGCTGGTTCGCGCGCGATCGGCCTGCGCCGAGTCGCGATCATCTGGAGCTCACGAGCGGGCTTGAACCGCTGACCTCGTCCTTACCAAGGACGTGCTCTACCACCTGAGCTACGTGAGCCAATCTCTTGTTGCGCCGGCGGTCCCGCCGACCTGTTCGTGTCTTCCTGTCTTCGCGACCGCAGGCCGCGAAGGAAACGATGGAGCGGGAAACGGGATTCGAACCCGCGACCCCCAGCTTGGAAGGCTGGTGCTCTAGCCAGCTGAGCTATTCCCGCAGAAAGTCCGGGATGGTGGAGGGAGGAGGATTCGAACCTCCGTAGGCCAAAGGCCAGCAGATTTACAGTCTGCCCCGTTTAACCGCTTCGGTATCCCTCCATGGATCCCGTTCGTTCCGTCTGTCTTCTTCCGGGGCGGACCGATCTGCCCTGCTCCCTCCAGCCTCCGCCTTCGTTCCACCCGGTCTCGCGTCTCGTGCCGCCCCGACGCGAGCGACGCGGCGCACATCGGCCGCCGTCTTCACGGGGGAGTCGTCGAAGCACGGGCGTCGCCGGACTCATGTCGGTCCCTCGAAAGCGTCCATCGACGTCTGGTCGACCCGCGACTCGTCTTACACAGGCACGTGTCACGCGATGATTCGCGGACGATCTCGGGGTGGTGCATGCGGACTCGCGTCGCGGCCGGCTCGTCGGCCCTCTCGAAGGGTGTGCGTGGCATCGGGTCGGTGGGTTCGCCCCGTCTCTTCCTTTCTTCTCTCTTCTCTTCTTGTATTGCTTGCTGCTTCTCGAGTGGCCCGGCGCCGTCGCGCGCTTCGTGGCTCGTTCCTGTTTCGGACTCGTTCTCGTTCCGGCTCGCGTGTGCGTTCGAATCTGCAGGCGTGGAGCTGGCGAGGGGACTCGAACCCTTAACCTTCGGATTACAAATCCGGTGCTCTACCAGTTGAGCTACGCCAGCCCGAGTTCACACATCGACACCGAGCTCCCCGCCGCTACGACCGACGACCTGTTGGCTTCGAGGGTCGAAGACCGCCGAAGTCGGGCCGCGACGCGAAAGCGTTCGTCCGCGTAGACGTGCATGAACCGGGTCGAGTACGAAACCGATGTGACCGAGCGCGAATTGACTTGATTTTTTGGATCCCCGAGGCGGCAGACTATAGACCGGCCTGGTCCCCGCTGGCAAGCGCCTGGAGGACCGCCCGAGGCCCCGCCGGGGAGCGAACCCGCTCCACCGAACCACCCTCGGGGACCTACCCTTCGCTCGAGGATCGCCGGCGCACCAGGTCGAAGAGGATCACGGCCCCGGCCGTCGAGACGTTGAGCGACGCGACCTCGCCGCGCATCGGGATCCAGACCCGGTGGTCCGCCGTCGAGGCCACGCTCGGCCGAACGCCCCGCCCCTCGGCGCCCAGCACGACCACCAGCGGTGCATCCAGCAGCCGGTCTTCCATCTCGTAGAGGGAGCGGCCCTCTTCCGGCGCCGCCGCGACGACCCAATACCCCGCCGCCTGCAGCTCCCCGAGGGCTCGATTCAGATTGCCGACCCGGGCCACCGGCAGCCACTCGATCGCCCCGGCCGAGGCCCGGGCCACCGCCGCGGTGATCCCGGGCGCGCGCCGTTCCGCGAGGAGGAGCCCCGAGACGCCGGCCGCTTCGGCGACCCGCGCGATCGCGCCCACGTTCTGGGGGTCCTCGACGCCGTCGAGGGCCAGGAGGACCGGCGGGGTCGCGTCCGCGTCGGCGGACACGCTCGACAGCAACGCCTCGAGGCTCGACTCCGGAAGCGGCCCGACCTCGGCCGCGACGCCCTGCGACTGCGCGTCCGCCGGGACCCGCTCGTCGATGGCTTCGCGTGACACCCGCTCGACGCGCACCCCCGTCGATCGAGCGAGCTCCATCAGGTCGGCGAGCTCGGCCCGGTCCGTCCCTCCGCGGATCCAGACCCGGAGGATCTCCCGCCGCCCCGCGCGCAGCGCCTCGCGAACCGGATGGACTCCATAGAGCCAGTCGCTCTCGCCGCGACGGCCGTCCCGGCGGCGGTTCCCACCGCGCCGCTTGCCGCGTCCTTCCGCCAATTCGCTCCGCCCCGCCGCCCGCC
>JAUIFY010000107.1 GCA_030430245.1 bacterium | reverse complement strand
AAGCCGGAGTCGAGATCGCTCGGCGACGACTTCTCGCCGCGAACTTCGACTTCAACCGGGCCCTGCAGGACGTGATCTTCTCGGTGCAGACCGCGTACTTCGCTCTCGATGCGGCGCACGGGATGGTGGGCGCGGCCGAACGAAACATGACGACCGCGCGAGCCGTCACCGAGGCGTTGGACGAGCGACTCGCGCGGGGCCTCGCGACGAAGCCCGACGCGCTCCTCGCCCGGCAGACGGAAGCCAAGGCCGCGTACGATCTCGAAGCGGCCCGCGTTCTCGTGAGCGACTCGGAAGCGACGCTCGCACTCGCGCTCGGCGTGCCCGCCGACCAGCCGATCCGGATCGAACCCATCGAAGCCGTCCCTCCGGGCCTGGCCGAGGGGGTCGAGGCGCTCATCGACGCCGCACTCGCGAGCCGCCCCGACCTCGCGGCCCGGGTCGAAGACGTCCGCGCGCAAGAGGCTCGAGCACGAGAGGCGGAGGCCGATCTGTACCCCGAGCTCTACGCCCAGGGCGCGTACGGGCTCGACGCATGGTGGTACCAGTTCTCGGCTCCCCCCACGGTGCGCAGCAACACGCCGGTGTGGAACGCCGGGCTCGGACTTCGCTGGAGCCTCTTCGAGGGCTTCGAGCGGCTGAACGCGATCCGAGAGGCCGAAGCGGAGGCCGCGGCCGCACGCGCCTCGCTGGAGGAAGCCGAGCTCGAAGCGGTCGCCGCGGTCTGGCGCGCCTACCACGACCAGCGGGCCGCCGCGAAGAAGTACGAGTACGCAGGCGCGCTGCTCGCCGCGTCACGGGAGGCCTACGAGAGCAACCTCGAGAGCTATCACCGCGGGCTCGCGACCATCGTCGATCTCCTGACCGCCGAGGGCGACCTGGCGGAGTCTCGCTACCTCGTCGTGCAGAGTCGCGCGGACCTCCTCACCCAGGCAGCGCGAATCGCCTACGTCGCGGGGACCGCCCGGAGCTCACCCACGCCCCTTCCCTGACCTTCCGATTCGGACGAATTCGCGTTGTCCGGTTCGGAAGGACGGGATACCGTCCGCCGATGGCCCGCTCGATCCGACTCATCGTCCTTCTCCTCGCAACCGCCGCCCTCTCCGCCTGCGGAGACGATGCGACGACCGGCACCGATGCGACGGAGGTCTTCCGCGCACCGGGACCGTACGTCGCCGGCGTCACCACCGTCGAGTTCGGCGAACGCGACGTCGAGATCTGGTACCCCGTCGATCCGGGAGATCAGGGCTCACGGCCGCGCGACCAGTACTTCATCCGTGATTGGCTCCCGGACGTGATCGATGCCTTGCTTCCCGCCGACGCGAACCCTCCGTTCGTGACGGACGCGTACCGCGATGCACCGGCGAGCGACTCCGGCCCCTTCCCCCTCGTCGTCTTCGCACATGGAGCGGCGAGCTTCCGGATGCAATCCACGTTCCTCACGACACACCTCGCGACCTGGGGCTTCGTCGTCGTGTCGCCCGACTACCTCGAACGCGGACTGGGCAACGCCCTCGGACAGCCCCCGGCCGAGCCTCTGCCCGACATCGAGGTGACGCGCGGGGCGGTGAACCTGGCGAAGGACGAAAACGCGCGCAGCGGCGGACTTCTCGAAGGCCGGATCGCCGCGGATCGGGTCGCGATCACCGGACACTCGGCGGGCGGCGGTAGCTCGTTTCGCTTCGGGGGCGAGCCCGACGTCGTGACGTACATCCCGCTCTCCGCCGGCAGCCGCGCGGACGCGAGCGAGTTCCCCGACACTCCATCGATGTGGCTCACGGGCGACATCGACGCCGTCGTCTCCGTCGAAGGCGTGATCGCGGCCTTCGAAGCGGCTCCCGCGCCGTCGCGCCTCGTGATCGTGAACGGCGGCGGACACCTCGCCCCGTCCGACCTCTGCGCGATCGGCGCCGCGGGCGGCGGCGTCGTGCAAATCGCCATCGACGCCGGTCTGCCGGTCCCCGAGAGCCTCCAGCGCCTCGGCACCGATGGCTGCCAGGACGACGCGCTCGATCCCGAGCCCGGCTGGGAGGTCTTCGCCCACTTCGTGACCGCGCAGCTGCGGTGGGCGTTCGGCCTGTCGGACGGGGTGGAGTCGGAGCTCCCCGGGGCGACGGCGTACGAATACCGCGAGAAGTGACGCTCGACTCCGAGTGCCTGCCGTTCGGAGTGGCTTCGGTTCAGACAAGATGAAGTGGAGTTAGAGGCCGGCACCAAACTCTAAAGGCGCGGGTTAGCCATCGGATCGATGGTCCGACATTGCGGCCAGAGCCGTAATTGGAGAGGTGCCGGCCATGCCTAAGATCATCTGGTTGGGTTTGGATGTCCATGCCGACTCCATCGCGGTCGCCAAGTACGTGGGCTCGGCGGCCAAGGGGGAGCATTGGGAGATGCCCAATGATCCCAAGAAGATCCGTCGGAGGATGAACGGAGCTGAGAAAGGAGGGAGAGCTTCGCTGCGCCTACGAGGCGGGCCCCTGCGGCTACGAGCTGTACCGGCAGCTCGCCGAGATGGGAGTCGAGTGCGCGGTCATCGCGCCGGCGCTGATTCCGCGGAAACCCGGAGAGCGGATCAAGACGGACCGGCGGGACGCGGACAAGCTGGCTCGGATGCACCGAGTCGGCGAGCTCACGCTGGTCACCGCGCCGACGCTCGAGCAGGAGGCGGCGCGCGATCTGCTTCGAGCCCGCGACGACATTCGAAAGGATCGAAACGCGGCTCGGAGTCGCTTGAGCAAGTTTCTGCTCCGACGAGGGCGTCGCTACCTGCCGTATCGCTGGGGCCCGAAGCACTGGGCTTGGCTCCGGAAGCAGGACTTCTCCGACGTCGATCGCATCGTCTTTGAGCACTACTGCACCCAGGTCCGCCACATCGACGACCGGATGGCGGAGATCGACCAGGCGATCGTCGAGCTTTCCGAGACGTCGCCCTTTAAGCCGGCCGGGCATACGACAAGAACGACTACGGTGAGGTGAGCGGGCGACGAGGCTCCCGGTGAAGCAAACCCTCGCTCGCTCTTGTGCGATCAGGCATCTGCCGAACTCGCGGTCTCAGACTGAGGTAGCTTCCGTCGAATCACTGTCATGCGGCTCTGCTCTTCGGAGCAATCCGCGAATCCTAGAGTGACAAACCGTCGCGGTTTCGACCTCGTCGCCCGCTTTCACTTCACCGAACATCGAACGGGAAGAAAAAGAACACTCCCCGTGCGTTTGGTGCTTGACACTCCACTTCATCTCAGAAGCGATGCGAGATCTCTGCGCCGAAGGTTCGAGGGGCAGCGAGGTACGGTAGGTTGTAGCCGAACGCCGTGATCGGCGTGCTCGCGTTGAAGTAGGTCGTGTTCGTGAGATTCTTCGACCAGAGCGCGATCTGGCTCCGGTCGTCGTTGAAATCCCAGCTGAAGCGCACGTTCATGAGGCCGTAGGCGCCCTGCTTGGCGGTCGGGAGCTCCGGCCCCTGGAAGTGGATCGGTCCGGTGAGAACACCTTCGAGCCGCGGCGTGAACCATCCATCGAGCCAATCGGGCCCCGGGGTGTCGATCTCGAACGAATACTGGGCTGCGACGAACGCGGAGTACGGCGGAACGTTGTTGAACGTCTCGCCCTTGCGGTTGATCGGCTCGCCCGTGAAGTCGCTGACACCTTCGTACTCACCGTACTCGGTGTCGAGCAGGGCGCCGTTCGCCTGAATGCGGAATCCCTCGAACGGAAGCAAGAGCATCTCGGCCTCGGCGCCCATCACCGTGGCCGTCGCCGCGTTCTGCGTGAGAGGAATGACCGTCGGCACGAACCCTCCGGTATCGACGCTGATGACGGTCAGAACCTGGATGTTGTCGTAGTCGCTCAGGAAGAGCGCGGTGTTGAACGTCAGCTTCGAATCCCAGCCGATCGTCTTGAAGCCGATCTCGTACGAGTTCAGGTTCTCCGGCTCGTAGGGCTCGAGGACGTCGGGGGTGAAGACGATCGGTCTCAGGTTGAAGCCGCCGCTCTTGAACCCCTTCGAGAACGTGAAGTAGCCCATGAAATGGTCGACCCGATCGGGCAGGTTCTCCTCGGGCACCCGCATCGCGAGACTCGCCATCGGCGTCCACGCCGAGAAGGTCTCGCTCTCGGTCGCGTCGGCGCGGACACGGTCGATCGCAGGCTCGACGTCGAGCAGGGAGGTCATCTTGTCCTCCTGCGTCCAGCGAATCCCGCCGGTCAGACTCAACCAATCGAGAAGGTCCGCCGTGGCCTGTCCGAACAGGGCGTAGGATTGGTTGTCGAGATCGCTTCGGGCCCAGAAGACCCCGCCGATCGCGGGCGAGCTCGGGACGAACCCCGTCGCCGTGGTCTGCGTCGCCTGGTCGGCGAGATAGTAGAAGCCCCCGACGAACGAGATCTTTCCATCCCACGCCGTGCCGCCGACCTGCAGCTCCTGACTGATCTGCGAGGCGTCGATCGGCTCGTTCGGCATCGGGAACCCCCCGATGAAGAGCTCTTCTCCGGTCCAGGTCTGCGAGCCGTTGTCCGTCTCGGTCATGTCCAGGTCGTTGCGAAACGCTTCGATCTGCGACCGCCACGCCGTGATCGACTTGACGCTCAAGTCCTCGAACACGGACAGGTCCCCGATGTCCCACTGAATGGTCCCCCAGACGCCCGCGGACTGAAGATCGGCGATCGTCGCCCGATCCGCGCGGAAGACCCGGGTCGGCAACGTGGTCGAGTCTTCGCAGGCTTGCCGAAACCCGGGCGTGAGCAACTGCAGGCCGTTCTCGGTGAACATCGTACAGTGCGCACCGCCCTGGTGCTGGTGGGACTTCGCGTAGGACCCCGAGACGTCGATCGTCACGTCGTCGATCGGCAGGATGCGGAGCGATCCCTGGAAGTTCACGCTGTTTCGATTGGACCAGTACTCGTCGCGAAACTCGTTGTACATGTAACCCCGGTTCTCGAAGGACGCGAAGGTGAACCGCGAGAACACCTTGTCCTCCAGCAACCCGATTGCGATCGGCACGTTCAAGGTGACTCGCGTGTCGATCTGTCCGAGGTTGCCCGGGCGCACCATCGCATAGCCGGAGAACTCCTCACTCGGCTTCACGGACGTGATGCTG
Source organism: bacterium (assembly GCA_030430245.1). Taxonomy (GTDB): domain Bacteria; phylum Desulfobacterota; class Binatia; order UBA12015; family UBA12015; genus VGTG01. The sequence continues at coordinate 13,554 of JAUIFY010000107.1, read as the reverse complement.
ATCGCCCCGCCCGCGGTGTTCTTGCCGAAGAGCGTGCCCTGCGGACCTCGGAGCACTTCGAGCTGTGCGATGTCCACGACGTCGAGCACGGAGCCTTGCGCACGCGCCATGTAGACCCCGTCGACGTAGATGCCGACGCCGGGGTCGGAGGAGAGCTGCGCGGGATCCCCCTGTCCGACGCCACGGATGAACACCTGTGCGAGGTTCGGATTTCCGCCCGACACTTGAAACTGCAAGTTCGGCACGAGGCCGTTCAGATTCGTCATCTGCGTGACGTTCGACTCCTGCAGGGCGGTCTCGCTCAGCGCGGTCACGGCGACCGGAGTGTCTTCGAGCAGCTCCTCGCGCCGCCGGGCGCTCACGACGATCTCCTCGACCTGGCTGGACGCTCGACGCGAGAGGCCGGTCGAATCGCCCGCCCGGATCGCCTCGCCCTGCGCATCGGCCGCGTCGATCTCGCCCTCGACGCCACCCACATCGGCTTCGGTCTCCCACGCTTCGACCGCCTCGCTCTGCGAGACCTGCGCGATCGCGGCCGAGGGCGACGCGAGAGCCGCGACGAAGACGAGAACGAGAGTGTGGGGCCTGCTGCGCATCCGAGCCTCCTCGACGAAAGAACCGTGGCCGATGGATTCCCGCGCCGACGTGGAAAGGTCAAGCGATCGAGGGCGGCCCGGCGGGATCCGCGCGCGCCGGATCCGCCCGCGGGCTCGTTGACGGCCCCCCGAGCTTCGGGTTACGCAATTTTACAGCCCCATCGGTCCTCCGATCGATGTCGCGAGGAAGACTCGGCATGGCCTTCGAAGACCCCGTGCGCCGCAGGACGACGCCACCCGCCATCGCGACGGATCCGCCCATCGCGACGGCGGCGACTACCGAAGTCCCGAGACCGGATGCGCGCGGCCGTCTATAGGTCGAAGGGCGTTCTCGACGTCACGGAGGTCGCCGAGCCGACGCTCGGCCCTGCGGACGTCCTCGTCGAGGTGAGCCACTGCGGCATCTGCGGCACCGACCTCCACATGGTGATGGACGGTTGGGGCCAGCCGGACTCGATCGGTGGGCACGAGTACTCGGGGAGAGTTCTCGCGACGGGCAGCGCGGTCGCCGAATGGCGCGCCGGCGACACGATCGTCGCGACGCCGCAGCTCGAGGGATGTGGGGCATGCCGCGACTGCGAGCGCGGCCGGCCCTCGCTCTGCGCGGCGCGCGGAAAGCCCGGCATGGACGCCTTCCAGGGCGCCTTCGCCGAGCGGGTCCGGGTCGACCATCGTCAGCTGATCCGCCTTCCCGAAGGATTGTCGCTGCGCGCCGCCGCGCTCTGCGAGCCGCTCGCCGTCGCCCAGCACGCGGTGACACGGTCGCGAATCGCGCCCGGCGAGCGCGCTCTCGTCTGCGGCGCCGGACCGATCGGCGCACTCGTCGTGACCCTTCTCCACACGATGGAGATCGACGACGTGCGCGTGAGCGAGCCCGGCGCGGCGCGCCGCGACCTCGCGGCGCGCCTCGGAGCGCGCGTGCTGGAACCGGCCGAGCTCGTCGCGCCGCCCCTGCCCTTCGACGTGGCCGAAGACGCGGTCGACGTCGCCTTCGAGTGCTCCGGAAAGCCGTCGGCGATCGAGGCGTCTCTGGCGCAGCTCGCGCGGGGCGGACGCCTCGTGCTGGTGGGGACCGGCATGGAACATCCCACGCTCGATGCGAATCGCGTGCTCCTGAACGAGCTCGTCGTCACCGGCGCCTTCAACTACGATGCGGGCGGCTTCGAGCGCGCGATCGAGCTCCTCGCGGCGGGGCGGCTCCCCGTCGACACCCTGATCGAGCCCGACGACGCTCCGCTCGAGGGCATTCTCGATGCGATGAACGACCTGACCGCGGGGCGACGGGCCGGCAAGGTTCTGGTCCGACCGGGAGACTGAACGGAGACGACGACGCCATGTCCGACGACGCCGACCGCCACCCACGGTTCAACCACGTCGCACTTTCCCTTCCAGCCGACGCCCTCGACGAGCGCCACCGGTCGGAGATCCTCGACTTCTACGGGGAGGTCTTCGGCTGGGAGGAGATGCCGACGATGACCCTCGATCGCGAGCGCCTGGTCCTGAAGGCACACAGCTTCGAGGAGTTCGTGTTCCTCGTGGCGGACGAGAACCCCATGACCTGCGCCCGGCTGGATCATTTCGGGATGTCGGTCGCCACGCCCGAGATCCTGGACGCCATGTACGCAAAGGCCCGCTCGTACGGGGTGAAGGACGACCGGGTCGAGATCGTCGAACGCGCCACCGAGGACCACGGCGTCCTGAAGCTGCACAGCTTCTACGTGCGCTTCCTGCTGCCGATGATGGTCGAGGTCCAATGCTTCGAGTGGCAGGGCTGACGCGGACGAGAGCGGCGACGCAATGCGTCAAGAGCCGCTCCCCGCGTCCCGGGCGGCTCGCGTCGGTCGGTGCCCGCGCAACCAGCGCCGCGCTTGAGACCACCGGGATTTCCTGAGATATCACTTGGCAAATCCGGCACCTTACGGGCCGGCAGTCGAGGGAGGCACCCATGAACCGATTCACGAAATCCGTCGCCGCAATCACCGCCGGTCTCGCGCTCGTCGCGTCGGCTCCCGTCGCATGGGCCGATGAGGTCGGCGGCGAGGAGATCATCGTCAACGAGGAGACCCCGGCACCGAACATGGTCATGGAAGACGACCCGATCGGCCCGGTCGCGGTCTTCACCGATCTGATCATCGGGCGGCCCACGCTGTTCATGGCAGGCGTCGCCGGCGCCGCCTTCTACGTGATCTCGCTGCCCATCACGCTCCCGAGCGGGACCGAGCAGGACGCGCGCGACACGTTCCTGCTGCCGGCGCAGCAGTTCGTCGGCACGACGCCCGGCGGCAAGCTCGACCCCGCGGGCTGAGCGCGGGTCGTGACGCGGGGCGCACGCGGCAAGGCGAGCCGTGCGCACTCCGTGGAGATGTCTGAGTGACGCAAGTTGAACGCATCGCGGGGAGTCGGACGTTCCGTTCCGTCGATCGGGCGATGTCGAGAGGAGGCTACATGAAGTTCAAGAGCATTCTGTTGGCGACCGCCATGATGTCGATGGTCGTCGCTCCCGCCGCCCGGGCCGCGGACGGCCCCGAGGTCGGCGCCAACGTCGGCGCGATGATCTCGCTTTCGAAGTTCCGCGACACCATCGACGGCAACACCGGCGCGACGGTGGGCTTCTACGGTGGCTACCGATGGGATCTCACCGACGCCCTGAAGATCTCCCTCATCGGACAGCCGCAGTTCACGTTCTCCCCCGGCACCGAGCGCTGGAACGACGGCACGCGCTTCGGCGGCGGCTTCGGCACGATGGTCATCTTCACCGGTGGTCCGAAGCTGACCTACGTCGCCGGCGACTTCGAGACCTGGTTCTCCATGCAGGGCGGCTTCTACCACGACATCACCGGCGTGATGAGCGACACCGGCGGCGGTTGGAACGGCGGTGGCGGGGTCTCGTACCTGATCGACGAACTGACGAGCGTCGGCGTCTGGGGCCGGTACGATTGGTCGACCCTCGATGCCAACCCGGCGACGACGAACGACCGCCAGTTCGTTCTGGCCGGCATCGGCGTGAACCGCACGTTCCCGGTTCCGCAGGTCGCCGTGGCCGCGGCTCCGCCCGCCAAGCGCAAGATCGTGCTTCGCGGCGTGAACTTCGACTTCGACAAGTCGAACATCCGCCCCGACGCCCGTCCGATCCTCGACGCCGCCATCGCGACGCTCCAGGAAGACCCGAACGTCCGGGTCGCGGTCGAGGGGCACACCGATTCGATCGGCAGCGAGGAGTACAACATGAAGCTCTCGCAGCGCCGTGCCGAGTCCGTCGTCGACTACCTCGTCGCCGGCGGCATCGCGCGGTCGCGCCTCGAGCCAGTCGGCATGGGTGAGTCCGACCCCGTCGCCACCAACGACACGGAAGACGGGCGCGCGCAGAACCGGCGCGTCGAACTCCGCGTCCTCGGACAGTAGCTTCCGACTCCGGATTCCCGCGAGGGAGATGCTCGGTGCATCTGCCTCGCGGGGACCGGTCCGATCGGCCGACGAGCCGATCCCCCGGGCAGGCGCCCCACCCGGTTCGCCCCGTGCTCGGACGGTGTGTATGTACGCCTCCTGGTGAAGCGCGCCGCTCTCATCCTCGCCGCGCTGGCGGCTCTCGGCTGGCTCGGTTGGCGCCTGTGGCGCGGCCCCGATCCCGCCACGATCCTCGCGAACACACCGGTTCCACCTGCGCCCGTCCTGTCGCCCGAGGACGAGCTCGCCACGTTCCGCGTCGCCCCGGGGTTCCGCGTGGAGCTGGTCGCAGCGGAGCCCCTCGTCGTGGACCCGGTCGCGATCGACTGGGACGACGAAGGCCGGCTCTTCGTCGTCGAGATGCGGGGCTTCATGCCGGACGTGGACGGTAACGGCGAAGACGCGCCGACCGGTCGGATCGTCGTCCTCGAGGATACCGATGCCGACGGCGCGATGGATCGAAGCACCGTATTCGCCGACGGCCTGGTACTCCCGCGCGCGCTCGCCGTGCTCCCCCAGGGCGTGCTCATCGGCGAGCGACCGAACCTCTGGCTCTGCCGCGACACCGACGACGATCTGAAGTGCGACGAGAAGACGCGCCTCACCTCGTACGCGGAGGGCAACGCCAACCCCGAGCACCAGGAGAACGCGCTCCTCCCCGGCCTCGACAACTGGATCTACAACGCGCGCTCCGACCGGCGCTTTCGCTTCGAGGGGGACGAGCTCATCGTCGAGCCCACCGCAATGCGCGGACAATGGGGGATGGCGCAAGACGACGACGGGCGCCTGTACTACAACCACAACTCGGGCTTCCTCTACGTCGATTCGATTTCCGCAGACTACCTGGCCCGCCAGCCGGGCACGGCGTCGAGCACGACCAAGATCGGCGTGAACGTCGGGGTGACCGACGACGAGATCGTTCACGGCGTGCGTGTCGCCCCCGGCCTGAACCGCGCGTACCTCCCGGGGACGCTCCGCGCCGACGGTCGGCAGAACAAGCCCACCGGCGTGAGTGGTCTCGTCATCCAACGGGGGGACCAGTACGGCGACGAGTACGTCGGAGACGCGTTCGTTCCCGAAGCCGCGGGCGGAACCGTGTCCCGGTTCTCCCTCGATCACTCCGCACGCCCCCCCACGGCCCGACACCACCTCTACGACGACCCCGAGTGGGAGCAGAGGGAATTCCTCGCGTCCACACACGAGCGCTTTCGTCCCGTCGACGCGCGCGTCGGCCCGGACGGCGCCGTCTGGATCATCGACATGTACCGGGGCCTGATCCAGCACGCGGACTTCGTCTCCCCCCATCTGCGCCAGCACGTACTCCAGCACGGACTCGAGGCACCCGGAGAAACGGGCCGCCTCTGGCGCATCGTGCGCGAGGACCGGCCGATCGCCCGAACGCCTCCGCCTCTGACCTCGGTCGACGACCAAGTGGCGGCTCTCGACCACCCCAACGGTTGGGTCCGGGATCGCGCGCAACGACGCCTCGTCTACGACCGCTCGCCCGAGGCAACCGAACGACTTCGCGCCCTCGGTGCCTTCGGCCCTCGGGGCCGAAGGCACGCCCTCTGGATTCTCGCCGGACGCGGCGAGCTGGATCTCGACACCTGGCGGCGCGGCCTCGGCGACGGCGATCCGGCAACGCGCAGGACCGCCCTCCGGGCGGGCGAGTCCCTTCTCGCCGCCGGCCAGGGCCGTGCGGACGTCATCGCGCGACTCGACGACGACTCCGCGGACGTGCGCCTGCAGGCCACCCATTCGCTCGGTGCGCTCCCGGAGAGCCAACGTCCGCTCGAATGGATGCTCGATCGAGGCCCGTCGGCCGAGCCCCTCCTGCGCCAGGCGATTCTCTCGGGACTCGCGGGCCTCGAGTTCGCGGCCCTGCAGGAGGCACTGCGTCGCGCGCCCGAGAGCGATCTCACGGACGGTGATCGCGCGTGGCTCGAGGATCTCGCGGGCGCAACCCTGCGCGCGGTTCAGGCACGGCCCGCGGAAGGTGCGAATCCCACCGCGGTGCTCGACGTGATCGCCGGGACGGCGAGCGAGTCACAGCAGGTGACACTCCTCTCCGGCATCGCCACGACACAGCGCAGTCCGGGCGCATCGCGGGTCGAGCTCGCCGAGGAGCACGGTCTCTTCGACGAGGGCATCTCCCGGAGCGACGACGTCGCGACGTCGATCCGGCGGGTGCGCCGTGGGTTCACATGGCCGGGCGACCCACGGCCGGGCGGTGCCCGGGCCCTTGCCGAGGCGGAGGAAGCGCGACGCCAGCGCGGCGCGCGGCTCTTCGCCGACAGCTGCGCGGCCTGCCACGGCGTGGACGGACGGGGAACTCCGGGGCAAGCTCCGTCTCTCGTCGGGTCACCATGGGTACGCGACTCCGACCAGTGGCTGGTCCGCATCGTCCTCCAAGGATTGACGGGCCCCGTCGAGATCGACGGAAAAGAATGGAATCTCACGATGCCCGGACACGGCGACGACCTGGAGCATTTCGGCGACGAGGATCTCGCGGGTCTTCTCACCTTCCTCCGGCGAGCGTGGGGCCACGCCGAGGACCCGGTCGCTCCCGAGACCGTGAGACGGATTCGAGCCGAGACGGCCGATCGCTCCACGCCGTGGACCGTCGCCGAGCTCCGCGCGCTCCCCATCGATCACCGCCTCGACCGCTACGTCGGCATCTACGAGGTCCCGGTCATCGGGACCCAGATCGAGATCGCGCGCCAGGATTCGCGGCTCGCCGTCGGACAACCGGGAACCGGCAAGGCGCAGCTCGAGGAGAGCGGCGACGGTCTCTTCCTGCGGGACGAGATGTCGATTCAGTTCGACGCCGACGACGACGGGGTGGTCACCGGAGCACGAGCATCGTACGGGGGTATGTCCTTTCCCGTATCCAAGCTAGACTCGCCATGAATCCGACCGTGAAGAGCGTCCTGAAGATCCTCGGTGCCATCCTGATCGTCGTCGTGGTCTGGATCGGCTGGGAGGCCTACCGCCGGATCGGCCCTGCGCTGGGCTGGATCGACCCCGTCGTCGACACCGTGCCACCCGAGCTTCCCGCGGATCTCGAGGAGGGTGACATCAAGGTCCTCCTTTTCTCGAAGACGTCGGGATTCCGCCACGAAGAGGCCATCCCGGCGGCCCAGGCCTCTCTCGAGCGTCTGGCGGCCAGGAACGGATGGACGGTGTTCGCGACCGAGAACGCGGCCGTGTTCAACGACGATCAGCTCGCACGCTTCGACGTCGTCTTCGGCAACAACATCACCGGCGACAACTGGACGGACGAGCAGAAGCAGTCGTTCGTCCGCTGGGTGGAAGGCGGCGGCGGCTTCGTCGGCGTTCACGGGGCCGCCGGGACTCGCTACCGCTATTGGGACTGGTACACCGACGCCCTCCTCGGCGGCGGGCGCTTCACTGGCCATCCGATGATGCCGCAGTTCCGCGAGGCGCGCGTCGTCGTAGAGGATTCGACCCACCCGACGATGTCCCACTTCGGCGGCGAGTTCACCCGAACCGACGAGTGGTACAGCTTCGAGGCGAGCCCGCGCACCGCTGGCTCTCATGTGCTCGCGACGCTCGACGAGTCGACGTACGAGCCGGGCGACGAGCTCTCGATGGGCGAGGACCACCCGATCATCTGGATCGCCTGCCCCGGCGAAGGTCGAAGCTTCTACTCCGCACTCGGGCACCGTGCGCCGACGTACGTCTGGCCCGAGCACGAGAAGATGCTGGAGGCCGCGATCGACTGGGCGGCCGGCGACGGCTGCCCCTGAGGAGCTCCAATGCCCGACCACCCCACCCGCGACGACATCCGCCTGCTCGACGGGGACTTCTATGCCGGGCAACCGCTCGAGGCGTACGCCTGGATGCGGGCGAACGCTCCGGTCTACCATGATGGCGAGGGCCAGGTCTGGGGCGTGACCCTCTACGAGGACGTCATGTCCTGCTCGAAGCGGCCCGAGATCTTCTCGTCGGCGAAGGGCTCACGCCCGGACAGCTGGACGCCATCGTCGATCAACATGGACGACCCCGAGCACAAGCGCCGGCGCGGGCTCGTGAACCGAGGGTTCACGCCGGGTCGGCTCGCCGCGCACGAGGATCGCGTCCGCGAGATCTGCAACTGGATCGTCGACGCCGTGTGCGAGCGCGGCACGTGCGAGTTCGTGCGCGACGTCGCGGCCCCACTGCCTCTCATCATGATCGGCGACATGCTCGGCATGCCGAAGGAGGACTTCGGAACGTTGCTCCGCTGGTCCGAGACCATGCTGCAGGCGACGTCGTCCACGGCGACCCCGGCCGAGCGCGACGCGGCAGCCGCGGCGGGCGGAGAGTACTTCGAATACATCATGGGTGCGATGGCAGCGCGCCGCGCGAAGCCGACGGACGACCTCGTCTCCCTTCTCGTCCATGGCCAGCTCGACGGAGAGCGATTGACCGACGAGGAGATCGCGCACGAGTCCCTGTTGATCCTCGTCGGGGGCGACGAGACGACGCGCCACGTGATCACCGAAGGCACACTCGCTCTGATGCAGCACCCGGACCAACGACAGAAGCTCATCGACGACCGATCCAAGCTCAAGGTCGCCGTCGAGGAGCTCCTCCGCTGGGTCTCTCCCATCAAGAACATGAACCGCACCGCGACCCGCGACGCCGAGCTACGCGGCCAGACGATCCGCGAGGGAGACAAGGTCCTTCTCCTCTACCAGGCGGCGAACTTCGACGAGCGGGCGTTCGAGAATCCCGAGGCGTTCGACATCGAGCGCCACCCGAACGACCACGTGGCCTTCGGCGGCTACGGGGCGCACCACTGCCTGGGCGCGAGCCTCGCCCGACTCGAGCTGCGGGTGATGTTCGACACGCTGTTGGAGCGCCTGCCCGACCTCACGCTCGCGTCGGACGATCCCCTGCCGCGGCGCGCCTCGAACTTCATCGCCGGCCTCGAGTCGATGCCGGTCCGCTTCTCCCCATCGAAGCCCGTCGGCTAGCCTGCCGAGCTCGACGCGAGCTCGCTCTCACTCGTCGACGACGTTGGCGGGGGCCCCCTGAAGGACGTTCTTCAGCACTTTCCCCGCCGGGTTCCGTGGTAGGGGTTCCGTGCGGATCTCCCATGCCGTCGGCACCTTGTACGCGGCCAACGTCTCGCCGCACCACGCCCCGAGCTCCTCCGGCGACGGCGCCTCGCCGGGCTCCGGCACGACCACCGCCTTCACTTCCTGGCCCCACTGCTCGTGCTCGACTCCGTAGACGGCCGACTCACGCACGCGGGGATGCTTGTCCAGGCGGTACTCGATCTCGACCGGGTAGATGTTCTCCGCGTTCCGGAGGATCATGTCGCGGGCGCGTGCGTTGATGTAGACCAGACCGTCCTCGGCGACGCGACCGATGTCTCCCGTATCGAGGAACCGATCGGCGCCAATCGTCTCCGCGGTCGCGTCGGGCTTACCCCAATACTCGAGCATCGACCAGGCACTGCGAACGAAGATGCGGCCCTCGGTGCCGGGAGGAACCTCGCGCCCCTCGTCGTCACGAATCTGAACCTCCATCCCGACCGCGACGTATCCCGTCGCCTCGGGATTCTCGAGATAGTCCCGACCCGTGAAGGAGGCGACGACGGCGACCGTCTCACTCGAGCCGTAGCCGATCCCGAGATTCTGGCTCGCGTTCGGGAACGCCTTGCGCATCCGCTCCTGGATCGCCGGGCTGGCCGGCGCTCCGCCGAAGCCGACGTTCGTCACACTCGACAGGTCACGCTTCAGAAGATCGGGATGCTCGGCCACCCGCGGCCCCATCGCTCCGAGTGCGGAGAAGAGTGTGATCCGCTCGCGCTCGATGAGCTTCAGGACCTCACCCGGGTCGAAGCGCCCGGGCCGGATGACGAGCTTTCCCCCGAAGGCGAGCTGCAAGACGATCGTGGCGTACAAACCCGAAAGATGGAACATCGGCGATGCGGCCAGGGCCACCGTCTGCGGCCGGTTGGCCGCCGCCGCCGGATCGGCATCGCCGGTCTCCATGTCGACGAGGAAGTTCACCGTCGCCGTCGCCTTCGTTCCATCGACGAAGCCGATCAGTCCCCGATGCGTTCCGACCGCACCTTTCGGCCGTCCCGTCGTCCCACTCGTGTAGAGGATGGTTGCGGGATCGTCTTCGGCGATCGGCACGTCCGGAAGCGAAGCATCGGGTGCGTAGGACTCGAGACGAGCGAACTCGCTCTCGATCTCGAGGGTCGGGACGTCGATCGACGTGCCCGCCGCCTGCGCCAGCCGCTTCCGATCGCCGATCAGCAGCTTCGGCGCCGAGTCGGTGACGCCGTATGCGATCTCGTCGGCGGTCCACATGCCGTTCAGAGCGGCGACGATGCCGCCGAGGCTCACCGTCGCCCAGAAGGCGATCGGCCACGCCGCGCAATTGGCGGCGAGAATCGCCACCCGATCGCCCTTGCCGATCCCGTACTCGTCGCGCAACGCCGCGGCGACCGATGCGACGAGGCGCACGTGCTCGGGATACGTGATGCGTCGATCCCCCTCGACCAGATACTCGACGCCCTCGCGTCCCGCCGTCTCTTCGAGCAGCTCCCGCAAGGATCGCTTCCGGTTCTTGAAGACGGGCAGCTCCTGACCCAGGACGGGCTCGCGGACCAGCTCGCACAGACCTCCCGGTCCCTCTGCCTGCTCGCGAACGCGCGCGCGGATGGACGTCCGATTCGAATCCGGCATCCCGAGGTCGTACCTCTAGGCCGAAGCGCCGTCGACACCCCGGGCGGCGTCGAGACGCGAGAGCGTCTCGTGCAGCGCCGCGAGCTCGGGCGCGGAGACGCCCAACGCCCGCGCCCGAGCGAGGGGACGCGCGTACAACGCGTCGATCTCCAGGGGGTGCCCACGCTCGAAGTCGAGCTTCATGCTCGGCTCGTACGGGGCCATGTCGTCGGTCGTCCGGAGCATCGTGTCGACGAAGTCCAGGCCGATGGGGTGACCGTCGGCGGCGGCGATCGCCAGGACCTCCCGCATGATCGCCTCGGCCCGCGCTCGGGTCTCGGGGTTCGCCATGATCGCATCGGTCTCGCAACGATGGACGACGCAGAGCCCGTTGTACGGCGCGTTCCAGACCAGCTTCTTCCATCGCGCCGTCGCGAGATCCTCTTCGAGATCCACCCGGATGCCGGCCCCCTCGAAATCGGTCGCGACCGACCGAACCGCGGGAGTGACGCCCGCCGGCGACTCGTCGGCCCGGTATTCCGCGAGGCGCACGTTTCCGTAGTCCAGATGGCGGACGTGCCCGGGCCCAACCTTGTTCGAGCACAGGAAAGCCAGTCCCGCGAGGATCGTTCTGCCCGGGACGATCCTCGCGACGTCCGCCTCGATGCCGATGCCATTCTGCATGTCGAGCACCACCGCGTCCGGACCGGTGACCCGCGGCAGGAGATCCCTCAACTGGTCGTTCCGCGTCGCCTTGAGGCCGATCAGGACGACGTCGCTCGCGGGAACCTCGTCGAGCGGCCCGTACGCCTCCGGGCTCGCGATCGAGAAGTCACCCTCGATGGACTCCACGCGAAGCCCGTCGCGCCGGACGTGCTCGAGGTCGCTGCGGAGGAGAAACCGAACCCGCAGGCCGGCGTGCGCGAGCCGCGCGCCGTAGTACCCGCCCAACGCGCCGGTTCCGACGATGGTGTAGCTGCGGGTCGACATCCACCCCGTACACTAGCACGCACCCCGGTCCGGTCTCCGGCGCTCGCGCCCTCGCCGTGGTCCGATCGCGGCGCGGCGCACTCGTCGCTACTCGTACCGCAGCGCCTCGACGACGTGGATGCGGCCGGCCCGCAACGCGGGCAGCAGGGCGCCGCCGAGACACGCCGCGACGCCGAGGCCGATCGCGACGACGAGGATGATCGGCGGCACCTGCACCGCCACTTCGAGTCCGACCGTCGCGGGCAGAACCCCGGCGACGTACCCGACCGTCCAACCGATCCCGACGACGACCGCGAGGCCTCCTCCGGCGAGACCGATGCCCAGTGCCTGCACGAGAACCATCCGGCGGGCGAGGGCGGGCGTACAACCGAGAGCCCGCAACGAGCCGATCTCGCGCGTCCGCTCGTGGACGCTGGCCGCAAGGGCGTCGGCGGTTCCGAGCGACACGACGAGGAGAGTCAGCATCGCGACGACGTCGACGATGGCGAGGCCCTGCCGGATCGACTCACGAAGCCAGGCGGCGAGCTCCCCTGGCGTGAGGACGCGAAGTCCGTACTCGTCCCCGAGCTCGTCGTCGATCCGCCGGGCGACCTCGGAGATCCGGACGCCCTCGTCCACCAGCAGATGGACGTGGTGGACCGTTCCGTCTCGCCACATCTCTCGGTAGACCTCGCGGCTGAGGATGACGTTTCCCTCCGGGCGGATCGAGATCGCCTCGGAGAGCCCCGCCACGGGTAGCTCGAGAATGCCGGACGGCGTCGGGAGCCGGACCACGTCGCCGACGCGAACCGATCGCTCCGGGGGGAAGTTCGCGAGGATCGCCTCACCGCGCGCAACCCTCTCGAGAGCGTCGCCGGGTGGATCACCCACGAGTCGGAAGTCGCCCAGTGCCGGGTGACGCAGCCAGTCGGGGTCGATCGTCCAGATCCCGGTGGGCGGATCCTCGATCGACAGCGCGGCGCCTCCGGCGGCGACCTTCACGCCGGGCACGGCCCGGATCCGCGCGACCACCTCGTCGGAGATCCGCGGCTCGCCCTCGCCTTTCGAGAGCGCGCCCCGGTTCGCGTCGACGGCGAGGTCGCCCTGCCGAGGCGGCGCGGTCTCGGCCAGGATGTGATCCTCGATGCTCTGCCCCATGCTACCGATCAGCACGACCATCGCGCCGCCGAACATCAACACCGCGACGGCGCCCACGGCTCGACCCGGTGCCGCCGCCTGGTCGTCGAGCGCCACCGTCGCCGAACCGCGGAAGAACGCGCCCACGAGCGACGTCGCAAGACGCAGGGCCGGACGCATCAGCACGAAGCCGCCGACGCCGATCGACACGACGGCGACCCAACCGAGCCGTCCGCTCCCCGGCTCCGCCCAGAGGGCGAGGAGACTCGAGCACGCGACCGCGACGATCGCCGGCCGAACGATCGCGACGAGACGTCCGTTGGTTGGCGTCCCTCGCGATCGCCCCTGGGTCAGCACCTCGGTGACCGCGCGCCACGATGCCTGCCATGCGGGTCGCAACGCCGCGCCCATCCCCGACGCGAACCCCGCGACGGAAGCCAGCACGAGCGGCCCCGGATGCACCTCCACCCACGGGGCCAGGATCTCCTGCCGGCTGGCCGCCGCGATCCCGACCGTGAGTGGGCCGGCGATGATCTGCGCGAATCCGATCGAGACGAGCACGCCGAGAGCAACCCCGAGAGAGGTCACGAACGCCGCCTCCAGGAGGAGGCGGCATTGGCCGGGGATGTCACGGCGCTGATGGATGCATTGCCGCCATTGGCGCGCGTCCTGCGCTACGGCAACGTGCGTGAAACAGACACGGCGCTACTGGAACAGAT
>JAUIFY010000106.1 GCA_030430245.1 bacterium | reverse complement strand
GTCGAAATGCTCGTCGTACCCACCGCCCACGACGGCGACCGGAGCGCCGCTCGCCCCGGCGAACTTCGTGACGGCCGGGGTCGACATGGTGAGCCCGAGCTCGCCGTAGCCCGACGTCGATTCGTTGACGCGCCACAGGAGCTTCGGCGCGTACTTCGACGTGATGTCGAGGCCGTAGTAGGCGCGGCCGCCCCGACCGAGGCCGAACACGAGCGTCTTCTGACCGCCCGTGCCCGTGTACACCTTGGGCGACGCGTCGACGAAGAAGGGATGCTCGGCGGACTGGCCGGGGCGAAGGTTGTTCAGATTGCCCAGGACGTCCGGTGGGACGAACGCCCAGGCCTCCGCACCGGTCGCGTCGTCGAAGGCGTGCAACATTCCATCGTTCGCTCCCACGATGATCAGTGCGTTGTTGCCGGTCGTGTCGTAGTTCACGATCAGCGGGACGGAGTGGATGATGTCGCCGAGGATCCAGCTCCGGGTCTCGGTGACGTCCCCGTCGTCGTCGTTGTCGTAGACGTCGACGCCGTAGACGTAGTCGATCAACGCGTCGCGCTCCGCCTGCGTGTCGTCGGGCGCGACGAGCCCCAGCATGCCCGGCGTGATCGCCGCGTTCGTCTTGCTGAAGGCCTGGGCGGCAGCCGTGAGGTCGAGAGCGCCGAGACTCCCCACGCTCGAGCCCGTGTAGGTGTAGATGTTGCGACCCGCGATGTTGCTCTTCTGTAGAACCTCTCCCACGCCGCCCGACGTGACCGAGCTCCCCGAAGCACCGCCCGTGGCCGCATCCCAGTACGACTCGGCCGTACCGACGATCGTTCCGTCGTCGAGCGTGGCCTGCCCCGCCCCGCCGGCCGTGCAGGTCGGAGCCGACGCGTTGCAGATCGTCCCCTCGTCACGGTTCAGCGCGTACTTCTTGATGTTCCCGGGCCATTCCGTCTGGCCCTCGCGCGGGCTGAACAACGCGACGTAGAGGCGGTCACCCGATTCCGTCCGGTTCGTCTGACTGACGGGCACCACCGGCGCCACGAACGACTGCGCGTCGTTCTTGATCAGGTTGATGGCCTCGCGGAGTCGATCATCGAGCTCGTCTGGATCGGCCGCCGAGAGGCAATCCCCGCCGCCGTACTTCTTCGACGCGCGCCAGAGCATCGAGCCCGCTCCCGGGCTGGTGTCTCCCGGGGCCGGCTGCTGACAGAAGTCGAAGCCGAACGAGATCGAGTACAGAGCGACTGGCTGGTTCTCGGCATTGCCCAGGGGGAACTCGCCGCGGATCTTGAGCATTGCGTCGTCGAGGTAGTCCGATCCGCAGTTGAACATCTCGCCGGTGTTCGCCAGGTAGTTGGGGCTCCCCGGATCCTCCTTCCCGTCTCCGTTCAGATCGCCCGGATTGCCCACGAACGATTGAAGCCGGTTGAAGGTGCAGTTGCTCTGGCTACTCGCCCAGAAGTCCGCCTCGACCTCCGGGATCCCGTCGGTCACCATGAGCATGTAGTTCCGCTGACAGACGTACTCGACGGGGGATGTCGTGAATCCGGGGGCCGGAGCCGTCCCGTTGAAGTAGTTCCACGCGTCGATCAGGCGGTGCGTCGTGGGCGTCCCGCCGTTCGCGTTCATCGACTGGATCTCGGAGGTCAGGTTGGCGCGCGCCGTCGCGTCCATGTCCTGAATCGGGAACACGAAGGCGTTGTTGTTCACGTGCCAGTTCGTGATGTCGCCCGGGTCGGAGTAGTCCATGTAGTTGTAGTTGATGCCCGCCGGGTCGAATACGATCATCCCGAAGCGAACGTTCTCGTTCTCCGGATCGTTGATGGCCGACGTCATCACACCCTTCGCGATCGCCATCTTGTTCTGAACCGCGCAGCTGTCGCCGGGGTTCGTCGAGCAATCCGAGTGACTCGTGCACGGGGCGAGGCTGATCACGCAGTTCTTGGGCGGATTCGTCTCGAAGTTGCGCCGGTTGCCCATGCGCCGGCGCGACTCGCGATCGTCGATGTCGTCGCCGTTCGGCGGGGGAATCAGATCTTCGAACGACGCGGCGCAGTGACTCTGGTCGACGACCCAGTTCGATTGGGTCCGCCGACATCGGCAGCTCGACGTCACGTCGCCGCCGCTGATTCCGTGCCGATTGCGACATCGGGTGTAGACCGTGCCCGGCGAGTACCCACCCGTGTAGATCGTGTTCGGGTAGGTGTTGTAGGCCTGCAGGCCCATGCTCCCCGAATTGTCGAAGATGATCATGACGTTCGGCGACACCTGCGTGCCCGTGAAGATGTCGGTATCGAGCGCGGTCGCCGGGACCACCGCTCCGAGCACCAGGACGACGCCGAGCGTCCATGGGAGCACACCCGGGAGCACACGCGGGAACACACGCCGACTCACAGCCATCTCATACGCCTCCCTGCCCCCTCATGACCCACAATCCGCGCACGGTCCCGGCTTGGCCGCCTGCATCTGAACGCGCGCCATCGGATCGAGTCCGACGTTGGCCGTGTTCTTCAGGGAGTCGAGTCGGAAGTGGTACATCTTCCCGAGGCCTTCTCCCTGACCGAACTGCGCGGGGCGGATCTTGCCGTCCGTGGTGCGGATCAAGAGATTCCCCGGAAGAGCCCGGGAGTTCAGATACGAAGCCGTGACGGTCGTATCGAGATTCGCCGACGTTCCGCTGTGATCGGTGGCGCGGTCGGCCATGTCGGGCACGAAGTTCGCCTGCTCCCCTAGCGCGTAGTACGCGCCGCCATCGGCCGCGTAGAACGCACGGGACGCCTGGGCGGACAACGCGCCCGTGAGGGTCGACATCTGGCCGCTCGAGGTCACGACGAGGGACAAGCCCGCCAGTGCCACGACGATGCCGAGCGCCGCGATCATCACGATGCCTCGTTCGTTGCGAAGCGTGTTCATCTCCACCGCCCTCAGCTCAAGTCGAAGCGGAACGTCAGATTGCGGACGTTCACCTCGGTCTCCACCGTCGACTGGGCGACGTTGCCGCCCGGGAGCGGCGCGGGATCGGCCGCGACCACGTCGAGGATCACCGATCGCAGGTCGTCGCCCGGACTCGCGGTCACGTTCCCTTCCTGGTCGACGAACGTCAGACCGAACTCGGTGGCGTTGTCCGCCACCACCTGATCGTTGCGGTCGAGGATCTCGCCGTCCCACGTGTAGACGACCTCCTCGATCTGCGTGACGTTCGGCCCG
The DNA here is from genome assembly GCA_030430245.1 of bacterium. Taxonomy (GTDB): domain Bacteria; phylum Desulfobacterota; class Binatia; order UBA12015; family UBA12015; genus VGTG01. The sequence goes on along the minus strand of JAUIFY010000106.1, from coordinate 15,456 downwards.
ACGGGGTACTGGTGCTCGAGAGCCGAATCGAGACCGATGGTGAGGTCCCCGCCCACGGTCGACACGCTCGTGATCTCCTTCACCTCGGAGTCGAGCCCGCTGTCGACGAGCACCTTCTCGCCCGTCTGGAACGAGCCCTCGGGCGGCGGATTCACGGTGAGAGACGTCGACCCGGCGGTGGCACCGACCTTGAGCGTCGTCTCGACGTTGTTGAACGCGCCTCGAAGAGTGAGCGTCGTCACGCCACCACTCTCGTCGAACTCGATGGGCGGCAGGTCCTCGTCCGGAGAGACGCCGAGCATGCCGTAGCCCGCCATGCGCAGGTCCTGCAACAGGATCGTTCCCGCCCCGCGTCCGGTCGCCTGCGCGTCCGCGAGACCGGCCTGGTAGATCGCGCTGCGCCCCTGCACGGCGACCGCCCCCCAGCTCGCCCCGAGGACGACCAGCCCGATGAACGCCGCCATCAGCAGCTCCGCGATCGTGAGACCGCTCTCGTCGCGAAGGAGACGTAGGGAACCCATCGACTCACCCTGCCTCATGGATTCGTGACCTGGCTCACCAGCGAGCTCTGGATCACGGACCGCATTCCCATGCGACCGGTCCAGAAGACCGCGACGCCGACCCGCTTGGAAAGATCCGAGTTCGTGACGATCCGGACGACGAGGAAGTTCTCGCCCTCCATCTCCACGTTGTCCACGTCGGAGACGACGTCGGAGAAGGCGCTGCGTCGCATGAGCTCGATCTGCTCGTTGGCGATGAAGGTCGCGAGCCCCTGATTGTTGCCGAGCGACTGCGCGCGACTGGAGAGCGTATGCACTCCAGCCAATCCGAGGAACGCGATCGCCATGATCAGCGTCGCAGCCATCGTCTCGATGATCGTGAAGCCACGTTCGTCCCGGATGCGTGCGCCGGCTTTCACTTCCAGTCTCCGTTGGAACGGCGCCAGAGCCGGGTGCGACCCGCGCCGGTCACCGAGATCGCGTACGCGGTCGCGCCGTCCTCCGACGCGACGAAGAACGCGCCAGGGGCGGTCGGCAGCCCCCGCGTGTTGAAGACCATCTGCCCGGGAGTCGCGGTGGAGACCGTGCCACCGTACGGATCGAGCGTGACGCCGTTCAGATCGAAGTCGACGTCGGGCATGCGCGCGGCCATGTCGATCGAGCGCAAGACGGGATCCGAGGCCGGCGCGATGGCCGGAGGATTCGCCGACCGGTGCACGTCGTACACCATCGCCGGATCCCCGGTGACGTTGATGTAGTGGGGTACGCCCGTCCGGAGGCTCATGTTCCGCGTCCAGTTGATGTCGCCCATCACCTGGGCCGCCGCCGCCTGCGTGCGCATCTGGAGCGCGATCTGCGAGTATTGAGGCACCGCGATCCCGGCCAAGGCCACGATGAGCCCCGTGACGACCATGAGCTCGGCGAGCGTCCAACCGGCCTCGCTCCGCAGCCGCCGGATCGATCCAGCACAGGGGCGGGTTCGGGGCGCGCGCAGCCCGGGCGTGCTCCGCCGCGACGGAACGCCAGCCGATCCAGGCTCGAATTCTCTCCGAAAGCAGCTCACGCACGCCCTCCGGAAGTGCCTTGGATGCAAGGGTCGTTCCGCGGGCTCCGCCTAACGCAATCTCCATGAGGCCTTGCCGCCGTGTGGGTTTCGGCTACGGTGGCGCGGGTCGGAAGCGACACACCCGGCAAAATCTCGACGGTCGCGGCCGATCGTCACCTCGATGACGCCCATCCGCCGCGGCGAACGAGCAGCTACCCTTGGCGAATCGGACTGGCAGCCCTCCCCCGACGCTACGCGCGAAGCTCGGGCTCGTCCTGCTGGGTCTGCTCCTGGGTTTCGCGATCGGCGAGGCCACCGCGCGGGTCGTCGGCTTCGAGTACCGGCCGCACATGCGCAATCGGGTGTACTTCGCCGAGCCCGATCCGTATCGCGGCTGGCGCAACCGACCGGGCATCGCGGGACCGTACGGCGGCGACGAGTTCCTCACGTGGGTCACGATCAACGACGCGGGGCAGCGGGGACCGAGCCACCCCGTCGAACGCGATCCCGCGAAGCAGCGGATCGCCCTCCTGGGGGACAGCCAGGCGTGGGGAGACGGTGTCGGCGACGACGAGACCTTCGCCGCCCTTCTGGACGGCCCGACGACGGAGGTCGTGAACTTCGCCGTGCTCGGCTACGGCACCGACCAGCAGCTGCTGACGCTGGAGCACGAAGTCGAGCGGTGGAATCCGGACGTCGTCGTCGTGGCGGCCTACCTGGGCAATGACCTGCACGACAACGTGTACGCGGGTACGTTCCAGTTCCCCAAGCCGTGGTTCGAGGTGCGCGGCGACGGGAGCCTCGAGCCGCGAGGGATCCCGGTCGAGCACTCGTCCGTGCTCCAGACCGGGATCGAGATCTACCGGGCGGCGATGCGCTCCTCCGCCGTGCTGAATGCGATGGCCGAGACCGCGGTCGACCAGAGCGACCCGGCGCCGGGCGGCCGCGAGGGCTGGCATCTCCGCGGTCGGCCGATGCGCTCCGTCTTCCGTGCCGAGCCGACCCGCGACGACGAGCGTGCGTTGCGGACCACCGCGCGTCTTCTCACCGAGATCGCCCGCCGCGCGCGAGCGATCGGTGCCGTGCCCGTCGTCGTCCTCCTTCCCGACCGCTGGCAGGTCGAAGCGGCGAACGACCCGGCATGGCGCGACGAGCTCCGCGAGCTCGGGATCGATTGGCGAAGGCCGCAGAAGTTCCTCCGCCGCGCTCTCGCCGCCGAGGACGTCGACGTCGTCGACGCCCTCCAACCGCTCGCGCGCGTCTCGCGCGGACGGCCGGGGCGCGAGCGGACCTACTACCCCCGCTGGCGGCACCTCACGGTGGTCGGGCACCGAGTGATCGCCGACGTCCTGCGGCCACGCCTGGATCGGATCTCACCCGTCGCGCAGCCCCGTCAGCCGGGGTAGGCGCGGCAGCCGGAGCACTCGATCCGCGGAGCGCACCGCGGGCGCATCGGCGACGACGTCGCAGGGTCCCGCGAACGCCACCGAGGTCGCCCACACGAGCCCCCGGACACGACAGGACGACCCGGCACCGACGCGGAGCCGACCGTCGATCAGGACGACTCCGACGAACTCGACATCGCCCCGAACGTCGAGGTCGCCGGCGACCACCACGGCTCCCACTCCCGAGAGGCCAGGCGCGACGCCGCCCCGCACGAGAACCGCCACGGGCTCTCCCGGCGATCCGTGCGCGTGCTCGAGTGTCTCGACCGGATTCTCGACGAGCCCGCTCCGCCGCGCGAAGCGCGCCACGTCGAATCCTCGCACGTCCCCGTGGCGCTCTCCGTCGATCGACGCATCGGCGCGCTCCGCCGCTTCGACGAGCCGGTCCAGCCCCTCCCACGACGTCGCGCCCAGTGCTGCGACGGGTGTGCTCGCACGAAGCCGGATCCGCGGTGCGGACGGCGTTCCATGGCCCGCGGCTTCGACCTCGAGCTCACCGCCCGCGAGGACGAGCGCGGCGGGCGCGTACGGCTCCACAGCCCGTGACACCGAAGCGTGGACGATGGCCCGCGCATCCCGAACCGCCGTCGAGGTCGAGCGCAGGACGAGTCGGTCGGTGCGATCGCGCGGATCGGTCGGCCGGACCACCTCGACCTCGTAGCCGAACGGTGGCCCCGGAAACGCGACCCAGCCGCCACCTGCGATCGCCCACGGACCGGGCCGGTCGGGCCACGCGAGCGCCGCGGGAAGCCTCTCGACGAGCGCCGTCCAGTCGACGTCCGGGGCCAGCACGCGAAGCGCGTGGCGCACCCCGGCCTCGGCCGAGTACGCCGCCTGGAGCTCCGAGCGCGCGCGGCCTGCCGCCCAAAGCTCGGCCCGCGTGAGCCACAGGCTCGCTCCCGTCGCGAGGCCAAGTAGTGCCAGCACGAGGAGCACGCTGATGAGGACGAGCCCCCGCTGCCCTCCCCTCACGGCCGGCCCTCGCGAACGCGAACCGAAGCGCCGCCCGCGTACGACGCTCGTCCCTCGATCGTACCCACCGTCTGCCGAACGTCGACCTCCATCTCCACCCGTCGAATGCGACGGCGCGCCACCCGATCCAGTCCCCCCCCGATCGCGAGCTCACGCCCATCGGCGTCGTAGTAGCGGAGCCGCAGCCCACCGCGCGGAACGCGCGACACGATCGCCATCGACTGCGCGCCGACGCGGCGTGCGACACTGCCCGTGCCACGTTCGCTCCACGCGACGCCGACGCTCTCCGCCGAGCGGTCGTCGATCCGTCCATCGCCGTCCAGATCGCGCAGCGTCGCGATCCACGTCGACCCCGCCGCCGCCACCGCCTCGAGGTCTCGCCCCGCCGGGTCGGCCCCCGCGCGCTTGACGTCCTCCAGAGCGACCCGAAGGGCCCACGCGGCCCCGGAGGAGGCTCCCAACGCCGCCTGCGTCCGCAGCGCGACGTCCGCGTGCGTCCGCAGAAGCTGGACGGCCGCCGCCACGACCCCGAGCCCGACCAACGACGCGATCAGCAACTCCACGATCGTCGTGCCGGCCTCGGAGCTCGCGCGGCGGACGATCCCCCGCGCACTCACGGCGCCACCGCCACGAGCGTCAGCACCGTGAGGCGGGGGAGGTCCCAGCGAGCGGAGACCTCCACTCGCTCGAGTCCGGGCGCGGGGTTGTTGGGAAGGACGCGCCAGACGCGCCGAACCGCGATCCCCGAGCGATCCACGGCGTCGGTCCCTCCCGTACGCTCCTCGGAGCGCGCCGCGAGCAGCTCCTCCAGCTTCTGCTCGGCGGCGAGCAGTCCTGCCGCCTCCGCCCGGGCGGCCAGAGCGAGATGCGCGAGCGCGTGCCCCGCTCCCGTCGCCACCACGCCGACGGCGCCCACGAGCCCGAGCGCCGCCAGCACCTCGAGCAGCGTGAAGCCCGCCCGCCGCCACCACCGCCGCCTCACGACGCGTCTCCCGGCCGCACCTCGATCCGCCCCCGCTGGTTCACGACGACGCGCCGGCGCTCGCCGCGCGCGCCCAGCGTGAAGGTCGCGTTCTCTCCCCACCCGTTGGGACGAAAGCGGACGTCGCCGCCCGACGTGCTGGCGACGAATCGAGTCTGGCCCGGAAGACGCGCGCGCGTGGCGTCGCCCCCCTCCGGCTCGACCTCCAACGTCGTCGCATCGACGACCCGCACCCACCACGTGCGCCCCTCGGCGAGCGCCCCGTAGCGGGCGCGCGTCATCTCCGACGCGACGCGCAACGAGGCCGCGCGCAGCTCGAGGGCGCTCCTCATCGCCGCGACGTGGGGCGCCGACGCCAGCGCGACGATGCCGAGCACGCCCAGCAGAACCAGCAGCTCGAGGAGCGTGAAGCCCCTCCTTCGATCGACCATGGACACACCTCCGGGAGTCGAGTCCGGAGGGTCGCGTGCGAACCGGGGAGGTTTCGTCCTATCGGGCGCGCGTGCGCCCGACAAGGTGCGAGCGTCAGATCGAGCTCAGGCCCGAGTAGGAAATGTACCAGCGCACAATCGCATGGCCCCAGAAGAGGGTCACGAGTGCGCCGAGAGACAGGAACGGACCGAAGGGGATCGCCAGCTTCCGGTCCGCCCCCCGCGAGGTCATCAGGACGATGCCGATCGCGGAGCCGAGCAGCGAACCGAGGAGCAACGTCAACAGAACGCCTTGCCACCCGAGAAACGCTCCGATCATCGCCAGGAGCTTCACGTCGCCACCCCCCATGCCCTCGCGCCCCGTCGACCTCTCATACGCCCACGCGACCGTGAGAAGGAGCCCACCGCCGAGCAGGACGCCGAGAACCGCATCGGTGATCGCGGGCACCCCCCCGGGCACCGCGAGGAGCAGGCCGATCACGATCCCCGGCAGCGAGATCTTGTCGGGAATGATCTGATGATCGAGATCGATGTAGGCGATCACGATCAACGCGCACGAGAACGCGAACTGGACCACGAACGCGATCGAGGGGCCGTTGCGTGCGAAGAGTACGAGCGCGATCAAGGCGGTGATGAGCTCGATGAACGGGTAGCGCGCCGAGATCGGCGCCTGGCAGACGCGGCATCTCCCCCGCAGGACGACCCAACTCAGAATTGGAATGTTGTCGTACCACGCGATCGCGGTCCGACAGGACGGACACCGCGACCGCGGCTTCACCACGGACTCGCCCAGCGGAACGCGGTGGATCACCACGTTCAGGAAGCTGCCGATGGCCGCTCCCAGGTAGAGAACGACCGCCCAAAGGAGGATCTCAGGCGCCACGTCGACCTTCAGATTCGCACGAGCTCGCCACCGAGGCCAAGTGCACGCCCTCGGATTCCGCTCGGGGTGCCATGCGACGGCCGATGCGCCAGGCGCCCCACGCCATCAAGGCACCGGCGTAACCGTCGATCGCGTAGTGCCAGCCCAACGCCAGAGAGCCCGCGAAGGTGACCGCCGTCAGCACCCACAGCACGAAGGACAGGCCGCGCCACCGCCACGTCGCGAGGGCGAACAAGGTGAACATGCCGACGTGCAGGCTCGGGAGCGCGGCGACCCCGTAGTAGAGCTTCACGGCGTAGTACTCCGGACCCGAGCGGAAGCGCGCGTAGTCCTGGATGAGCGTCCACTGAAGATGCTGGGCGTAGGGCGCCGCGTCGAGTGTCAGGAATCGCGAGGGCCAGTAGTAGACCGGCCCGAGGGCCGGCCAGAGCACGTAGATCGCGCTTCCGAGCATCCACAGCAGGCAATAGGCGGCGAAGAACGTCCCTCGCACCGGACGGAGCCGCGTCGAGAAGAGGAAGAGAAGCGGCACGAGAACCTGCACCGGGAAGAAGACGAGGTACGCGTGGTCGAGGAACGGGAGGAGCCCATGCGCCGCGGCGAAGTCCGTCGCCCAGACCGCAGGATCGACTCCGAAGTGCATCCAGGCGTCGAGACGCCAGAGCGGCGAGTCGTACAGTGTGGGGTTCAGCGCCGGAACGTACTGCTTCAGGTTCACGAAGACCACGAGCGTCACGTGGACGGCCACCATCGCGGCGACGAACTCGAAGAAGACCCGTCCCGAGAACAGACGCGCCGCCAGCGCCTCGAGTCGAAGCGCCGGCCCCACCGCGCGATGGAGAAAGTAGGCGAGCATCAGCGATCCGTACGCGAGCACCGTGACGATCTGGATCTGTGTCACGAGGTGCCCCAGCGGCCAGTGCAGCGGCAAGCCGAGGAACCCCGCAGCGGCGTAGCCGACCGCGACATAGACCCCCACGAGCCCGAGAACGCGCCACGTCCAGGCCGTCGCCCCCGTGACGTACGCGGCGAGTCCCGATGCGGATCGCTCCCCGGCCGGGTCGATCGCGAAATCCAAGCTCTGACTCATGTGTGGGTCCCTCCCCGTAGCCTCGGGGCCGCGCGCCGCACGAGCGCCCCCTTCCCGTCGAATAGTTCGACCGTCCAGCCCGATTCGAGAAGTCGAGCCGACGCCGCTCGCGCGTCCGGCGTCGTCGGTGCGGCCGGCATGACGAGAGCGCACGTCGGCTGGTCACACCCGCGCCCCGCCGCCCAGTCCTCGATCGCGCACAGCTCTCCCCGACGCAGCTTCGCCGGCGCGCGCCAGGCGGCCAGCGGCAGGTACGCCAGGGGTACCACGGCCGGCCCCGCGCACCGGCTCTCGTCCGCGATCACCGCGACGCCGCGCGAAGCGAGCGACGCGTGTGTCTCGAACGGGTCGAGCGTCAGCGAGCGGCGCCAGGTGAAGTCGTCCCATCGATCCGCGAGCAGCGCGAGCGCGAAGACGGCGACCAGCAGACCGCGGCCCCAGCCGGGCAGCGGTGCGTACGAGACGACCGCGACGGCGCCATACGCCGCGAGGATCGTGAGCGCCGCGGCCAGCACCCAGAAGAACCGCGTGAAGAACACGAACGGCTCGAGCATCGCGAGCACGACGTAGGCGCCGGTGAGCAGAAGCGGCATCGACAACACGAGAAGCTCGCCATCGACCGCGGGCGGCTCGTACCCCTTTCCCTCTCTTTTTTCCTCCCCCGCCCCCTCCCACCGAGCGAGGAGAGACCGGGCGACGTAGAGGAGGCTTCCGATGACGACCAGCGGCCACGTCCGTGCGAAGAGCAGCGTGCCGAACCAGTCGACGAGCAGCATACGAATCGACTCGAGCCACCCCAGCGGGGGCCCTTGCGCGACCCGCACGAACGACTGGTGGTCGTCGGGGAGGCGGAGGCTCGAAATGCCGGCCAGGACCGAGCGACCGTCCAGGGCCGCGTCGAGCGCCGCCACGGCCGGGAGCGCGAGCACGGGCAACGCCGTCGCGACGAGTCGGCGACCGAGGGGGACCCCCGGCACGACGAGGATCGCGAGACCTCCGACGAGCGCGAGCGGCTTCGCGAGCGAGGCGACGAGGATCGCGAGCCCCGCCCAGACGACCGCCCTCCGCGAGAGTGCGTACATCGCGACCAGCATTCCCACGCCCACGTAGAGGTCCGCGCTCGAGCGAAGCGTCAGGATGCTGCGCAGCGGATCGAACACGTACGCGAGCGCGGCCAGCGCCGCGACCCCGAGACCGAAGAGCCTCGCGGCGAGAAGGAAGACGCAGGCCCCGCCCGCGGCGGCCGCCAGCAGCGTCATCCAGAACGACGCCTCCGGACTTCCCGTCGGACCGAAGAGCGCCACCGGCAACACCTTGGGGACCGTGTACCCGAACGGTGTCGCCGCGCCGGCAGCGAGGTCGCGATAGTACGCGAGGTACGAGAGAAGATCTGCGTCGAGGTACGCGTTCGGGAAGTGATGCGCGAGCCACGCGCCCTGCAGAACGACCGCGAGTGCGGTCGCGGCCGCACCCCATCGTTCTCGAACCCCCTCCCCGCGCCCCATGCCCCTCATGGAAAGTACGTCGCGAGCCTCGGGAAGTCGTGCCGGTCTTCGGCGACTGCCAATCGCGCGAGCGGCGCTTCCGTCCTCGGCCCCGGCCGCACGAAGACCAGAGCAGCGGGATCCGAATATACGTACTGGAGGTCGGGCCGCGCGAAGAGCCTCGGGTGGATCTCGCGCCAGCGCTGCACGACGACGATGTCCGTCGGGTACGCCTCGAGAAGCCGCTCCCAACCCTCCGTGCCGTTCATGAACGCGAAGTAGTCGTCGATCACCCGCGGCGGGTACACCGCCTCGAAGCGCCCGTCGATGAACACCCTCGACTCGGGAGCCATCTTGGTGATCGCGTAGGCGCCCCACTCGAACGGCATCGCGATGTTTCCGTGGAAGCCGTATTGCTTCAGGAACTCGACCGCATCCACCGGATAGTCGAGACGACCGTAGCGAATCGCCGCGCCGTGCTCCCCGACCTGGCGGGCGAAGCCGACGATCTGGAAGGAAGCCACCGCGACGGCGCCGGCCGCGAGGGTCGCGAAGACCGCGGGCCGGGGACGAAGCACGGGATGCCGCTCGACGAGCCGACGACGTAGAGACTCCATCGCGACGATCAAGAACGGGGTGACGACGATCGAGAACAGAACCGTGTGCCGCTGGTGTTCGAACGCCATGTAGGCCGCCACCGCGAAGAACGCCACGCGCCAGGCCATGGCCGGCAGCGCCTCCACCGACGCGGCCCCGTCTCGGCGCCGAGGCCAGAGAACGATCGCACCGACCGCCGCGAGGATCACCATGATCTTGAAACGAAGGAACTGATCCGAGAAGAGCTCGACCGGATACCACTCCGAGATCTGACCGTGCATGTCGAGCGTGCGCGCGAGATAGACGTAAAGCTCGACCCCGTACGGGTTCACGAGCGGTGCGAGCATCCCGAGCACGACGAACGCCGCGACGACGGCAACCCGGCGCGCGGCCAGGCCCACGGCGCGCCCCGCGCGCCAGGCGCGCAGCTCCGACAGCGCGACGGCCCCCCCGTAGAGCCCGAACATTCCCACACCCACGAGGAAGCCTCCGTGGAGGTTCGCCCACAACGACAGGAGAGGCGGGATCGCGACGAGCTGCCAGGACACCGATCGACCACCCGGATCCGCCGCCCGTCGCCTCTCGTCCCGCGCCAGCAACGCCATCTCGAGCGCGAGAAACGCCATCGTGAAGAGCTGCGCCCGGAACGTCGCGCCCGGTCCGATCACCGCGAGCCCCAGGACGAGCACCAGAGCACCCGTGAGCGGATGGAGCGCCTGCCGAGGCAGGACCACGTCGCGCGTGACGCGGGCGACATCGACGAGAAGAAGGAGCATGCCCCCGAGGAGAAGGAGCTTCCCGGCGACGAGCCCTCCCGGTCCGATGCCGTCGAAGAGAGCGGCCGTCACCCAATCCGTGAGCCACTCGTGATCGTAGAAGGGCTCGCCAGCGGCCGTGTACGAGTACACCTCCACGGTCGGCAAGCCGTTACCCTCGAAGATGCTGCGGCCGTACTGGAGGTGCGCCCAGAGGTCGGGGTCGGCGACGAAGCCTCCGAAAAAGTGAAGAGCCGCGCCGAACACGAGGAACACCGCGAGACCGGTGATACCCTTCTTCGTCTTCGGCACGGCGATCGCCTCTTCAAATGCCACGTCGTCTCTCCCATGCGAAGATGGCGTCGCCCCGATGGGAGCGACGCCATCTCTTCCGCGTGATCAGCCGTATTTCAGGCTGGTCGTTGCCACCCCGTCCTTACGGTGCGTTCTGGAGACCGCCGTTGGCCGAGTCCCAGTTGAACGTCTTGTCGCCGCTCGAGTGGCTCGCGACGGCCGTGAACGAGTTGCCGGCCGGCGTCAGCGTGATGGTCACGCCCGGCGACTGCTTGAGGCCCTCGAGCGAGCTCAGGTTCGAGGTGTACGCAGCGTTCGCCGCGAAGTACGCCTCGGCGGCCGTCGCCAGGTTGCGCAGATCGGACGACGCACGAGCATTGAAACCCTGAGCTCGATACGCCGAGAACTGCGGAATCGCGATTGCGGCCAGAATGCCGATGATCGCGACCACGACCAGAAGCTCGATGAGCGTGAAACCCTTTTCGTCTTTCGCCTTCAACATTTCTTCCGAACCTCCTGTAGATCCGACCCGTCTGAGCGACCGCCCCGCGCGGTAACGCCATTCCCTGAGATCGTTCTGTCGCCGCGCGAGGCGCGCCGACGTCGAGACGCTCTGAGCAACGGGGATGCCACCGACGCGCTCGACGAAAGTCGTTCCTACGGAGGAACGAAAAACCCTGATTCTACGCGGATCATCGCGAGCGTCGGTCGGGCGCCATCCCATCTGCTCGGGCGCCCGCTTGCGCAAGACCGCTTTCGTCCGCGCCCAAGCGGCGGCAGTATCTTGACGCAGCATCACTCCACGGTCGCTGTCCGTCATGACGCGCCTCTCGGCGCGCAGACGCGACGGAGAGCGCTCCGACGAATCCGCGTCACCCGCGTCGTCGAGTGACGAAACGCGACCGTCGAGGAACGAAGCGACATCGAACGCCATCGCGCCCCCGGCACGCACGGCGGCGCAACGCACGGCGCACGGTGGGCGCACGGGCGGCACGCAACCGAAGCCGGCCGCCGGCGCGGAGGCAGCGAGCTCCATGGCCGGGCCTCCGAGTCAGGGACGAGGGTCGCGCGCCAGAGTGCCGCGCTCCGCCCGCGCGAGGAGGGACTCACCGCCATGCGCGTCGAGCCCATACTTCTGCAAGCGATGGCGGAAGGAGCGGTAGTTGATGCCGAGCAGCTCGGCCGCCTTCTTTTTGACGCCCGCCGCGCGATCGAGCGCGGCCAGGAGCATCTCTTTCTCCTGCCGCGCGAGCTGCTCGTCGAGACTGGCCCCTTCGCCGTCGTCGATCGGAAGCCGGATCGGGGTTGGGCCGACCGCCGGAGCCTCCGCACACTCTCCCGCCCCCCAGGGATCGGGACCGGCCGCGTCCGCAAGAGCCTCCGTGGAGGGGAGTCCGCCGTCCAAGGCGGACACGGTGGCCTCGGCCGCACTCGGTCGCGCCGAACGCGTGGGCAAGACCCCGCGAAGGGACTCCGGCAAGTCGCCCTCCTGTACCGTGTCTCGGTCGGCCAGGGTGATCGCGTGCTCGATGACGTTCTCCAGCTCGCGGACGTTCCCGGCGTACGGGTGTCGCAGAAGGAGATTCATCGCCTTGGCGCTCACCCCTTTGACGTTCTTGCCGTGGCGTTCCGCACCGCGACGTAGGAAGTGCTCGATCAGCTGAACGAGGTCCTGCCCGCGATCCCGAAGAGGCGGGATGTCGATCGAGATGACGGCGAGTCGATAGTAGAGATCCTCGCGGTATTCCCCGGACTTCACCAGGTCTTCGAGCACGCGGTTCGTCGCGGCGACGACGCGGACGTCCACGTCGATCGCGGCGGTCCCGCCGACGGGCATCACCCGTCGATCCTGGAGCACCCGCAGAAGCCGGACCTGGAGCGCCGGCGAAAGCTCCCCGATCTCGTCCAGGAAGATGGTCCCGCCGTGTGCCCGGCGGAAGAGCCCCGGCCGGTCGCTCACCGCACCAGTGAAGGCGCCGCGAACGTGGCCGAACAGCTCGCTCTCGATGAGCGTCTCGGGGATCGCGCCACAGTTCACGACGACGAAGGGCCCGGACGCCCGCGCGCTCCGGCGATGCACCGCCCGCGCGACGAGCTCCTTTCCCGTTCCGCTCTCGCCGGTGACGAGAACGGTGGCGTCCGCGGCGGCGACCTTGTCGATCAGCCGGGAGATCTGTCGCATCTCTGGGCAACCGCCGATGAGTCCGTCCTCCGCGCCCGGGCCCTCGTCCGATTCGGTCTCACCCGTCTCGTCGTCCCCCTCGCCGGACAGCATCAGCGGCGCACCTTCATTCTCGGCGATGCGCGCCTCGAGCTGCTCGATGCGCGTCACATCCTGCAGCATGAGGAGAGTGCCGATCGCGTTCCCGTACGTGTCCCGGAGGTCGCTCCGCCCCACCCGCAACCGGCGGGACTCCCCTCCCGGCACCCGCTGCACGCACTCGACGTACCCACCCGAGGCGGCATCCTGCTCGGCCGACTCGAGCATCGGGATCAGCCAGGAGATCTCGCGGCCGTGTATCGAGCCGACGGGCAGCGACAGGATCTGCTGCGCGGCCGGATTCGCGGATCGGACCCGACCGTGGCAGTCCGTCACGAGGATGCCGCACTCCAGGCCGTTCGCCAGGGCCCGGTGCAGCTCCTCGAGCCTCCCGACCTCCTCCCGGTGACTCCGCAGCTCTCCCTCTGCGTTCTGGAGCCGACGAGCGACACCGCCCACCCCGACCGCGGTGAGTCCGAAGCAGATCGCCGCAAGGGTGACGGGCCACGCCACGTCCGGAACCGGTGTCGCGCCGGCCGCCAGGGTGACGTGCTGGCCGTGGAGCAACAACGCTCCGTACGCCACGCTCGACACCACGGCCGCCGTGAGCGCCCCGGGCATCATGAGAAGGCCGGCGGCGTTCGCGATGGGGAGCACGTAGAGGAGGGCCATGGGCCCCGTGGCACCGCGCGTGACCCCGAGGGCTCCCGTGATGAGCAGAACGTCGAAGCCGATCTGGAGGTACGCGAGCACCACCGGCCTCGAGATCGATCGTACGAGATACGCCGAGAGCACGGTGCCCAGATAGGCGAGCGCGAGCACGCTGAACGTCGCGTCGCCGAGGAGCGCGCGGCTCACCTGCGGCCGCGCGAACCACAGAGCGCCGGCCCCCGCGAGAAAGACCGTCATGATGAGGACGCGCGCGAGCAGCAAGACGCGCAGCCGCTCGCGCAGCGATCCCCCGCCCGCCTGTTCGAGCCCCAGAGTCATGACGAGAGCAACGATCCGAGCTGGAAGATCGGCAGGTACATCGCGATGACGAGACCGCCGATCACCGTGCCGAGCACGACGATGACGAGAGGTTCCATCAAGGCGGTGAGGTTCGCGACGGCGTTGTCGACCTCCTCCTCGTAGAAGTCCGCGATCTTCTGGAGCATCTGATCGATCGCGCCGGTCATCTCACCGGCGCCGATCATCTGGCACACCATCGGCGGAAAGACGCCGCTCTGCGTGAGCGGCTCCGCCATCGTGCGCCCCTGGCTGATGCTCTCGCGCACCATGAAACCAGCCTTCTCCACGACCTTGTTGCCCGCCGTCTTGGCGGTGATCGTGAGCGAGTCGAGGATGGGGACACCCGACGACACCAGGGTACCGAGCGTCCGTGAGAATCGCGCGATCGATGCCTTCCGGAGCAGCTCGCCCAGAATCGGCATCTTCAGCATCAGCTTGTCCAGCATGTACCGACCCTTCTCGGTCTGGTACGTCTGCCGGATCACGATCGCCGTGACGACCGTCGCTCCGACGATCACGTGCAAGTACGCGACCGTGAAGTTCGAGAGGTTGATGACGATCTGCGTGGGCAGCGGCAACGCCTGCCCGAAGCTCGAGAAGAGCTCCGCGAAGACGGGGATGACGAAGACCAGGAGGATCATCGTCACGATCACGGCGACGGCGATGATGGTCGCCGGATAGATCATCGCGCCTTTGATCTTCCGCCTCAGGCTGATCATCTTCTCCATGTAGATGGAGAGGCGCCCGAGGATCGTGTCGAGGATACCGCCGACCTCACCCGCCTGAACCATGTTCGTGTAGAGCTCGTCGAAGGTCTTCGGAAACTGCCGAAGGGCGTCGGACAAGGTCGCCCCCGACTCGACATGCTCCTTCACCTCCAGCACCTGCCGACCGAACGCCTTGTTGTCGGTCTGCGAGCCGAGGATGTCGAGGATCTGGACGAGCGGCATGCCGGCGTCGATCATCGTGGTGAGCTGCCGCGTGAAGATCACCACGTCTTTCGGCTTCACCGCGCTGCCGATCGTCGGGAGCGTGATCTCGCGATCGAGGCCTTTGCCGCGCTCCTTGATCTTGTTCGTGATCGGCTGGATGCGCTGCGCGCGGAGCCGGTTGATCACGGCCTCGCGGGAAGGCGCTTCCATGTTGCCGCGCAGCATCTTCCCGCTGGCGGTCCGCCCCTGGTACGCAAACGTGGGCATCGAACTCGTCCCCGATTACTTCGCGAGGACCATGCGGCCCGCCTGCTGCGCCGGCCCGCGCCCCAGCCCCAACATCTGCTTCAGCTCTTCCGGCTCGGTCGCCGCCTCGAGCGCCGTCTCCGGCGAGATGACGTTGCGCGAGACGAGATCGAGCAACGACTGCGAGAGCGTCACCATGCCGAACTTCTGCTGACCGACCTGCATCTGCGAGTAGAGCTGGTGGACCTTCTCTTCGCGGATGAGGTTCCGGATGGCGGGGTTCGGGATCATGAGCTCGCACGCCATCACGCGGCCCCGGCCGTCCACCCGCGTCAAGAGGGTCTGCGAGATCACGGCTTCCACGACGAGCGAGAGCTGCGCCCGCACCTGCGCCTGCTGGTGCGCCGGGAAGACGTCGATCACGCGGTTGACGGTCTGAACGGCGGAGTTCGTGTGGAGGGTGGCGAAGACCAGGTGACCGGTCTCGGCGATGGTCAGAGCCGCCTCGATCGTCTCGAGGTCTCGCATC
>JAUIFY010000105.1 GCA_030430245.1 bacterium | reverse complement strand
CGCCGACGACCTTCGCGGGGCGCTCGGTGCCGGCGACGTGCCTCGCCTGTGCAAGATCCCCGGGGTCGGGAAGAAGCTCGCCGAACGGCTCGTTCTCGAGCTCAAGGAGCGCTCGGGGAAGCCGGCCGAATCGCCCGAGGGGGCCACGACGTTCTCCGGAGCGCGGGAGGAGGCACTGTCGGCCCTCGTCAACCTGGGGTACAAGCGTGGGGAGGCCGAGAAAGTCGTGGAATCGCTTCCCAGAGATCTCTCCCTCGAGGAGCTCATTCGTGAGGCGCTCCGGAGGTTCGCCCGCTGATGGTCGTGGATCCGGAGGCGCCGCTGGAGGGCGACGACGAGCCCGCAGCGGACCGGGAGCCGGAGCCCGCGGAGGACGAGCTCCGGTTCGACGCGTCGCTGCGGCCCGAGGCTCTCACGGACTACGTCGGCCAGGAGTCGATTCGCGAGACCCTCGGAATCGCCATCCGCGCCGCTCTGGAGCGCGGCGACGTTCTCGACCACGTCCTCCTCTGCGGTCCGCCGGGGCTCGGCAAGACGTCGCTCGCGCAGATCATCGCGCGGGAGATGGGCGTTCGGTGCCGCAAGACGCAGGGCCCGGCGGTCGACCGCGGGGGCGATCTCGCGGCCATCCTCTCCGATCTCGAAGCGGGCGACGTGCTCTTCATCGACGAGATCCACGGGTTGCCCCGCAAGGTGGAGGAGGTGCTCTATCCGGCGATGGAGGATTTCGAGCTCGACCTGATCGTGGGCCAGGGCCCGACTGCCCGCAGCATGCGGCTGTCGCTGAAGCCCTTCACCCTGGTGGGTGCGACGACACGAGCGGGCATGCTCGATGCGCCGCTACGCGATCGGTTCGGCTCCACCTTCCGGTTGGAGTTCTACGGCGAGAAGGAGCTGGCACGGATCCTCCACCGCTCGGCGTCGATCCTGGGGGTCGATCTCACGCCCGAGGGGGCCGGAGAGATCGCGCGCCGCTCCCGAGGCACGCCGCGCATCGCGAACCGGCATCTCAAGCGGGTGCGGGACTTCGCGCAGGTCGAGCACCCGTCACGGGCGATCGATGCGAAGATCGCGGCCGGCGGGCTCGAGCTCCATCGGGTCGACCCGGGCGGGCTCGAGCCGATGGACCACCAGATCCTGCTCGCGGTCCTCGACCGGTTCGACGGTGGACCGGTGGGTGTCGAGAGTCTCGCCGCGATGCTCGGCGAGGAGCGCGAAACGCTCGAGGCCGTGTACGAGCCGTTCCTCGTGCAGGAGGGGTACCTCGAGAGGACGCCGCGCGGGCGCATCGCCACCCGCCGGGCCTACGACCACTTCGGGCGCGCGGTGCCGACGGGACCGCGCCAGGGGCGCCTCCTGTAGTGGACGTGGGCCGCACGCTGCTCGTACTGGGCCTCGTGCTCGCGGCGGTCGGGGCGCTGGTGATGGTCGTCGGGCGGCTCGGCCTTCCTCTGGGTCGGCTGCCGGGCGACATCGTGGTGAGGCGGGAGGGCTTCACGCTCTACCTTCCGATCGCGACATCGATCCTCGTGAGTGTCGTCGTGTCGTTGTTGGCCTATCTCTTCCGACGATGAGTGAGGATCTGCAGCAGGACTCCCCCCCGGACCCGACCGCCACCGGGGAAGAAGGCTCCGGGCGTCTGTGGCGCCGTCGCGAGGCGACCCTGCTCGTGGCGGCCGTTCTGGCCGCGCTCTTCTTCCTCTTCTTCGAGACGCGGATGCCGCCGTTCACGACGAGTCAGACCGTGGGCCAGAACGTCGCGTTCTTTCTCCTCATCAACCTGAACATCGTCCTGATCCTGCTCGTGGTGTTCCTGATCGGTCGGAACATCGTGAAGCTGGTCATCGAGCGCCGGCAGCGCGTGCTGGGATCGCACCTCCGGACGCGGCTCGTGCTCGGGTTCGTCGCGGTCGCGATCACGCCCTCGGTCCTCCTCTTCATCGTGGCGCTGGGCTTCATCCAGAGCTCGATCGAGAGCTGGTTTTCGGTGCAGGTCGAGAGCGCGCTCGAGGGCTCGCTCGACATGGCCGAGACCTACTATCGCGAGTCGATGGCGACGGCCCTTCATGAAGCGCAGGAGCTCGCGTGGCGGCTCGGGCGTTCGAAGCGGCAGCTCGGGGAGCAGAAGAGCCTCGTGCAGCGGAAGCTCGAAGAGTACCACGCGGCGAGCGTTCAGGTGTACGACGCCGAGGGGGCGCCCGTGGAGCGCGCGGAGGCGGAGGGGCTCAGTCCGAGCCTGCGCGCGCCCCCTTCGGGGGAGTTCGTGGCGCAGGTCCTCGAGCACGGCGAGAGCACGGAGGTGGTGGCCGGTCCCGGAGGGGAGCTTCTCCGTGCGGCGGTACGGATCGAGCGCGGAGAGGGGCAGGTGCGTGGCGTGGTGGTGGTCGAGGAGAACGTGCCGCGCAGCGTGGAGCGCCGCGCCGACGAGATCGCCGACAGCTACGGGCAGTACAAGCAGCTGCGGCTCCTTCGGCGACCGCTCATCAACAACTACGTCCTCACGTTGCTCCTCACGTCGCTCGTGGTGGTCTTCGGAGGTACGTGGATCGGCTTCGCGATCGCTCGCAGTTTGACGGGCCCGATCCAGCGGCTCGCCGAAGGCACGCGTCGTGTCGCCGAAGGTCATTTCGACGAGCAGATCCCACAGGGGTCCGGGAGCGACGAGATCGCGACGCTCGTCACCGCGTTCAACCGCATGACGACGAACCTGCGCACGACGCACACCGCACTCGCGGAACGGCGGCAGGCGCTCGAGACGATTCTCGCCAACATCGCCGGAGGCGTGGTCTCGATCGATCGGCAGGCACGCATCGAGACCGTGAACGAGGCCGCGCGGAACATGCTCGGGATCGACGAGGATGCGGTCGGAATGCCCTTCCGTCAGTGGTTCTCCAGCCCGCGTTTCGTCGCGATTCGCGACCTCCTGTCGGAGCTCGACAAGAGGGCCCAGCAGGGGATCTGGGACAAGCTCCCTCCCCAACGGATCTCGATCGAGCACGACGACGGCGGATCGGACATTCTCGCGAGTGGGGTGGTCCTGCGCATCGGCGACGGTGACGCCGTGGGTGCTCTCCTGTTCTTCGAGGACATCACGGAGATCCGGAAGATTCAGCGCATGGAGGCGTGGCGCGAGGTCGCCCGGCGGATCGCGCACGAGATCAAGAACCCGCTCACGCCGATCCAGCTCTCGGCCCAGCGTCTTCGCAAGCGATACGCCGAGGAGCTCGGGGGCTCGGTTCTCGACGAGTGCACCCGGACGATCATCGCCGAGGTCGAGGTGATGAAGAACCTGGTGAGCGAATTCTCGAACTTCGCCCGCCTGCCGTCGGGGCCGCACCTCTCGACGGATCTCAACGAACTGGTCGAGGAGGCCCTGGTCCTCTTTCGGGAGGCGCACCGGCAGATCGAGTTCCGATTCGAGCGCGACGAGAGGCTGCCATCGCTCGATCTCGATCGCGATGGCATCCGCCGGGTGCTGACCAACATGCTGGACAACGGGGTCGCCGCGATCCTTCAGGCGCGCGGCGTCGAGGCGGAGCTGGCTCCCGACGCCGATGGAGAGGCGGAGGTCGTGGGGCACATCACCCTCTCGACGCGATTGGAGTCGAGCCGCGGCCTGGTCCGTCTCGAGATCGCCGACGACGGCATCGGGCTCACGCCGGAAGTGAAGGCCCGTCTCTTCGAGCCGTACTTCTCCACGAAGGCGCAGGGAACCGGATTGGGCCTGGCCATCGCGTCGCAGGTGCTCGCGGACCACCGGGCATTCGTGCGGGTGCGCGACAATCGTCCTCAGGGGACCCGGTTCGTGATCGAGTTCCCGTTCCGCCGCACCGGAGCGGAGGAAGTGCACTCCGGGACGGTCTGAGGGATTCTGGCCGGTTTTTCGTTACAAGGATCAGAAATCGCGGCGGATGGCCCGTCGCCACACGGAAGCGAGACGAGACATGTCGACCAAGATTCTGGTCGTGGACGACGAAGACAAGATCCGACAGACGCTTCGCGGCGTGCTCTCGGACGAGGGGTACGAGGTTTCCGAAGCGGAGGACGGCCGTGCCGCCCTCGACGCTCTCCGCGCCGAGCGGCCGGATCTCGTCATCCTCGACGTGTGGCTCCCCGAAATCGACGGCATCTCGCTCCTCGAGGAGGTCAAGCGGATCTACGCGGATCTGCCCGTCATCATCATCTGCGGCCACGCGAACATCGAGGCGGCGGTCCGCGCGACGCGGCTGGGTGCCGCGGATTTCATCGAGAAGCCGTTTTCGCTCGACGCGCTCCTGGCGTCCATCGGCCGCGCGCTGGGGAAGGGCGAGGGCGACGGGGGAGGTCCGGCGGAGGCCGCCGTTCCGCTCGCCAAGGCCGGGGGGTCGAATGCGGTTCGTCCCCAGAAGACCATCGCGAAGAGCGTCGTCGCGAGTGGGCAGGGGCTTCACACGGGGGTGCGGACCGGCGTGATCCTCCACCCGGCGGGTCCCGGGACCGGCATCGTGTTCCAGAGTCTCGCGACGGAGAAGTCGGTGCCGGCGCACGTCGATTTCGCGGATTCCACGGGCTACGCGACGACGCTGTTCCGGGGTGGGTTCGGCGCGAAGACGGTCGAGCATCTCCTCGCCACGTTGAACGCATATGGCATCACGAATCTCATCGTGAAGATGGAAGGCGAAGTGCCGGCCCTCGACGGGTCCGCGCTCGAGTTCTGCAAGATGCTCGACGACGCGGGCGCACAAGAGCAGGCGGGCGACGGGATCCGGGTCTACGAGGTCGGTCGGCGCTTCGAGGTCTGAGAAGACGACCGGACCCTCGTGGTCGAGCCCTACGACGGGTTCGTCATCGACTACACGCTGGACTACCCGCCACCCGTGGGGCAGCAGCGCTACGTCTTCGAATACGCGGGGCCGGAGTCGTTCCGGGACGAGATCGCGCCTGCGCGCACGTTCGGCTTCGTCCACGAGTTCACGCAGCTGGCGTCGGTCGGCCTCGCGGCCGGAGGGCGGCTGGACAACTGCGTCCTCATCGGGGAGGACGGCGTCGTGAACGGCGACCTTCGCTTCCCCGACGAGTTCGTGCGCCACAAGATCCTCGACGTGATGGGGGACTTCGCGCTTCTCGGACGACCCCTCCGCGGGCGCATCGTCGCGCGCGCGACCGGGCACCGCCACAACGTCGGGATGGTCCGGAAGCTCCTCGCCGAGGCGGCCTGACGGCCGTCGAGCGAGACGGGGACTGCAGTCTAGCTCGGCGGCTCCTGGGCGGCGGCTTCGCGGTGAAGGGCGCGGCCCAGGCCCAGGCACACGAAGATCAGGATCACGCAGAAGGGCAGGCCGGTGTTGATGGCGGCCGACTGGAGGGCCGTGAGGCCGCCCGCGAGAAGCAGCACGGCGGCGACGACGCCCTCGCTCACGGCCCAGAAGATCCTCTGCCACACGGCAGGGTTCGGGTGTCCGCCGGACGTCAGGATGTCGACGACGAACGACCCGGAGTCCGACGAGGTCACGAAGAAGACGGCGACGACGAACGCGGCGAGGAGCGACGTCACACCCGAGAAGGGCAGACGGTCGAGGAGGTCGTAGATCCCCGTGGAGAGATCGCCCTCCACCGAGGCGACGATTCCGGGACTCTGGGCGTCGAGCGTGATCGCCGACCAGCCGAAGACGGTGAACCACACGCAGCTGACGAGCGTCGGCATGAGGAGGACGCCGAGGACGAACTCCCGGATCGTTCGCCCCCGGGAGATGCGCGCGATGAACGTCCCGACGAAGGGCGACCACGCGATCCACCACGCCCAGTAGAAGAGCGTCCACGACTTCTGCCACGCCGGGTCGCCGTACGAGCCGAAGCCGAGGGAGAGGGGGACGACGGCGAGGGCGTAGTCGAAGATCCGCGCGGGCAGGGCCCCTAGGAGGGTCGCCGTCGGGCCGGCCAGGGCGACGAAGACGAGCAGGAGACTCGCGAGCCCGATGTTCAGCTCGGACAGTCTCCGGATGCCCCTGTCGAGCCCCAGGACGACGGAGGCCGTCGCACATCCGGTGATCACGGCGATCGCGACGACCTGCACGGAGACCGAGTCGGGCACGCCGAAGAGTCGGGAGAGCCCGGCGTTGATCTGCATGGCGCCGAGCCCGAGTGACGTCGCGAGGCCGAACAGCGTCCCGAACACCGCGAACACGTCGACGGCGTGCCCCATCCAGCCGTGGATGCGATCCCCCAAGAGAGGGTGGAGGGTGGAGCGGATCGCCAGGGGAAGGCCCAGGCGATGACCGAAGTACGAGATCGCGAGTCCCATGACCGCGTAGACGCCCCACGCGTGCAGGCCCCAGTGAAAGAACGTGATCGTCATCGCCTGACGGGCGGCGGCCGGCGTCTCGGCGAGGCCGGCGGGCGGGCTCGCGTAGTGCAGGATCGGCTCGGCCACGCCGTAGAACATGATGCCGATGCCCATCCCGGCGCTGAACAGCATCGCGAACCACGAGCGAAGCGAGAAGGCGGGGCTCTCGCCGGCCGGGCCGAGCACGAGCCGGCCCCGCGCACCGAGGGTGCACCAGATGGAGAAGGCGAGGAATCCCGCCGTCGCGCCGACGAAGAGCCAGCCCCAGGTGCCGACGATCCGGTTCTGCAGTCCGAGGAAGAGAACGCGGGCTCCCTCGGGGTTCGCGACGCCGTACGCGAGCACCGCGAGCACCACGACGGCCGAAGTGAGGAAGACCGCCGGCTCGATCCGTGACCAGTCGGTCTTCATGGACGGCGTCTCGTGTCAGCCGTGCTTGCGGAAGTGCAGGACGCCCCAGGTGAGGTAGCCCCGGTCCGCCGCATCGACCCAATGGCCCAAGCCCTCGATCATGCGTGTGACGTACTCGTCTCCGCATCGGTCCGTCGCCCCAGCAACTCGGCGCGAACCCGATCGTAGTGCGTGCGAAGCTGGTGGGGCATCTCGGTGAAGCCGACCTCGTCGAAGCCGAGATCGCCGAGGATCCGTCGGTAGAATCCAGGCGATGCGAGTGAATCGAGATGGATCCGTGCGAGCACCGGCTCCAGAACGTCGGATGGGCAGTCGTCGGTCTGCATCGGGTCGGTGAAGACGAAATCGGCTCCGGGCCGCATCACCCGCGCGACCTCGGACAGCACCCGCTGGCGATCCCCGCTGTGCAGGATCGCGTCCTGAGACCAGACCGCGTCGTAGGCCGCGGCAGGCCCGGGAATCGACTCGAAGCTCGCGTGGATCACGTGCACACGGTCGCGCAGGCCGGCGGCGTCCGTGAGACGCCGATTGCGCTCGTTCTGCACCTCGCTCAGGTTCAGACAGTCGACCCGACAACCGTGGCGCGTCGCGAGCGCGCGACCGGCACCTCCGTATCCGGCTCCGATGTCCAGCACGCGGGCGTCGGGGCCGAGGGCTCCCAACTCCCGGGCCATCGTCTCGACCGTCCGTGCACTGGCCGCCGCGATCGGCTCCTCCGTGCCGTCGTAGATCCCGATGTGGATGTCCTCGCCGCCCCAGATGGCGGCGTAGAACGAGTCGGCCGCACTGCTGTCGTAGTACGCCTCGGTGGTGGCGCGGACTTCGGCTGCGGCTCCTTCAGGCATCCGGATGGTCCATGTGCTTCTCGGCCACGTGCACGAAGAAGTCCGGGTCGGCCTCCTGGTACGTCTCCTGGAAGTCACCGTAGGTCTTGACCGACGCGAAGCCGGCTTCGCGGAGGAGCTGGCGCGTGTAGTTCTTGCGCAGCGGATACATGTTGAGTCGGAACTCCGAGCCGTCCGGGAAGGTGTACTGGAAGCGCGCGAGGCCCTCGTCGACGTGCTCGGGCTCCGCCACGACGTCGTCGCCGCAGTAGTAGTACTTGTGCTTCGTCGAGAACCCGTCGTCGAGGATCGAATCGTAGTTGCGTTGGTCGAGGATCAGGATCCCGTCGTGCTTGAGCGCCGCGTAGAATTCGGCGAGCGCGCGTCGACGCTCCTGCTCCTGGAAGAGGTGGGTGAACGAGTTTCCGAGGCAGATGATCGCGTCGAACTTGCCGTGGACCTCGCGGTTCAGCCATCGCCAGTCGGCGTGGATCGTCTTGAGGATCAGGTGCCGATCGGTCGCGTTGCGAAATGCCTTGGCGAGCATCGCGGCGTTGCCGTCCACGCTCGTGACCTCGAAGCCCGCGTCCGCCAGCTGGATCGAGTGGAATCCCGTGCCGGTGGCCACGTCGAGCACCTTCTTCTTCTTTCGGGCCTTGAGCTGCTCGATGAAGAACCGCCCTTCGCTCGCGGCTCGGGAATCCCAGTCGATCAGCTCGTCCCACTTCTCGACGAAGCTCTGGACGTACTCGGCCTGGTAGTGCCCCGATTCGCGGACGGCGGTCGGGTCGACTCCGAAATCCTGCTGAACGGCGCGCAGGGAGCGCACGGCTTGCTCGCGGAGCACGGTAGTGGGATTGGACGACATCGATTCTCCTCTTCGGTTGAAGAGAATTCCTTAACGAATCAAGTACATAGAATGCAATGCGATGGACTCGGGGAGCAGGAGGCGTCGCCGCTCCAATGGATCGTGGCTTCGTGCCGATTTCCGGCGCCGCGGATCGCGGGATTGCATTCTGAACGAAGGAAACCCAGCGCTCGTAGCGCATTGCCTTCTATGGATCGAGTCGGGGGCGACTCAGCCCTCTTCGATCGGTGGCTCGACGTGCCCGGTTTCGGTGGGGAGTGGCCCGGCGTCCAGGACCGGAGCCGCCTTGATGGACTCGGCGTCCATCATGGCCGCGATGCGCTCCAGGGACGAGAGAAGTGCATGCCTTTCCCAGTCCTCGAGCATCGCGAGCTCGTTGCGAAAGCGGTCCTGGAGGAGCGAGGGCGACGATCGGAGCAGCTCCTCCCCCTGATCGGTCACCCGGATCCGCACCGTTCGGCGGTCCTGCTCCGAGCGCTCCCTCCGAACGAGCTGGCGGACCTCGAGGCGATGAACGATGCCGGACACCGTCGGCTGGCTCAGATGCACGGCACGGGCCAGAGAGGAGATCGTACCCCCGTCCAGTCGGGAGGCCTCGGCCAGAGTCGCCAGCTGCGGGGCGGTGATGCCGTGCTGCTCCATCAGATGCCGGGAATGCAGATCCACGGCCCGAAGAATTCGGCGGATCGAGGCGACGATCAGATCCTCGACATCGGCATCGCGTCCCATGTTCGCGACGCGTTCTATCAAACGACCTCCCGCCGGGGCCAGCGGGTGCCGTCCGTATTCGAGACGGACAGTACTGGCTAGCGGAGGGTGGGCGAGGAAACCGATCCGCGCAGTGTCCAGCCCTTCTTTCCGGCCTTCTGCGGGGGGAGGAGGGAGGTCGCGACCCGGAGGCCGGGGCGTGCGCCTTCGTCGACGTCGATCTCGAGCTGCAGGTTCAGGACGCTTCGCGTCGCCGGGTCTCTCAGGAGGATGTCGCCCGTGGCACGCACGCGAAGCTCGTCGCCGGCGGCTTCGAACGTCCCGACCTGGAGTCGGCCGGCATCGAGGGTGGCGTCGAGGCGCACTTCGGGGAAGCGCAGATCCGGCACGGTGAATCCCTGTGCGACGATGCCCTCGAGGCGCACGTTGGAGGCGCGAAGCTCGATCGCGCCGTCCGAGGTCTGCGTGCGCCGCCCGTCCCCCGACAGGTCGAGCTCGAGCGAGGCCGTCCCGGCGACGCTGCCGGGCGGGGGAAGAAAGCGACGGGAGAGCGGGGCCAGGGACACGTCCTCGATGGTCAGCCGGGTCGATACCGCGCCCGGGCTCGATCGGGCCGTGCCATCGAGGGCTCCGCCGTAGAGAGTTCCCTCGAAGTCGGCGGAGTCCACGCGGCCGAGAAGAATCCCGAGAAGCGGCGTGCTGACGGCGAGCTCGTCGAGGTGCACGGATCGCGCGGGGTCGGCTTCGTCGGCGATCCGCACGCCTTCGAGGAAGTAGCCGTTCGGAAACGAGAACGAGACCGTCTCGAACGAGATGCGGATGGGGATCCCGCGGGTCGCTTCGGCGATCGCCCGCCGGGCGATCAGCTCGTGGGGGAGCCCGTACAGCAAACAGACCACGAACACCGCGAGCGTGAACGCCGCGTAGCCGAAGACGGCGCGCCACGGGACGGCGACCGACCCGAAGCGGTCGAAGGAGAGACGAGCGCGAAGTGGGGTCATCGGGGGCTCAGGCGCGCGACCACCAGCGTGGCGTCGATCAGGGAGGGGTCCTTGTACTCGCGCTTGAAGGCCGCACGGGAGAGCCGCATCGGCGGGTCCTTGTACTCGATCGTGTAGAGCAGCTCCAAGAGCTCCCGAAGCGGAACCGCCTCGAGTCGCATGTCGACGAGGTCCTCTTCGAAGTTCTCTCCGATCTGGCGGCTCGACGGGTTCATGGACACGATGCGCTCTCGGCCGATGATCGGCACCGCGGTGGATTCGAGCTGGGAGAACAGCGACGCGCCGCTCGAGGCGCTGCCGCCTTCGAGGTCGGCGACGGCGCTTCGCAGGGTCCGATAGCGCTCGGCGAGCGCGTTCACGGACGCCGCGTCGCGTTGGGCGACCCCGATTCTCCGGTCGAGGTCCGTCAGGGTGCTGGCCATCGGCTCGTACACGCCGAGCCAGAGGAGGAGAAGCGCCGAGACCCCGACGGCGGCGTAGAGCATGATCCGCTCGCGCGGCTCCAGGCCGTCGAGGAACTGCGTGAGGCGTGCCCGCGGTCCTGCGAGGAGCCGTTGGATCATCCGGCGGCTCCTTCTTCGAACTCGATCGCGGTGCGGAACTCGATGCGGTCGTCGATGCCCTTCTTGACGTCGCGGACGTCGGGCTCGGTCGCCCCGGGCAGGGCGTGTAGCGACCGCTTGATCACGTCGACGGACTCGTACGTGTCGGTCCGCCCGCGGAAGCGCACCGTCTCGGCGTCGATCGACAGCTCCTCGATCTCGAAGGGGGTCGTCGGTGGAACCGCCTTGTCGATGAGGCGTAGGACGTCGAGGACCGGCGGGCGGGACGCGCTCGAGCCCCCGAGCATCGCGCGCCGCCGCTCGAGCCCCTGCACCGCACCCTCGAGCCGGATGCGCTCCTGGCCGACCGGGACGGTCGCGACGATCGGGGTGACCGTCTTGCGGATCTCCTCGCGGAGGGCGTCGAGCTCGGCGTCGCGCTCGGCGACGACGACCCCGAAGCTTCCGAGCCCGAGCACCGCCGTCACGCCGGCTACGATCGCGGTGAGGCGCAGCTGCCGCCACGCCTCCTCGCTCGGCGCGTGGTACACGAACTCCCCCGTTCGGAAGTTGACTCCCGTGGTGACGACGCCGGCCGCGCGACCCGCGAGCGCCACCGCGCGAAGGCAGCCGGGATCGACCCCGGTCGCCCACGCCGGGAGCGCCTCCGCGAGAGGCAGCGGCGGCGCATCGAGGATCGTGGCGGCGCCGACCTGGTCCTCGGGAGCGGCGATCTCGATGACGGGAGGCACGGGATCGTCTCCCACGAGCGTGAGTGCGAGCCAGCGAAGCTCCTGCGCGATCGCATCGCGGTCCACTCCGCCGAGGACGTGGGCTCCTTGCAGCCGTCCCTCCCGGAGCAGGGCGACGATTCCGCGGGGCCTCGGCTCGACGACGAGGGCGTCGACCCGGGTCGACGCGACGAGGCCGGCGAGTGCGATCGCGCCCAGGTCCACCACCGCCGGATCCACGTCGATCTCCGCGAGCTCGTCGAGATGACGGGTGAGGGACTCGCGCTCGGTGAGGGCGGCCAGCAGGTGGGAGCCGTCGGTCTTCGACAACACGGTGTAGGTCGGGACCGCGTCGTCCAGGTCGAACGGGACGAGACTCTCCAACTCGAACGGCACGGTCGCGTTCAGCCGTGCGGGCTCCGTGAACGGGAGGTGCAGGAGGCGATGGGTCACGACGCTCTCGTCGAGCGCGGTGGCCACGGCATCGGCTCGACCCGGGCAGTGACGCTCGATCGCGGCGCGGAGGGTCTCCATCGGCGTCGCGTCCCCGACGTACGGCTCGACCCAGGTGCCCGATACGGCAGGCGCTTTGCCCGTGACGTCGAGGAGGGCGAGCACGAAGCCTCCCTCCACCCGATCCACACCCAGCGCCCGCATCCCGCTCAGGGTACCCCGGCCGGCCCGAGTCCCCAAACCGGACGCTGCTTCCAGGCGAGCGGGGTCGCCTTGCTCCGCTCGACGAGGGCTTCGACCGACTGCGTGGCGTCGCCGACCGTGGCCGTGGTGATGATCGAGTAGATCTTGCTCCTGGCGCGATTCTGCGGACTGGGCTTCGTTCCGGCCGGGCAGTTCTGGTCGTCCAGCCAAGCCTGCACGTCCTCCTCGGTTCGCGGCGGGGGCGGCAGGTCGTCCGCGTTCTCGCAGCCGATCGCGCGCAGGACCTGAGCCCGGGCGGTCCGGACGTTGACGCCGTCGCTCTTGCTCGTCGGAAACGCGGTCAAGAACGGCCGCAGCTGCGCGAGCACCGGGTCGGTGAAGCCCTCGACGGTGCTCAGGTCGTCGAGGGTGCGCAGCTCGCCGCGGCGGGGCTCGCACGGCACGGGGAGGGAGCAGCTGCCGGACAGATCGCGGAAGCCGCCGTCGTCGCTCGCGTCGAGGCGGGCGAGCACGGGGTCGAGGAGTCGAGGGTCGACTCCCAGTTCGGTGAAGAGATTCTGGAAGGGCTCCGGGTCGTCGATCGCCTCGTTCAAGTTGAGACGCCCGGACTCGTCGCGGATCGCGATCTGGACGACGTGGCCCTGTTGGGTCGGGAGTGCGAGCGGCGGCGCGTCGATTACGGTGTCGACGAAGGTGCGCACGCCTTCGTCGTCGCTGGCGAGCGCTTCACGGGCGCCGATCTGGGCCGAGCGGGCGAGCAGCTGCGCGGCCATGGCGTTGCCCGCGTTTCGCGTGAGGTGGCTGTGCACGAACGTGGCATCCGTCATCTCGACGACGATGAGAGTGAGCAGCGCGACCGAGAGGAGGGCCGAGAGGAGAGCGAGGCCTCGTTCGTCGTCGAGCCGCTTCATCCGCTCGCACCCATCGGAAGCGTGATCGTCGTCCGATACTGCGCGGGCGTCGACGTCCCGTCGTCGATGGCGAGCGTGAGTCGCACGGCGCGGGGAACCCGGGGCGTCGGGTCGAGCTGCGGCGCCCAGGCGCCGCCGGACGGAAGCACTTCCGCCTGGAACGACCGGACGTCTTCGAGAACGACCATCGTCACCGGCTCGACGCCCGGTGCCGCCATCGAGGGAAGCTGCTGCTTCATGAGGAGCATCGATCCGGGACGGTCGGGGTCGCGCTCGAGATAGTAGCGCACGATCTCGACGGGGTCGCGGGCGCCGGCCTGAACGCGACGCGCACCGGTCGTCGCGAAGCGAAGCTCGCTCGCGGGTGCGTCGAACGTCCGGTCGACGAGGGAAAAGCGTAGGCGCTCCTCGTTCTCGGCGAGGGCGCCGCTCAGCTCCTCCGACAAGCGCAGAAGCGTGATGCGCGCGGCCGACGACGATCGAACGGCAGCCTCGGCACGGTCGCGCGTCTCGATGGTCTGCTGGAAGGGGGCGACCTGCGTCACGACGATGATGGCGAGGATCGAGATCCCGACGAGCAGCTCGAGGAGCGTGAAGCCGCGCTGGGAGCGGAGCGAATCCGTCATGTGGACACCCACATCGTGAGGGTCGCGGCGCCGGCGACGCCGTCCGGCGGCACGACGCGAACGGTGACCTCGCGGACCCCGGGGAACACGCTCGGGATCACGAGCAGCTCCCATTGGTAGCCGGGATACTCGCCCGGATGGTCTCCTTCGAAGTCGCCGCGCGACTCGCCGACGTCGGGCGCGCCCTGGAGCTCGACCGCGGCCAGGCGCTCGCGCGCCAGAAACAGCGCTTCCGTGTAGCTGCGCTCGCGCGCGATCGTCTTGAGGTTCTGCGCGTGCAGGCTCAGGAGTGCCGTGAACGCGGTCGCGAGGATCGCGAGAGCGACCATGACCTCGAGAAGCGTGAAGCCTTTCTGCGTCGACCGCGCCGTCACGGCAGGGCCCCCATCAGGCCCGGGGGGATGTCGTCGTCGTCCACGATGCGGGCGCGCGTCGTCACGGGATCGATCACGACCGCGACGCGGCGACCGGCGCCGTCGTCGAGCCAGACGAGCGCGGGGTCCGCATAGCCGTCCGGCGAGAACAGGGTGGTGTCGTAGCCGTCCACGCTCGAGGTCACGCCGGGGCCTTCCAGGCTCACGCGGACGGGCGTGGGGATCCGGGTCTCGCGGTAGAGGGGCACGTCGATGGGGGCGAAGCGGACCCCTCCCGCCGAAGGCACGAGTCCCTCGGCTCGATAGGTCCCCGCCTTCGGGTCGACGGCGAGGCGGATCCACCGGTTGCGGATGGCCGCCTCCTCGCGCAGAAACTGCACCCGCGTCGCGAGTCGGCGCGCGCTCGCGTCGAGCGCGGCGCTGCCGAGGACGCTCACGCGCGGCACGATGAACGCGACGAGCAGCCCGATGAGGCCGAGGACGACGGCGAGCTCGACCAGGGTGAAGCCGGCCGCGGGCCGGAGCCTCGCGGCCCCGGACCGGACCGCCGTGGTCATCCCAGATCTCTCGAGTCGATGTCGGCCGCGGGCCCCTCGCCACCTTCCGCGCCGTCGGCGCCGAACGAGAGGATCGCATAGTTCGAGCCGTCGCTCTGGAAGACGTACGGCATCTCCCAGGGGTCCGTGGGGACCTTGGACAGGTAGCCGTCGGGATTCCAGCGCTTCGGGATCATGCCGCTGGTGGGCGGGACGACCAGGGCTTCGAGCCCCTGGTCCGTCGTCGGGTAGAAGCCGTTGTCGAGCTTGTACAGGTGCAGCGCCTGCTCGATGGCCTTGATGTCGGCGGCGGCCTTGGTCTGGCGCGCTTCGTCCGTGCGCCCCAGGATCCGCGGCGCGACGAGGGTGATGAGGAGGCCGAGGATGAAGACCACGACCATGATCTCGATGAGGGTGAACCCGGCCTGGTCGCGCCGGTACCGCTCGAGGACGCTGTGCATGCGATCGATCATCCCACGAATCTATCGTACCAGCGAGTTGATCTCGAAGATGGGCAGAAGGATCGCCAGGACCACGAAGATCATGATGGCCCCCATCACCACGATCATGATCGGCTCGAGCACCGCGGTCATCCCGGCCAGACTCGACTCCACGTCCTGCTCGTAGGCGTCTGCCACGCGCTCGAGCATGGGCTCCAAATCGCCCGAGCGCTCTCCCACCGCGATCATCCGCGTCAGGAGGGGTGGGAACAGTCCGGACCGCCGAAGCGGATCGGCCACGCTCTGGCCCTCGCGGATGGCCGTTCGCGCCTCTTCGATGGCCTCGCGCAGGGCCTCGTTGCCGATCACGCGTCCGGAGAGCTCGAGCGCGGCGAGGAGCGGAATCCCGTTGCCCAGGAGCGTGGCGAGGGTCGACGAGAAGCGCGCCACGGCGACCTTGGTCAGGATCGGGCCGACCAGAGGGAGAGCGAGCAGGCGGCGGTCGAGCCAGGCACGTCCCCCGGGACGGCGCCGGGCGCGGCCAGCAGCAGGAGCAGGAGAAGCCACCAGCTCTCGGTGAGGGCGCTCGAGGCGCCGAGAAGGATCCTCGTGACCAGCGGGAGCTGCTGCTCTTGCTCGGCGAAGATCCGGGTCACCTTCGGGACGACGAAGGCGAGCATGAGCAACACGATGCCGGCCGAGATGCAGCCCATGATGACGGGATAGGCCAGCGCGTTGCGGACCCGGGACCGGAGCCGCGTCTGGGCTTCGGTGTGCGTGGCGAGTCGATCCAGGACCAGGTCGAGCGCGCCCGCGGTCTCGCCCGCCCGGACCATGCCGACGTAGAGCTCGGGAAACACGCCGGGGTGCTCCGCCATCGCGTCGGCGAGCGCGGTTCCCTGGCTCACCGCGTCGCGCAGGTGGCTCAAGACCCGAGCGGCCGCCGGACGCTCGGCTTGCTCGCCGACGGCCGAGAGCGCTTCGACGACCGGCACGCCGGCCGCGAGGAGCGTGGACAGCTGTCGCGAGAGGAGGGCGAGGTCGGCGCTGGAGACTCGCGCGCTGGGTCGCCAGGTGAAGCCGGCGGCCAGGGGGGCGGCGGATTCCTCCACGACCTCCGTCGGGTAGATGCCGTCCTTGCGGAGGCGAGCGCGAGCGCTGCGGGCGCTCTCCGCGTCGATCACGCCCTGAACGTTGCGCCCGGCTTCGCTCAGGCCCTTGTACGCGAAGACCGGCATGGGGGCTCAGGTGACGATGTCCTCCTGCGTCACGCGCAGAACTTCGGCGACGGTGGTCGTGCCCGCGATCACCTTCGCCGCGCCGTCGTCGCGCAGGGTGCGCATGCCGCGGCTCGTGGCGAGCCTGCGGATCGCCGCGGCGTCGCTTCGCTGCATGACGAGCCCCCGGACGTCGTCGTCGACGGGGAGCAACTCGTGGATGCCGCCGCGGCCGCGGTAGCCCGTCTCTTTGCACCCCTCGCAGCCCGGGCCCTCACGGTAGATCTCGGTGCCCACCGGGATGCCGAGCTCGCGCTCGGTTTCGGCCGTCGCGACGTCGGGCACGCGACACGTCGGGCACACGCGCCGCACGAGCCGCTGCGCCATGACGCCGTTCAACGAGGACGAGACGAGGAACGGCTCGATCCCCATGTCGATCAGCCGCGAGAGTGCGCCGAACGAATCGTTGGTGTGCAGCGTCGAGAACACGAGGTGGCCGGTGAGCGCGGCCTGGATGGCGATCTCCGCGGTCTCGGCGTCGCGAATCTCGCCGACCATGATGACGTCGGGATCCTGGCGAAGGATCGAACGCAGTCCGCTCGCGAACGTGAGGTCGATCTTCGGATTCACCTGGATCTGGCCCACGCCGTGGAGCTGGTACTCGATGGGATCCTCGATCGTGATGATGTTGCGCGAGCTCGAGTTCAGACGGGTGAGGGCGGCGTACAACGTCGTCGTCTTGCCGCTGCCCGTCGGTCCGGTCACCAGAAGGATCCCGTGACTCCGCTCGACGAGACGCTCGAGCTGCTCGAGGTTGTCGCCGAGCAGTCCGAGCTCTTCGAGCTCGAGCAGCGTCGCGGTGCGGTCGAGCAGCCGAAGGACGGCGCGCTCCCCGAACTGCGTGGGCACGATGGACACGCGGACATCGATGTCGCGGCCCGCTACGCGGAAGCGGAGTCGGCCGTCCTGCGGCAAACGCTTCTCCGCGATGTCGAGTCCGGCCATGATCTTGATGCGTGCGATGATCGTCGGGTGGTAGCGGCGCGGAGGCTTCAGGACGTCGTATAAGATGCCGTCGATGCGGAAGCGGACGATCACGTCGCGCTCGAACGGCTCGACGTGGATGTCCGAGGCGCGGTCCTTCACCGCCTGGAACAGTAGCGAGTTGACGAGTCGGATGATCGGCGCGTCATCGTCGGCGTCGAGCAGGTCGCGGGGTTCCTCGAGTTCGTGAGCCACCTCGTCGAGGCCGCCCTCCTCGATGTCGCCCATGACGGACTCCGCGGAGCCCTGGGCGTCGTCGTAGGCTCGGTTGATGCTGTCGAGAAGCGTGGCGCCCGGCACGACGACCGGGACGATGCGCTGTCGGAACAAGGCGCGCAAGTCGTCGACGATCTGCGGCTTGCGGGGGTCTGCGAGAGCGATCTCGATGGCGCCGTCCTCGCGCTGGCGCAGCGGCAGGCACGCGGCGCGGCGGGCGTACTGGATCGGCACTCGCGCGGTCAGGGTCGGATCCAGATGTTGGGGCTCGATCGCGTCGCGGTACTCGAGGCCGAAGCGCCGCGCGAGCGTGCCTGCGGTGACGGAATCGGGGAGACCGGAGGCGGAGGCCTCGGCGTCCGGCATCAGTACGAGGCTCCCATGTCGACCGGTGGCAGGAGGACGCCCGGCTCCTCGGCGGGCAGAGAGCGGAGTCGGTTCGGAGCGAGGCTGCCCATCGTGCCCCCGAAGCGGCCGCCGCGGCCCTGCACCGAGTCGCGGAAGCGGTACCGGGACTCGTCGGCGACGACCCGCATCTCTCGCTGGTTCTGCACGATGCGCGGCGTGAGCAGGATGATGAGGTTCACCTTCTCCTTCATCTTGGTCTCGAAGGAGAAGAGCTGGCCGAGGACGGGGATCTCCGAGAGGAACGGGACGCCCTGGTCCGTGTCGGTCCAGCGGTCATTGATCAGGCCACCGATCGCGACGCTCTCGCCGTCTCCGACGACGACCGTGGTCGTCGCGGAGCGCAGCGAGGTAGTCGGCCCGAGCTGCAGCACCTGCGCTTCGCTCGTCGGAACGAGGGCCGACACCTCCTGGAAGACGAAGAGCCGCACGCTGTCGCCCTGCGTGATCTGCGGGGTGAGACGCAGCGTGATGCCGACGTCGCGCCGGTCGATCTGGCTGAACGTGTTGGCGAGGTTCGTCTCGTTCGTCGAGCGACTGCTGACGAACGGAACGTTCTGGCCGACGACGATCTCCGCCTCTTCGTTGTCCGAGGTGAGGATGTTCGGTGCCGAGAGCACGTTGATGTCGGAGCTGCCCTCGAGCGCCGAGATCATCGCGAAGAGCATCCGGCCCGCCGGCGTACTCGTGTCCACGGCTTCTCTCAGGCTCACGAAGTTGATGTTCAGCTCGCGCAGCTCATCGAGGAAAGTAACCAACTCCCGAGTGCTTCGAGCCACCCGGTCGAAGCGCCAGCACAGGACGATGTCGATCCGGCCGCGGCGCACCTGCTCGCGG
>JAUIFY010000104.1 GCA_030430245.1 bacterium | reverse complement strand
GGGCGTTCCCGGAATGGCGACGATCCCGGAAGGCTCGTTCCTGATCGGGACGAACGATCGCACGTCGGCGTACGACAACGAGCGCCCCCAACACGAAGTCGCGATCGCTCGCTTCAAGATCGACCTCGCACCCGTCAGCAACGCCGACTTCCTTCGCTTCGTCGAAGACGGTGGCTACCAACGACGAGAGCTCTGGACGGAGCGAGGCTGGGAGGCGAGTCGCGAGATGCAGCTGGCACACCCGGCGCAATGGCGGCGCCGCGACGACGGCGGCTGGGACGAGCTCGCGTTCGGCCGGCGGGACCCGCTCGATCCGGGCCGTCCGGTCATCCACGTCTGCTACTACGAGGCGGATGCGTACGCGCGCTGGGCGGGCAAGCGCCTCCCCTCCGAGTTCGAGTGGGAGAAGGCCGCGGCGTGCGATCTCGAGCGGGGCGTCGCACGCCGGTACCCCTGGGGCGACGCGCCACCGACCGACGCACTGGCGAACCTCGATCAATGCAGCTTCGGTCCGGCGCCGATCGGCGCCTATCCGGCCGGACGAAGCTACTTCGGCTGCGAGCACATGCTCGGCTGCGTCTGGGAGTGGACGTCGAGCGACTTCGAGCCCTACCCCGGCTTCGAGGCGTTCCCCTATCGGGAGTACTCGGAGATCCACTTCGGGAAGGGCTACAAGGTGCTGCGCGGCGGGTCGTGGGCGACCCGACCAATCGCGATTCGCAACACGTTCCGCAACTGGGACCTCCCACAGCGACGCCAGATCTTCGCGGGCTTCCGCTGTGCCGCCGACGACTGACGCCGCCCGCGCCGCGGCGCTCGCCGCCGCTCTGCGCGCCCTGCCCGTCGACGTCGAGGACGTCGAGATCCGAATCGACGCGGTCGACGTTCCGTCCTACCCCGCGGAGCCCCGCCCGACGTCCCTCGTCCGAATCGGCGGCCGTGGCGAGACCGGTTGGGGCGAACACGTCGGCTGGACCCTCGCTGCCCACGAGGCCTTCCGCGAACGTACCCGCGAGGTGGTCCGCTCCGGCCCCACGACCGTCGCCGACTGGAGCCGGAGCCTGCGGGCTCGCCTCGAGGAGCCGTACGATCGCGCGGCGCTCGAGGCTGCGGCGATCGACCTCGCCCTGCGGCAGCACGGCCTCGACCTGGCGTCCACGATCCGGGTGACACCGCGGGCGACCCGCTACGTCGTCTCGTTCGACGCGAGTCCGGACCCGGCCGCGCCGATCGAGCGCGTCCTCGGCCGGGCCCCGGAGATCGGTGCCAAGGTCGACGTCGACCCGGCGTGGAGCGACGACGCGTGGCTCCGGCTCCGCGAAACCGACCGGGTGGTGGTCCTCGATTGGAAGCGCACCGGAACGACGGCCGACCACGACCGAGCGGCCACGCTGTTCCCCACCGCGCTGCACGAGGATCCGGGTCCCCCTCCGTGCCGCGGCACGGAAGCGCTCGCCCCACGGCGCAGCCTCGATCTGCCCTTCGCGCACGCGCGCTCGCTCGTGCCGCCCTGGCCCGTCGCCGCGAACGTCAAGCCGGCGCGCATGGGGGGCGTGCTCGAGGCCCTCGAGGGCGTCGCGTTCTGCGCGGCCCAGGGGATCGACGTCTACCTCGGCGGGATGTTCGAGCTCGGGCCCGGCCGGCGGCAGCTCCTCGCCCTGGCGAGCCTCCTCGCGCCGGACGGCCCGAACGACATCGCGCCGATCCCGCGCTCGACCACCCCGCCCGACTGGCCGCCCCGCCTGGCGCCGCCCGCGGGACCGGGGTTCGGCGATTTCGTCGGCTAATCGAGAGCTTCCGAAAGGCCGATGAGCCCTACGTGGCGCCATCGACGCAGGGCCCGCGAGTGCTCACGCCGGTCGGGGCGATGCTCCTCTACGCCGGAACCGCCGTTCTCGGGTTCGCTCTCGAGCCCGGCCTCGCGCGTGCGCTGCCCGTCTACCTCGCTCCCGGGGTCGGCCTCGCGCTGCTCTGGCGGTTCGGAACCGGCATCTGGCCGGCCATCGCGGTGGGCGCGGCCGCGACCGGACTCTTGCGAGGATGGCCGCCCGCCACCGCCGCACTGGGCGCCGCGACCGCCACCCTCAGCCTGATCGTGGTCTGCCACGGGCTCCGCGCGCGGGACTTCCGAGGGAGCTTCGCGCGCCTTCACGATGCGCTGAACTTCTTGCTCGTGGTGACGGCGGTGTTCTCCGTGAGTGGGCTCCTCCTCGGCGTTCTCTTCCGCGGGGTCGATCCCGAGGCGAGCATGATGCGTATCGCGGCGGCCACGGGGATCGGCACGACCCTGGGCATTCTGATCGTCGGACCACCGCTCCTGATGTGGACCTCGCGACGGGCGCGCGGGTCGACGGAGATGCGGCAGCGCCCGATCGAGTCGGCGAGCCTCTTCCTCCTCCTGCTCGTCGCCTGCGACGCTGCGTTCGGCGGCTGGCTCGGCTCCGGCCGGATGCACTATCCACTCGCGTTTCTGCCCTTCCCGATCCTCCTCTGGATGGGGTTCCGGCTCGGCCCGCTGCCGCTCGTCACGGGTGCCTCCGTCGCGTCCGTCGCCGCGGTCTACGGAACCATCCGCGGTCTCGGGCCGTTTGCGGGCCAGCCTCCGACGGAGCAACTCGCCCTCGATTGGCTCTTTCTGGCCACGATGCAGGTGACGTTCCTCGTGCTCGGCTCCGCGATCGGCGAACGCCGGGATGCCGACGACGCCCTGCGCGCCGAGAAGGAGCGCGCCGAATCCGCGACGCGCGCGAAGAGCGAGTTTCTCTCCGTCATGAACCACGAGCTGCGGACGCCGCTGAACTCGATCCTGCTCGCCACCGATCTGATGCTGGAATCCGATCTCTCCGACGAGCAGCGCGATCTCGGCCAGACGGTGCTGCGCGCCGGAGAGGCGCTGCGGACGCTCGTCAGCGACACGCTCGACATGGCGCGCATCGAGGAAGGGCGTCTCGAGCTGATGCCGGCCGACTTCTCACCGACCGAGCTCTCGCGGGGCGTCATCGACCTCTTCGCCGACGCGGCCCGACGCAAGGGCATCCGGCTCGACGACGACGTCGATCCGCGGCTTCCGAGGACGCTGCGCGGCGACGCCGCACGACTCCGCCAGGTCCTGATCAACCTCGTCGGCAACGCGCTGAAGTTCACGACCGAAGGAGCGATCCACGTCCGCACCGAATGTCGGAGCCAGGAGCCCGGACTCGTTCGGGTACGGTGGGAGGTCCGCGACTCCGGGCCCGGAATCGAGGACTCGGATCTCGCCGCGATCTTCGAGCCGTTCACGCAGGTCGATGCCGGTTCGGCCCGCGCCCACGGGGGCACCGGCCTGGGGCTCGCGATCTCGAAGCGGCTGGTCGAGCTCATGGGCGGAGAGATCGGCGTCCGGAGCGCACGCGGCCGCGGCAGCACCTTCTGGCTCACGATCCCGCTCTATACGGTTCCGGCCCGCGGGACCGCGGAAACCCCGGAAGCCGCAGCGGAAGTGCGCCGGGACGCGGTCGCCTGAGGGCGCCCCCCGTCGAACCACGCCGGCGCCCGACCGCCGTCGGGCGCTTGGCGCCCGGGTTGCCGCGGGGTACAGAGGAGAGCCACGATGGGTCGTCTTCTCGTCATCGCCACGGTGCTCGTCGCGACGACCGCCGCCTGCGGGGTGTCGCCGATGGGCCGCCGCCAGCTACTCCTCCTGTCGGACGACGCCGTCGACCAGCAGGGCACGGCCCTCTACGCGCAGTACAAGCGCGACGTGCCGATCACCAAGAGCACCCGAGACCAGAAGTACGTGACGTGTGTCACGAAGGCGATCGCGGCCGAAGTCAGCGAGGGCGACATTCCGGACAGCTGGGAGGTGAACACCTTCGAGGACGACACACCGAACGCCTTCGCGATCCCCGGCGGCAAGATCGGCGTGCACACGGGGCTTCTCGACGTCACCGACAACGCCGATCAGCTCGCCGCCGTGCTCGGACACGAGGTCGCGCACGTCCTCGCCCGACATTCGAACGAGCGTGCGTCGGCGAGCCAGGCGACGAACGTGGTCCTGGCCGGCGCGCAGGCGTCGGGGTACGTCGACCCGCAGCTGATGAACGTCTTCGGCATGGGCGCTCAATACGGCGTCATCCTGCCCTATAGTCGGACACACGAGTCCGAGGCCGATCTGATGGGCCTCGACCTCATGGCGCGGGCGGGCTTCGACCCCCGGCAGGCCGTCGTCTTCTGGGACAACATGGACGAGGCCGCGGCGCAGTCGGGAGGCCAGGCGCCGCCCGAGATCCTCTCCACGCACCCCGGATCGGCGACCCGCAAGAAGGACCTGAACGATCGCATGCCGCACGCGCTCGAGCTCTACGAGCAGGCGCGCGCGCAGGGGAAGAAACCCCGCTGCACGCGGTGACGACGTCTCGCGTCGTACCCACCGTCACGTCTCCATGCGTAGCTCGCGCGCGGCATTGACCACTCTGGTCATCCTTCTCCTCGTCGTCGGAACGGGCATGACGATCTACCAGGCCGGGTTCCTCGGGCTTCCGCTGAAGCCGGGAACCGAGGAGGATCTGTGGACCATCGAGGCGAGGATCGGATTCCGAGCGCGCTCGGGTCGGCCGATCCTCGCGACGTTCCAGATCCCCGAGCTCCGCGGCAACCTTGCCGAGATCGGAGAGAGCTTCGTATCGCGAAACTACGGCGTGAGCGTCGAGCCGTCCGGTGCCCACCGGAAGGTTCTGTGGTCGATCCGTCGGGCGACCGGCGAGCAAGCGCTCTACTACCGGCTCGCTCTGAGCCCACGCATCGGCGTCGCCCCGCCCGATCCGCCGCCGCCGCAGAGCGTCACCCCCCCGGAGCTGGAAGGCGCCGAGCAGGTCGCCGTGGGGACGCTGCTCGACGCCATTCGAAGGCAGTCGGCCAACATTCGAACGTTCACCGCCGAGACGATTCATCGCCTGAACGACCGCGACGACGACAATGCGCGCGTTCTGGTCGGCCGGGACCCCGCGGCGCTCGCGATCGCTCGCGCGGCCGTCGTGGTGCTGCGCTCCGCCCGGATCCCGGCGCACGTCGCGCACGCCCTCCCGCTCCGCCCCGCGGCGCGCGTCGATCCCGAGCCTCTCGTCGCGAGCCACAACGGCGACGGCTGGGCCTACTACGAGCCCGTGACGGGAGGCCGACTCGATCCCGACGACGTCCTCGTCTGGTGGCAGGGGGATGGGCCGCTGCTCGCCGTCGAAGGCGGTAGCGGCGCGTCCGTGACCTTCAGCGTCACCGAGGAGCCGGTGGCGAGCCTCGCCCTCGCCGACGAGCTGGGGAACCGACGCGCGTCGCGCTGGATCCAGTTCTCCCTGCTCAGCCTTCCCCTGCAGACGCGACAGCTCTACCAGGTGCTGTTCGTGCTGCCGGTCGGCGTCGGCATCATCGTCCTTCTCCGGGTCTTCGTCGGCATCGAGACCTTCGGCACGTTCATGCCGGCG
This sequence comes from bacterium, assembly GCA_030430245.1. GTDB lineage: Bacteria > Desulfobacterota > Binatia > UBA12015 > UBA12015 > VGTG01. Next base: position 13,398 of record JAUIFY010000104.1, on the reverse strand, counting down.
CTCATCGCTCTGGCGTTCCGCGAGACCGAGCTCCTGTGGGGCATCGTGCTCTTCGGCCTGCTCCTCCTCATCGGGATGTCCATTCGCGCGGCGCTCGACCACCTGAAGCTCCTGCTCGTGTCGCGGCTCGCCGTGATGCTCACGATCGTCGTTCTCGCGATGGCCGGCATCAGCGTCGTCAGCCATCGGCTGGGCATCGAGCGCGGGCTCTCGGTCGCCCTGTTTCCGATGGTCATCATCGCGATGACGATCGAACGAATGTCGATCACGTGGGAGGAACGCGGCGGACCCCGCGCCCTTCTCGTCGCCGCCGGAAGCCTCTTCGCCGCCGCACTGGCCTACCTCGCGATGACAGAGCCGACGATCGTCCATGTCGTCGTCACGTTTCCCGGAACCCTCCTGATCCTCGTCGCCCTTCTCCTCCTCGCGGGGTCGTATCGCGGGTATCGGCTCATGGAGCTCGTCCGATTCCGCGAGCTGGCGAGGCGCACCTGACATGGGCCCTCTCGGTCGACTGCGCGGGCTACGGGAAGCGAAGGTCCTGGGGATCAACCGGCGCAACCGCGATCTGATCTTCCGCTACAACCCACGTCGCCTGTACCCACTCGTCGACGACAAGCTCCGCACGAAGACCCTCGCGCTCTACGGCGTGCTCGAGATCCAACACGACGTTCGCAACCTCCGCCGTATCGTCGAGGACCATCCGGACTTCGCGATGAAGCCCGCGCACGGGGCCGGCGGCGACGGGATCCTCGTCGTCACCAACCAGCGCAATGCCAAGTACCGCAAGGCCAACGGACAGTGGATCGCCTACGACGACGTCGCCTACCACGCGTCGAACATCGTCAGCGGCGCCTACAGCCTCGGCGGAGCTCGCGACTCCGCCATGGTCGAGTACCGGGTGCAGTTCTCGCCGCTCTTCGAACGAATCAGCTACCAGGGCGTTCCGGACGTACGGATCCTCGTCGTGCTCGGCTACCCCACGATGGCCATGGTGCGTCTTCCGACACGCCAGTCCGAAGGGCGCGGCAACCTCCACCAGGGAGCGATCGGCGTCGGAATCGACCTCGCGACCGGCCTCACGCTCGAAGGCGTCTGGGGCAACGAGACGATCGACGAGCACCCCGACACGGGCCACCGTGTCGCCGGCCTCGAGCTACCCGAGTGGGATTCCTTTCTCGAGCTCGCGGCGCGGTGCTACGAGATGACGGGTCTCGGCTACCTGGGCGTCGACATCGTCCTCGATCGCGACCACGGCCCGCTCCTCCTCGAGCTCAACGCGCGCCCCGGCCTGAACATCCAGATCGCGAGCGGGGCCGGTCTCGCCGACCGGTGCGAGGTGATCGAGCGTGAGGCCGCCCGCACCGGGCGCGCTCCCGTCGACCGCGTACGGTTCAGCAAGCAGGAGTTCCACACGCCGGCCGACATTCCCGTCGAGTGCACGGGATCCGACGCGAGCTGACGTCCCGGCTTCGTCAAAGGCTGTCCGTGGACGGCGTTCGCGCCCCGCGCCCCCTCGTCTGCCCGCCCGGGTTCGGCTATAGCGTGGCGGAAGTCGCGCATGGCTGAACTTCGGATCCACCAGAGCAACCGGCTCGAGCGCCTCTCCGATCTGCTTGCGGAGCTCTGCCGACGGCCCATCGGATCGCCCTTCGAGCCCGAGCGCATCGTCGTTCCGAATCCCGGCATGGCGCGATGGCTCTCGCTGCGGCTCGCCGATCGACTCGGGGTCTGCGCGAACGTCGAGTTTCCGCTGCCGTCGTCGTTCGCATGGGAGGTATGGCGCGCCGTCCTGCACGACGTGCCGGAAGAGCCCGCGTTTCCGGCCCCCGTCCTCGCCTGGCGCATCTTCACGCTCCTCGAGCACGTCGACGACGAGCCGGCGTTCCGCCCCCTGGCGAGCTATCTCGACGGCGCGGACGATCTCCGCCGGTTCGAGCTGGCCGAGCACGTCGCCGAGGTGTTCGACCAGTACCTCGTCTATCGGCCCGAGATGATCCTCGCGTGGGAGGAGCACCAGGTGTTCCATCCACCCGAGACGCGCGACGAGCGGTGGCAGGCCGAGCTCTGGCGGCGTCTCATGGGCGACGCCCCGCCCCGCCACCGCGCGCGGCTCGGCATCGAGATGGAGCGCGTCTCGCGCCGGCGTCTCGCGGAGGCCCACCTCCCGGCTCGCGTCATGGTCTTCGGGATTCCCGCGCTCACGCGAACGCACCTCGCGACCCTGCGGCGCCTCGCCGAGGTGGCGGACGTGCATCTCTTCGTCGTGAACCCGTGCCGGGCGTTCTGGGAGGACATCTTGCCGCCGTCCGACATCGCCCGACTCGCGGGGGATACGGATCCCGCGGAGCTGTTCCTCGAATCGGGCAACCCGCTGCTCGCATCGATGGGCCGACAGGGGCGCGACTTCATCTCTCTCCTGGAGCTGGCCGACGCGACCGGGACCGAGTCGTTCGAGGAGCCCGCGGCGGACGGAGAGCTCCCCCGCGTCCTCGACGTCCTCCAGGGGGACATCCTGGACCTTCGGACGCGCGACGGCTCGACGGCGGATCTCGAGCCCGTGGAGGTCGCGCCGGACGACGACTCGATCCAGATCCACGCGTGCCACAGCCCGATGCGCGAGGTGGAGGTGCTGCACGATCGGCTTCTCGACCTGTTTCGAAGGCGCCCCGACCTCGAGCCCGCGCAGGTCCGCGTGATGACCCCGGACATCGAGACCTACGCGCCCCTGATCGACTCCGTGTTCGGGACGGCCACCGGTCGACGCCGGATCCCCTACGCGATCGCCGACCGCCAACCGCGCGCGGAGCGCTCGACGGTCGCGGCGTTCCTCTCGTTGCTCGAGCTGTCGGAGGGCCGCTTCGACGCGGCGACGCTGCTCTCTCTCCTGGAAACGGAAGCGGTCCGAACGAAGTTCGATCTCGAGGAAGGCGACCTCCCCCGCGTGGCGGGCTGGATCCGGTCCTCCGGCATCCGCTGGGGCATCGACGCGGCGCACCGGGCTCGGCTCGACCTTCCCGCCCTTCCCGAGAACACCTGGCGCTTCGGCCTCGACCGCTTGATGCTGGGGCACGCGATGTCGGGCCGCGGCAGCCGCATGTTCGACGGCGTGCTTCCCGTGGACGACGTCGAAGGCGCCGAGGCGCGGTTGATGGGTCACCTCCACGGTTTCGCCGAGGCGGTCTTCGAGGTGACGGCGTCACTCGCGGCCGAACGTCGCATGAGCGAATGGCAGGCCAGCCTCGACGAAACGATCGGCCGCTTCTTCGCCACGAACCTGGTGGAGGACGACATCGAGACGATCCGCGCCGCGACCCGGAGACTGACCGACGAGAGCGTTCGCGGCGGCTGCGACGCGCCGGTCTCCCTCCGGCTCGTGCACCGAGGACTCGACCGGCTCCTGCGCCAACCGGGCGGCGCGTGGGCCTTCCTCTCCGGATCGGTCACGTTCTGCACGATGGTGCCGATGCGCAACGTCCCGGCCGAGGTCGTGTGCCTCCTCGGGATGAACGACGACTCGTATCCCCGGAGTCGTCGCCCTCCCGGCTTCGACCTCGTTCCCCGCCACCCACAGAAGGGGGATCGCTCGCGACGGGACGACGACCGCTACCTCTTCCTCGAGGCTCTGCTCTCGGCGCGGCAGACGCTGTACGTGAGCTACGTGGGCCGCAGCATTCGCGACAACACCGACGTCCCTCCGTCGATCCTCGTGAGCGAGCTCACCGACGTGATCGCCGCGAGCTGTCGAAGCGAGGGCGCGCCCGTCGGGGTCGCCACATCCCATCCACTGCAGGGCTTCAGCCCGCGCTACTTCGACGGCGGCAGCCCTCTCTTCAGCTACGCCCGCGAGCTCTGCGAGGCCGCCGAGTCCGCGCGCGCGACGAGTGGGCGACTCGCGACCGCGCCGGCGTTCCTCACCGGCGAGCTGCCGGCACTCGAGGACGAGTGGCGGACCGTCCGGCTCGATGCACTCCTGCGCTTCTTCCGAGACCCGACGAAGTACCTCCTGAAGGCGCGCCTGGGGATCTCTCTCGACGAGAGCGACGCCCTGATCGAGTCGAGCGAGCCCTTCCGGCTCGAGCCCTTGAGCCGGTACCAGGTCCGCCAGCAGCTGATGGAGCTCGCGCTGTCCCATCACGATCCGGCCGATCTGATGCCCCTTCTCCGCGCCTCGGGTGCGCTGCCGCACGGCCTCGTCGGGGAGCGCGCCTTCGAGGAGCTGCGGGTCGACGTCGAGAGCGTCGCCCGCCGACTCGAGCCCCTCCTCCCCACCGAGCGCCTACCGCCAGCGACGATCGACGAGCGGCTCGAAGGCTGGCGCGTGCTGGGCGCGTTGGCCGGCCTGACGGAGGGCGGAATTCTCGACTGGGGCTTCGGACCACCGAACGGTCGCGACCAGATCGACCTCTGGATTCGCCACCTGACCCTGAATCTGATCGCCCCGGCCGGTGTGGAGCGACGGAGTCGACGCGTGAGTCAGGACGGGGTCCTGCAGCTCGCTCCGGTGACCGATGCGCGCGATCGTCTCGCGGACCTCCTCGCCCTGTACGAGGAGGGCCTCCGACGCCCGCTCCCCCTCTTCCCGGACGAGTCGCTCAAGGTTCTGACGAGGAACCTCGAAACGGTGCGCCTCGACCGGGTCGCCCCGAGCTGGAAGCCCTACCCTCGGCTCGCGTTCCGCGACCTCGGCCCCGACGACGAAGAGTTCCGGGCGCTCGCCCGTCGGGTCTTCGAGCCGATCCAGGGGGCAACGGAGCCGGCGTGAGCGAGCTCGACACGACGGCTCTGTCGGTCCTGGACGTTCCCCTCGAGGGCATTCGTGCGGTCGAGGCCTCTGCGGGCACGGGGAAGACCTACAACATCACCGGGCTCTACTTGCGGCTGATCATCGAGCGCGAGCTCCCGCCGGAGCGCATCCTCGTCGTCACCTACACCGTCGCGGCGACCGCCGAGCTTCGCACGCGCATCCGCAAGGAGCTCGTCGACGCGTACGCGGCGCTCCGCGCGAAGAGCCGCGGGCGTCCGCAGGACGGCGGGTGCTCGCCGCTGATCCACGACCTCGTCGATCGATTCGACGACCCCGGAGACGCCGAGACTGCCTCTCGCCGCGTGGGCAACGCGCTCCGCACGTTCGACGAGGCCGCGATCTTCACGATCCACGGCTTCTGCCAGCGAGTACTGTCGGAGAACGCGTTCGAGAGCGGCGCCGCCCTCGCCTCCGAGATGCTCGGAGACCAGAACGAGCTCCTCGACGAGTGCGTGCAGGACTTCTGGCGCCGGGAAGCCTACGGCGGATCGCCGCTCTGGGTGCGCTACCTGATCGAGAAGGGCGTCGGCCCGGCGTCGCTCCGCGCCGACGTCGCGAGCCTCGTCGGCCGGCCGTTCGCGGACGTCCTGGTGCCGGACGTGCCTCCCTCCACCGACGCGGAGCGGGCCTATACCGACGCGTTTCACCGGGCCCGGTCGCTCTGGACCACGGACCGCGAGGCGGTCGCCGAGGTTCTCGCGACGGCGCCGGGGTTGAACCGCAACATGTACCGGAAGACGTCGATCCCGAAACGCTGCGCCGAGATGGACGACGCCCTCGCGGGAGTCACGCCACAGGTCGCGTTGTTCAAGGACTTCCACCGCTTCACACCGCCGAGCCTCGAGAAGGCCACGAAGGCCGGGAAGGAGACCCCGACCCACCCGTTCTTCGAAGTCTGTGGCGAGATCCTGCGGCTGCGCGACGAGATCACTCCCCGTTACGAGAGGAAGCTCTGCGAGCTGCGCGCCCGCGTTCTCGAGTTCTGCAACGACGAGATCCGCCGGCGGAAGCAGGAGCGCCGCGTCCGGTGGTTCGACGACCTCCTGATCGATCTCGAGGCCGCCCTCGCATCGCCCACGAGCGGTGCCGCCCTCGCAGGCGCGCTGCGCGAGCGCCATGCCGCGGCGCTGATCGACGAGTTCCAGGACACGGACCCGCTCCAGTATTCCATCTTTCGCCGCATCTACGCCGATGGAGACGAGCCCGTCTTTCTCGTCGGCGACCCCAAGCAGGCGATCTACGCGTTTCGCGGCGCGGACGTGTTCTCCTACCTCCAGGCTCGACAAGACGCGCGCGGTCGCTACACGCTCGACGAGAACTACCGCAGCGACCGCAGCGTCGTCGAAGGCGTGAACGCCGTCTTCGGCGCGTGCGGGAATCCGTTCGTTCTCGAAGAGATCCCCTTCCACCGCGCGCGACCGGCGAGGGAGGACCACGCCTCCGAGATGCGTGCGAGGACCGGACTCCCGCCGGTGCGGGCCTGGTTTCTTCCCCGTGGGGAGGACGGCAAGCTGAGTTCGGCCGACGCCGCGCGCTGGATCGCCGACACGACCGCCGACGAGATCGCCCGGCTCCTGCGAAGCGAGACGACCCTCCCCGGCGAGGGGGGTGAGCCCGTCACCATCCACGGTGGGCACATCGCCGTGCTGGTCCGCAGCCACGCGCAGGGACAGCTCGTCCGTGCCGCACTCTCGAGCCGCGGGATCGCGGCCATCGAGGAGTCGCAGGACAGCGTCTTCGCGACGACCGAGGCCGACGAGCTCGAGCGCGTCCTCGCCGCCATCGCCGAGCCGGGGGACGAGCGCCTCGTGCGCGGCGCGCTCGCGACCACCCTCTTGGGCGTCACGGCGGAGCGGCTGCTGGCCCTCGGAGACAGCGAGCAGGACTGGGATGCCGAGATCGCGCGCTTCCACGACTGCCGACGCGACTGGCTCGCCGACGGCTTCGGTCACATGTTCCGGCGTCTTCTCGGCGACCGCTCGATCCCGAAACGCTTGCTCGCGAGCGCCGACGGCGAGCGACGTCTCACGAACCTCCTGCAGATCGGAGAGCTCCTGACCGCGGAGGCCACACGCGAGCACAGCGGCACCGAGAAGCTCCTGCAATGGCTGGCGACTCGCCGGCGGGTTGCGGCCGCCAAGGGCGCCGCGCCCCTCGAGCATCTTCTCCGACTCGAGAGCGACGAGAACCTCGTCCAGATCAACACGCTCCATGGCTCGAAGGGTCTCGAGTATCCAATCGTGTTCGTGCCGTTCGCCTGGTCGCGCGGAGGAGGCGGCAACCCGAAGAAGCCGTACGTCGTGTTTCACCGCGAGGGCACCGACGGCGGCCGGCCGCTGATCGACTTCGGCTCGGACGACCTCGAGACGAACCGACGCGCGGCGGAGTGGGAGGAGCTCGCGGAGGACCTTCGGCTGCTCTACGTCGCGCTCACGCGGGCCAAGCACCACTGTACGTTCGGATGGGGTGCGGTGCAGGCCGAAGGGCGTGCCGCGCTCGCCTGGCTGTTCCACTCGAACGTCGCCCGCGGCGGGGAACGGGACCAGCCGCTCGCGCTTCCGTACCAGGAGCTCGCCGATGCAGACCTCCTCGCCGCGCTCGGCGACGTCGCCGCCGGATCGGCCGGTGCTCTCGTCGTCGAGACGCTCACGCCGAGAGTCGAGGAGACCGAGCCCGTGCGGCTCCCGCCGGCCGATCGGGCGGCATCGCGTCCGCTCGCCGCGCGCACGATGGACCGCGACGTGCGCCCTCACTGGCGCATCACGAGCTTCTCGGCGCTGCGCGGCGGGCGGAGCGTCGACCATCCCGATCGCGATGCGCGCGCCACGGCCCCCGAGCAGCCGCCCGAGCCCCGGCTGGATCTGTTCGGCTTTCCCAAGGGGGCCCGGCCCGGTGTATGCCTCCACCAGCTCTTCGAGCATTGGGACTTCACCGAGCCCCACGACGGCCGACTGCGCGCCCTCGTGGAATCGACGCTCGACGAGCACGGCTTCGCCGCCGCGTGGGTTCCGACCATCCACAAGATGATGCGCGACGTGCTCGACACGCCGCTCGACGCGGACCGCACGCTCCGACTGGGAGACGTGGACCTCGCACACCGCTTGAACGAGGTCGAGTTCCACTACCCGGCGGGCCAGCTCACCCTCGAGGGCCTGAACGAGCTCCTGCAGGCCCACGGCTACCCCGGCGTTCCGGATCGCAGTCCGGAGGACGACCTCCCGCGGCCGCTCGTCGACGGCTACGTGAAAGGCTACATCGACCTCGTGTTTCAGGCGGGGGAGCGCTTCTACCTCGCGGATTACAAGTCGAACTGGCTCGGGCGCTCGTACGACGACTACCGCCCGGACGAGCTCGACGCCGTGATCCGTAGAGAGCTCTACACGCTGCAGTACGTGACCTACACACTCGCACTGCACCGCTTCCTGCGACTCCGCATCGCGGACTACGACTACGAACGACACGTCGGCGGTGCGTACTACTTGTTCGTGCGCGGCATGCAGCCCGATCGCGGGCCGTCGTCCGGCGTGTTCTTCGACCGGCCGCCCCGGGATCTGATCGAAGAGCTCGACGAGCGCGTCGGCCGCGGCCCCGCGCGCCGAGCCGGAGGGGCCGCATGAGTCACGAGCCGGCCTACGTCCCGTCCCACGTCGAGGAGCTTCCGCGGCAGTTCGCCGACTTCGTCTGCCAGCGATCGACCGCGTCGAAGGAGCTTTGGCTCGGTGCGGCCTTGACCAGCCAGCACACGCTCGACGGCGGCGTGTGTCTCGACCTTCCCGCAATCGCGGGGCGACCATGGACCGGCGACGACGCCCCCGGCGGAGAGCTCGCGCCGACACTCGATCGCTGGGTGGCGACCCTTCGACGCAGCTCTGCCGTGGGCCGCCCCGGAGACCTCCGGCCCCTGATCCTGACCGACGAAGGCCGCCTGTACCTGCACCGCTACTGGGAGTACGAGACGGCCCTCGCCGACGACCTACGCCGACGCGCATCGACGCACCCCCCGGTCGACCTCGACGCGCTGGCTCGCGCGTGGCAGCACCTCGCGCTCCGCGACGAGCTCGCGGACGGACAACGCGTCGCCGTCGTGACCGCGGTTCTCCGCGGGCTCACGGTCATCTCGGGTGGCGCCGGCACCGGCAAGACGACGATCGTCGCCTGCATCCTCAAGCTCCTCGCGGCGGGGTCCGACCCGGCCCGACCCCTCCGCGCCCGACTCGTCGCCCCGACCGGCAAGGCCGCCGGCCGATTGAAGGAGCAGCTGCGGGCCTACCGGGAGCGACTCGATCCCGAAGGAGAGATCGATCGACTCCTCGCCGACGAGCCGGCGACCCTGCACCGCCTCCTCGGGGGAGCGCCCGGGACGTCGCGATACCGTCACCATGCGGACAACCCGCTCCCGCTCGACGTGTTGGTGGTCGACGAGACGTCGATGGTCGACCTGCCCATGATGACGAAGGTCGTCGCCGCGCTGCCGGCGGCCGCGCGGCTCGTGCTGATCGGTGACAAGGATCAGCTCCCTCCGGTCGGGGTGGGCTCCGTATTCGGAGAGCTATGCGCCGCGCCCCCGGCGCCCACCCCGGAGCTCTGCGCCGAGATCGGAGCCGTGACGGGAGTCGCCCCCCTTCCGAGTCCGACCGACGACGACCGAACGCGCGATGTGGTGAGCTCGATCACGTTCCTGCGACACTCGTTCCGCTTCGACGCGGCGTCGGGGATCGGCACGCTCGCGGACGCGGTGCGACGGGGGGACGGCGCAGTGCTGGCTCGCCTCGTCGAGGCTCCCCCCGAGGATCTCTCCTGGCTCACACGCAACGCCGGCTCCGCCCGCGGCGTCCCGGACGAGATCCTCTCCCGGATCGCCGAGGGGTTCGCGCCCTTCCTCGATGCGGTGCGCGCCGGTGCCCCGCCGGCCGACGTCCTGGAGCGACTCGGGCGCTTCCGGATCCTCTGCGTGCTGCGCGAAGGACCGAGCGGCGTCGCGGGCTGGAACGACGCCATCGAGTCTCACCTCCGCGCGAGGCGCCGAATCAAGGGAGGCCAGACGTGGTACGAGGGCCGACCGGTTCTCGTCACGCGCAACGACTACGCGCAACGCCTCTGGAACGGAGACGTCGGCGTCGCGCTCCGGTGCGACGACGGGGCCCTGCGCGTCTGGTTCGAAGGGGCAGCGGGCGAGCTCCGCGACTTCCCGCCGGGGCGCCTCTCGCACGTCGAGACGGCGTACGCGCTCACCGTGCACAAGAGCCAGGGCTCCGAGTTCGACCACGTCGTCCTGGCACTCCCCGACGCCGAGACGCGACTGCTTTCCCGCGAGCTCTTGTACACGGGGGTCACGCGCGCGCGCGAACGACTCGAGGTGCTCGGGGATCCATCTCGGTTCGCCGAAGGGATGTTCCGTCGACTTCCGCGCGCATCCGGCCTCGCCGACGCGCTCGGACTCCACACCGTGGATCGCCGGACCGAGCCTCGCCCGGCACCGCGGCCCGAGCTCCCGACGGCCGCGAAGGGCCCTCGGCAGGGCGAGCTCTTCTGAGGCCGCACGGGGCGACGGGACCCGCTCCGTGCATCTCCCTAGAGCAGATCGAGCTGGCGCGGGTTGCCGACGGCCTCGTCGAAGCTTCCACCGACCTCGGGGAGGATCGCGTCGGCGATCGGCCTCACGAGTTTCTCGACCGCATGTCCGTAGTCGATGCCGCGCGGGAGAGGACGGCCCGGCAAGACCGGCTCGGGGCCGTCGCCGGTCACGACGTAGCGGATGATGCCCCCGCGGAAGTGGGGAACCTTGCGGGCCGCCTGCACGTGAGGCGGGGTCGTACGCGTGTAGCTCGAGAGGTCCCCCTTGCGAATGCGCTTCACGTAGACCAGCTCGTCGTCCAGCTCTCCGGCCCGGATCGCCTCGACGACCGCCCCCACGAAGGGCATCGCGTCCCGGTCGGAGAACACCCGCTCGAGAATCCCTCGCTGCAGTCGGCGCGAAACCGCGGGCCAATCGCGGCGTACCGACTCGAGCCCCACGACCAGAAGCGTGCCGTCGCGCCAACCGGCGTAACGCTTCTTGCTGCCGCCGCGCCCCCCACGAACACGGGGCAGGAAGAACCGGTCCAGCACGTACTCCAGCTCGAGGAGCAGCCGCGGCTCGACGCGGTAGGCGTCCGCGATCCGAGCCGAGATCGCGTGCTGGACGCGTACCCGGACGGCCTCGGCCTCCGCCCGGGCGGCCTCACCGGGCTCACGGGTCGCGAGCTCCACGAAGACCGAATCCGTGTCGCCGTACAGCACGCGGAGCCCGCTCTCCTCGAGCACGTCGCGTGTCCAACCGAGCGTCTGCTGTCCGAAGCCCGTGATCGCGTTCGCGACCTCGGGATCGAAGAAGCGGCAGCCCGGTGAAGCGAGCACACCGAAGAACGCGTTCATCATGATCTTGATGGCCTGGTCCGCGTGGCGCGCGCCACGCTTCTTGGCTTCGTCGCGGCGCTCGAGGAACCGGTCGAGAAGCCCGGGCAGGATCGCGTCCCCCCGGTCGAAACGCGCCCCGTTGGGGGCGACGATCGGATCGGCGGCGGTCTCGCTCACGGCACGGGCGTGCGCCAGCGGATCGAGCTGAAACGTCCGAATCAGGCTCGGGTAGAGGCTCTTGAAGTCGAGAACGGCGACGTTCCGAAAGATCCCGGGGACCGACGAGAGCACGGCACCGCCGGCGATCGGCCCCCCCTCCTTCACGTCGGCGACGCTTCCTGCCACCCGGCCGCGCCGGCGGAGCTCGGGCAGGTAGAGCCGATCGAACGACGCCACACTCGCACCGACGCGGTCGAAGGGCATTCCCGAGAGGAGGCTCCGCTCGAGCGTGAGCGCGAGCAGGCCCTCCTCTTCGAGCACGTCGAGCACGAGTCGAGCGTCCTCGAGGTTGTACGCCACCAGCGCCGGCAGGTCCTCGCGGTAGAGACGTGCGATCTCGGCCGCGGCGTCGGGCGCCTCGTGGTCGATGCGCTTGCCCCGCCCCAGAACCGCCTGCGCGACGGTCTCCAGGCGGTAGTCGGGCAGGCGGATCGCATCCCGCACGACGCCGATCGCGTCGAGCACCGAGCGCCCCGGGATCTCGGCTCGCCCCTGCCGAGTGAAGCCGCGGTCGGTCTCGAACCGCAGCTCGCCCGCGGCTCGTCCGAACGACTCTCGCACGCCCCGCGCCCGGCAGCGCTCCGCCAGGACGCGCAGATCGAAGTCCACCACGTTCCATCCCGTGATCACGTCGGGATCGAGCTCCCGAATCCGGCGGGCCACGGCGGCCAACAACGTCGTCTCGTCGGCATGCGACACGGCGCCGGGAACGCCTTCCGCCGCCACGAGATGCACCTCTTCCACTCCGCAGCCCGCCATCGCGACGGACCAGACGCGGCTCGCGTCCGCGGGCGTCTCCAAGTCGATCGAGAGGACGCGAAGCTCGATTCGTACGTCGGCCGGTGCGAGCGTCGGGTTGCGGAAGAGCCGAAGACCCGCATCGTTTCCCTCGACCGGCGTCGCCTCCCCCGCGATCTCGACCCCCGCGCGGAGATCGTGGTCGATCAGGTACCGGTACGGGAAGCGCAGGTCGGCCTCGAGCGCCCGCACCCCGGCTGCCTTCAATCGCTCGCGAAGCGGGGCGACGTCGGCCGGACGCGGCACCGACACGCGGGCGACCGGCTCTCCCGTCAGGTCCTTCAGCCCGGCGATCTCGATCGACACGCCGCCGGTGCGCGGGACCGCGTCGACGTCCCGGGTCGGGACGAACAGATAGGGACGGAAGCGATCGTCCTCGATCAGAAAGCCCGGCCCATCCTCGAGCCTTCCGTAGAGCTGCACGATGGGAGCGTCGTTCCGGATCCGGTACGTCGGCTGGAGGATGAGTCCACGCATCGCGCGTCGCGCCTTCCGTCAGGGCCTCACGCTGCGGAGACGAGGATGGAGTACGCTGAACGCGAGCGCCGCCGCCATCAGCCCACCGTTCAGGAGATACGGTCCGCGGGGCGACCACTCGTACAATGCGGTGCCGAGCAGCGGCCCGAAGATGTTTCCGACGACGCCGATCGCCCCGGTGATGCCCGCCACCGCGCCCTGCTCGTCGGGAGCGACGGCGAGAGATGCACCGGCGGCATTCCCCGGGCGCACCAGACCGAGGCCCATCCCGAGAAAGGCCAGGGCGACGCCGTAGCCGCGAAACGTCTCCGGCCCGAAGTCGAAAAGGGCGAAGGCCACCACCGCGCAGACCAGCCCGGCATGGATCAACGTGGACGGACCGAGCCGAAGCCGCTGCACGACGCCGAGCTGCGCACCGAGGCCCGCGATCGCGAGAATCATGAACCCGATCCCCGCGAGCTCCGTCGTACGCGTGGGCGAGAGCTCCAGGACGTCCTGCAAGAAGAACGCGAGCGTGATCGTGGTGGTCGCCCGCACGGCCTGCATGCAGATCGCGATCACGACGAACGGAACGAGGCGCCGGTCCGTGAACCCGAGCTTCGCCCGTTCGGGGCGCTCCGCCGCGGCCTTGATCTCGTTCTCGGGCAGCCACAGCCAGATGACGATCGCGCTCACGATCGCGAGGCCGGCGGACAGGTAGA
>JAUIFY010000414.1 GCA_030430245.1 bacterium | reverse complement strand
CGGGAAAGCTCCGCTTCGAGTACGGCCCTCTCGACGATTCGCCTTTGAAGGAAGTGGTTCTCGAGCCTGGAGAGACGTTCCACATCACGCCGCACTTGCGCCATCGCATGATCGGCGCGACCGACTGCGACGTGCTCGAGGTCTCGACTCCGGAGCTCGAAGACGTCGTTCGCCTCGAAGATCGCTACGGGCGAGCGGGCAAGTAGGCCCGCGACGACGGAAGAGGGGGGATCATGGCCGGGCGCGTCGCGCTGATCACCGGAATCACCGGGCAGGATGGCTCCTACCTGGCGGAGTTCCTCCTCGAGAAGGGATACGAGGTCGCGGGGACGGTACGCCGGTCGAGTACGGAGAACTTCTCGCGCATCGAGCACATCCGGGATCGGATCCAGCTCGAGCAGGCAGACTTGCTGGACCAGTACTCGTTGCTCGACGTGTTGAAGAAGGTCGAGCCACACGAGGTCTACAATCTCGCTGCGATGTCGTTCGTGCCCACGTCGTGGTCGCAGCCCGTCTTGACGACGGAGTTCGACGCCGTTGGTGTCACCCGAATCCTCGAGGCGATCCGCCTCGCGAATCCGAAGATTCGCTTCTATCAGGCATCGTCCAGCGAGATGTTCGGCAAGGTGCGCGAGGTTCCGCAAAAGGAGACCACGCCGTTCCACCCGCGGAGTCCCTACGGGGTCGCCAAGGTCTACGGCCACTACATCACGGTCAACTACCGTGAGAGCTACGACCTCTTCGCGTGCTCCGGCATCCTGTTCAATCACGAATCGCCGCGACGCGGCCTCGAGTTCGTGACGCGGAAGGTCACCGACGGCGTCGCGCGGGTGAAGCTCGGTCTCGCCGACGAGCTGCGCCTCGGCAACCTCGAGGCGCGTCGCGACTGGGGCTTCGCCGGCGACTACGTGAAGGCGATGTGGCTCATGCTCCAGCAAGACCAGGCGGACGACTACGTCGTCGCCACGGGCGAGCAGCACACGGTTCAGGAGCTAGTGGAGATCGCGTTCGATCACGTCGGTCTCGAGTGGCAGAAGTACGTCAAGCAAGACCCCGCCTTCTATCGGCCGGCCGAGGTCGACACGCTGCTCGGTGACTCGACGCGGGCTCGAGACGAGCTCGGCTGGGTGCCCGAGACGTCGTTCAAGCAGCTCGTCGAGATGATGGTCGACGCCGATTTGGCGGCCCTGGACTCGAAGGGGTAGGCTCCGTCAGTTCCATGCGTGTCCTGATCCTCGGTGTCACCGGGTTCGCCGGCGGGTATCTGGCCGATGAGCTGGTGCGCGGAGGGCACGACGTCTGGGGGGCCGCCCGGGCGCGACCGGACGGGAGCTTCTCGAAGGTGGTGTCGGTCGACGGCGTCGCGCTGCCCATGGTCTCGTGCGACATCACCGATGCCGGCACGGTGGGCGCGGCGCTTCGCCAGAGCCGACCCGACGCGGTGGTTCTACTCGCGGGGCTCGCCTTCGCGCCGCTCTCGTTTCGCGATCCCGCGACGGCCTATCGCGTGCATGCGGTCGGAGCGGTGAACGTCATGGAGGAGACGCTCCGCCACGACTCGGGCGTGCGAGTGTTGCTCGTGACGTCGAGCGAGGTGTACGGGGCCGTGGAGCCCCACGAGCTTCCCGTCACCGAATCGACCCCCCTGCGGCCGAACTCGCTCTATGCCGCGAGCAAGGCGGCGGCGGATCTGGCCGGCCGGGCGTTCGCGCGGCAGAAGGATGCGAACGTCGTCCGCGTCCGCCCCTTCAATCACACCGGTCCCGGACAGAAACCGGACTTCGTCTGTCCGGACTTCGCGTCGCAGGTCGCGGCGATCGCCGCGGGCACGAGAGAGCCCGTGATGGAGGTCGGGAACCTGTCGCCCCGGCGCGACTTCAGCGACGTGCGCGACATCGTGCGGGGCTATGCGGCGGCCCTCCAGAAGGGCGGCGCGGGCGAGGTCTACAACCTCTGCCAGGGGCGGGCGATCGGGATCGGAGAGATCTTGGACGACCTGTGTCGCCTGGCCGGGGTCGCCCCCGAGATCCGGACCGCCGAGCATCGCAAGCGCACGGCGGAGGTGCCGGCCCACTGGGGGAGTGCCGCGAAGGCGCGCGCCGATCTGGCCTGGGAGCCACAGATCCCCTGGGAGCGCACCCTGACGGACCTGCTGGAGGCCTCGAAGGCCTGAATTCGAGCCGGGTCGTGGGCGTCCGTATCGGGACGAGCCGAACGCGCCGCGGCCGACCGCACGCCGGGAAAAGGGCAGGGGAAATGGCGGCATCCCGGGCTTCGTGCTAACTGGAAATGGGGTCTGTCGCTGGTGGAACCGCAACTCAAGTCGCTCGAAGAGATCCTGGTCGACCGCGGCCGCGTGAGCCCCGAGGACCTCCGCAAGGTCCGCCGTCTCCAGGCGGAGCGGGGCGAGCGCATCGAGCGTCTCCTGCTGGACCTGGGCTTCGTCTCCGAGGATGACCTCCTGCCCGTCTACAGCGAGCACCTCGGCGTGCCGCTGGTCGCGCGCAAGGAGCTCCCGAGTGACGCAGTCGAGGTGCCCGGGCTGAACGTGAAGTTCCTCCGGCACGCCAAGATCCTGCCGGTCTCCCTGACGGACGGCACCCTGACCGTGGCGATGGCCGATCCCGGCGACCGCGACGCGTTGCACGGGCTCTCGGTCGTGACGGGCTGCCAGGTGCAGCCGATGCTCGCGAAGGAGAAGGATCTCACCGAGGCTCTCGAGGTCTGCTACGGCGAGCACGGCGGCGGCGGCGCCGAGGACGGCGACGGCCTGGTCGAGTTCCTGTCCGAGGACGAGGAGGACGTCGATCACCTGCGCGACCTCGCGAGCGAAGCGCCGGTCATCCGATTCGTGAACGTCCTGATCAATCGAGCCGTCGAGTCGCGAGCGTCCGACATCCACATCGAGCCGTTCGAGAACGAGCTCAAGGTCCGGTACCGCATCGACGGCGTCTTGCACGACGTGGACGCGCCGCAGCGGCGTTTGCAGGCGGCGATCGTCTCCCGCATCAAGATCATGGCGAAGCTCAACATCGCCGAGCGACGCCTGCCGCAGGACGGCCGGATCAAGCTGCGCATGATGGGCAAGGAGATCGATCTCCGCGTCTCGACGCTGCCGACGCTCTACGGGGAGAGCGTGGTCCTCCGTATCCTCGATCGCGGCTCGATCGTACTCGACCTCGAGAAGCTCGGCTTTCCGCCCGACACGCGTAAGGAGTGGGAAGACCTGATCGTGAAGCCGTACGGGATGATCCTGGTGACCGGCCCGACCGGCAGCGGCAAGACGACCACCCTGTACGGCTCCCTCAACAAGGTGAACTCGCCGGACAAGAAGATCGTCACGATCGAGGACCCGGTCGAGTACCAGCTCAACGGCGTGAACCAGATTCACGTCAAGCCGCAGATCGGACTCA
>JAUIFY010000103.1 GCA_030430245.1 bacterium | reverse complement strand
TCACCACGCCCGCCTCGGCCGCGGAATCTCGTTCGAGGAGGACACTCTCGCGGAAGCCCTGCGCCGCAACGGATGGTCGACCTGGGCCTACGTCGCCAACGGCAACGTATTCGCCCCCGGCTTCGCATTCGAGCAGGGATTCGATCGATTCCACACGATCCGGGGCGCTCGTCGGGACAACCACGCGCGCACCGGCGAGATCAACGAAGGGATGCTGCCGCTGGTTCGGGAGTACGCCGACGAACCGTTCTTCCTCTACGTCCACGCGATCGACCCGCACTCGCCCTACGATCCCCCGCCGGCGTTCGCCGGCCGATTCCAGGACCCGACGTACTCGGGTCCGGTGACGGCAGCCAAGACGCACTCCCGCATCCTCGGCCGGATGTCCCTCGGCCCGGCCGACGTCGACCACGTCCGAGCGCTGTACGACGAAGACATCCTCTACCAGGACGCGATGTTCGGCGAGCTGCTGGACACACTGGAGGAAGCCGGCGTCCTCGACCGGACCTTGATCGTCGTCGTGGCCGACCACGGCGACGAGTTCGCCGAGCACGGAGGGTGGGAGCACGGCAACCGCCTCTTCGAGCACCAGACCCGGATCCCGATCGTCGTGCGCGTCCCGGATGAAGCCACGGGGCAGGTCGGCCCGAGGCGCATCTCGACTCCGGTATCGCTCGCGGACGTTCCGCCGACGATTCTCGGACTCTACGGCCTCCCGGCGCCCACCGGCACGCAGGGCCGCGACCTGAGCGATCCGATCCTCCATCCGAGCGCGGAGCTTCCCGCGGAGTCGATCTACGTCGAAGAGGCGACCAACATCCCTGGGGGAGATCTGCGCAGCCTCTACGACGGCCGGTGGAAGCTCATTCGGCGCTCGACGTTTCCGCACGACGACCCGTCAACCAAGTACGAGCTGTTCGATCTGGAGATGGATCCCGACGAGGCCTTCGACCTGAGCGCGGTCGAGCCCGAGCGCGTCGCGCAGATGCGGGAGGAGCTGCTGCGCAGGAGCCTCGCCGTCGGCACGCCCCTCGACCTCACGGACGGCGCCGCCGAGCTCGACGAACGGACGCGGAAACAGCTCGAAGCCCTCGGCTACGTGGTGGGGGACTGAGATCTCCGGTCACGGCAGGGACGCAGCCCGGGGGGCGTAGAAGTACGAGCCCTTTCGCACGTTCCAGAACGCGAGCTCGGGGAGGCTCCAGAACGCGCCGCGAAGCCCCGACGCGAGTGCCCGCCCGCCGTCCAGCGGCACCTGCGGCAGACCGACGACGGCGGCCCCCAACGCGTACATCAGGTTCGCGGCACCGAGCAGCGGCCGGGCCGCGATCGCGTCGTCGGTGAAGAACAAGAACGCCGAGTCCTCCAGGTTGGGCGCGTATACGGTCGATGTGATCACGTTCGACTCGCGCAAGCGGGCCTCGAGCGTCCCATGGTCCTCCATCGCCGTCCGGGCCCGGCGGCGATGGGACGGAAGACGCACCTGATCCGCGACGCGGTAGGTCACACGGACACGGTCCGCGGCGCGGAACGGAATGAAGTCGAGTCCCCGGCCGGGCTCGATGTAGCCCCCGAGCGAGTCGATCGAAGCGCGTTCGACCTCGGCGGGATCGCCTCCGACGGTACGCGGGGGGAGGACCGCCCGCTCGATCTGCGCGAACAACTCCGACACGCAATTGTGGCCGAGCAGGTTGTAGTGGTGCGCCCGGTCGAGCCTCTCACGCAGCGCACGCTCGCGGCTCTCGAGCTCGTGCACGCGGGCGTCGAGCGCCTCGTGCGACGCGTTCGTGAGGGGATTCAGTGGGTACGGCGCGACGCGCGATGGAACGAGTCTCCCGGGAGCCACTCGCAGTGGCATGCCCTCGGCTCGGCTCCGCTCGATCTCGGCATGACGGTTCACCAACGCCTCGAGGGCCGCGTAGTCCGCCTCCCGAAGCACGGCCTTTCGAACGAGGACCTCCCGAAGCCGCGGAAGCTCGTCCCGCAGGTCCTCCGCCAGCGGCTCCAGGCGCCCCCCCCTGGCGCGGATCTCGTCGACGGAGAGAACGACGGCGTCCGGCGGAAACACGTCCAGGACGACGAGGCGATCACCTTCGAGGGTCGCCCCCAGCGCAAGGAGGCGCGCCATGCCCACGAGAAGGACGATCCCGACGTCCGGCCGCCGGGACGCCATGGAATCCACGAGGTCGTCTTCGATCTGCTCGGCGACGCGCGCGAGCGCGCCTCGTACCGGTGCGTCCAGGGCGAAGTCGTCGGCCGCCAACTCCACCACAGCCTCCCCCCTCAGCGACGCGCCGTCCTCCAGCACGGACAGAGCCATGAGAAGAGCCGCGGCGTCGACGGCGCGATCGTGCGCGCCGTAGCCCGCCGGGGGATGCCGTCCCGCCGCGGCGAGCGGCGGGACGGGCGTCGAGACGACGTCGCGCGCAGCCGAGAGCTCCCGCCGGGCGACCGCCCGCCGCTGCGCGACGACGTCACGCCCGTACCGACGAGCCACGCGTGCTCGAAGCCGCTCGAGCACCGATCCCGGCGACCCGCCGGACGGCTCGAAGTATCCCGCGCCGGGGACGGCCACCGTCGCCGCGCCGTCCCGCCAGTCCTCGAGCAAGGCTCGGTCGCGGAGGAGGCCGTCGACCACGCGAAACTCCTGCTCCTCCGTCAAATAGCGCTCGTTGAAAGACGATCGCAGCCGATCGAAGGTCTCCGCCGAAACCGCGATCCGGAGCATCTCCAGGTTGCGGTTCTCGAGCGCGGAGTAGACGTGCGCGAACCGATCCGACTCGTCGCGATCGAGCCGCAGCACTCCGGGCTCGTGATACCCGAAGTGATACGTCCGGTCCCCGAGGCGCAGCGCGACGTGTCCGCCGCTCGCGCTGCCCTCGTTCGCGTCGACGTAGACGAAGTCGGCGAAGCGAGGCGGTTCGGCCGAGACCGGGACGGCGGCGGCGAGCGAGAGCGCCGCAACCGCACCGACGGCGCGACGACGGGGGCGACCCACGTCGGTTGCCTCGTCTAACCCGCGTCGTAGCCCTGCCGGATCAGGCTCTCGGCGGAGCCACTCGCGCCACCCAGCTCGTCGGCCCATCGCCGGACCGCGATCGGCTTCTGGTCTGCGCGACGCAACCCCTCACCGATGCCGACGAAGGTGGCCGCGTCCGCCTCCCAGTTCGTGACGCCGTGACGCTCGGCGACGCGCGAGAGCCCACTCTGCACGTCGGCCGGGGGGCGCCCCGAGCGGGCGGCCGCCGCCGTGAAATCGCGTACGTCCTCTCGATAGGCCTGCTCCGACTTGCTCGACCCGTCGGGCGAGCTCGAGCTGATGCTGTCGGAGACCGACTTCGAGCTTCCCGCGATGGAGTCGCTGATGCTGGCGGAGCTCGCGGAGATCGAACAGCCCGCCGAGGCCAGACCCAGCAGGAGAAGCACGGCCAATGTGACTGTCGAGTTCGAGCGCATCGTCCCTCTCCTTCAGTTCAGGGCGCAGCGCGTGCGGTATCGCTCGCCGTCGAAGTCGTGGAGGTACTCCTCCAGCATCGGATGCCGAATCGGCTCGTGGCTCTCGTCGGCCTCGAGATTGCGCTCCGCGACGTACGTCATGTGATCCGAATCGTGCACGAGCACATGGTACCACGGCCGGTCCTTCGGAGGCCGGCTCTTCGCCATCTTGTCGTACCACTCGTCGGTGCCGTCGAACTCGGCATCGACGTCCACGACGACACCACGGTATCCGAACCGCCGGTGGCTCACGCACGTACCGACGCCGAATTGCGCCTCTCCCGACCTCGTCCCTTCGTCTCGCGCCTCCACGCCTCCGCCTTTGCAGATCCTTTGGCCCGGGTCAAAGGCGATTTTCCCGAGAGCACGGACCGAAGAGTGCGACGTCCGACCACGGGTGCACGCCCCCGCCCGGACCCTGGACGGCGCGCCGCCGGCGCCGCTATGGTCCGAGGATGAGCCGCGCCACCTATCGGTCCTTCGACCCCCTCCTCACCCCGACCCAGGCCGACGACGTCGTCCGCCTCTGCGAGCGCTTCGGCAGCTACGGCCTCTACTCCGAAGAGGGGCTCAACGAAGGGATCGGAGAGGGCCTTCCCCAGCGCTTCGATTCGGCCTTCAACTTCGTCAAGACCGGCGGTCGGTTCGGCCAGGGGCGAAACGAGGACATGATGGCCCTCGTCGCGCGAACCAACTACTTCCGTGAGACCTATGCGTACGGCACGGAGATCGCCGCTCCGGGGATCGAGCCGTTCTTCCACTACGAGGGCTTCGCCGAGGCGTCACGCGAGATCTTCGACCGGCCCATCGTCGAACCGGCCATCGTGTTCGCGAACCTCCTCCTCCCGGGGCAGGAGCTCGCGATCCACACCGACGTCCCCGAGTTCCGCGGCATCAGCCGCAAGCTCCATCCGCAATGGCTGTGCGTCGTGATGCACCATTCGGGTCTGTTCGATCGCTACCGAATGCCGATCGCGACCGCCGTGTCGTGGTATCAGGATGCGCACGGCGGAGCGTTCGCCTTCTACCCGGACGGCGCCGACGGCCCGCCCGTCGCCCTGCCCGTGCGCTTCAACACCGCCGTCATTCTCGATACGGACAGCGTGTTCCACGGCGTCGATCGCGTGGCCTCCACCACGACGGACGCTCCCCCGTTCAAGCCAGGGATGCGCGTCCACTCGCTGGGCGAAGGCTCCGGCCGCTGGGAAGTGCGCGACGGCGACACCCCGATCGGCGCCTACACCTGGGACGAGATGCGGTTCTCGATCTCGTGGAAGGGGTACTGCTTCCGCGACGAGCAGGAACGCCAGACGTGGCGCACCGGGGCGGACGATCTGCGACTGGACGACGTGCTCGACACTCTGGAGCGCGACCTGCGCGAGCGGGGCCGGATCGGCGACGAGCGGCCACCGCAGAAGGAGTTCGCCCAGGCGTTGGTCGAGGAATACGTGAAGTTCCCACCGCCCGCGTCGGCAGCCGCCTGACCCACTCGCCGGTCGCGCCCTCGGAGGCTACACGAAGGAGACCGCGCGCGGCCGCGTCAGGGCCAGGAACCCCTGGCCGGACAGCGTCACCCCCACGCCGCTCTCCTTGCGACCACTCCACGGCAGGGCCGGATCGACGACGGCGGCGCGGTTCTGGAAGAAGGTCCCGACGTCGACGAGCTTGGCCAGACGCTCCGCGCGGTCGCGATCCCGCGTCCACACGGAGGCCGTGAGACCGAAGCGCGTGTCGTTCATCAGCGCCACCGCCTCGTCGTCGCCGTCGATCGCTCGCACCGGAACGATCGGCGCGAAGCTCTGCTCCTGCATCACGCTCGCCTCGTTCGCGACGTTCACGAGAAGCGTCGGAGCGAAGAAGCTGCCGGGGAGGTCCTCGACCCGGCTTCCGCCCAGGAGAACCTCGGCCCCACGGCTGCACGCGTCCTCCACCTGCCCCTCGAGGGGATCGAGAGCTTCGCGCATCGCGAGCGGGCCCATCGTCGTCGATTCGGCGAGCGGGTCACCGAGACGATACGCCTCGAGCGCAGAGCGTACGCGGTCCACGAATTCCGCAGCCACGCTCCGGTGAACGTAGACGCGCTCCACGGCGCAATGGGATTGCCCCGCGTTGTCGCATGCGGCGCGAACCACCCCGTCGACCGCCGTGTCGAGGTCCGCGTCCGCGGCGACGTACGCCGCGTCCTTCCCTCCGAGCTCGAGGTTGACGTCGATGAGCCGCTCCGCCGCGCGGCGGTAGGCCGCACGGCCGGTGCGCGCGGCACCGGAGAACGCGACGTGGGCGACCCGAGGATCGTCGATCAACCGACTCGCCGAATCCCGCGTGACGTGAAGCGGCACCACGAGGTCCGGAACTTCCAGATCGCCGAACGCGCGGGCCAACGCGCCTCCGGTCAACGGCGTGCGCTCGCTGTGCTTCAGCGCAACCACATTTCCCGCCAGCAGAGCCGGGACGAGCACGTTCACCGGCAGCAGCAGCGGATGGGTCCACTCGACGACGTCGAGCACGACGCCGAGCGGCACCCGCTCGATCCGACGGTGCAGCCCTTCGCCCTCCGGGAGCACCTCGGTCGAAAGTGCGCCTTCGCATTCGTCCAGGGCCCACTGGGCCCGATCGAGGAACGTCTCGACCTCCTGGTTCGCCTGGGCGATCGGCTTCCCCATCTGCAGAGTGATCATGCGCGCGATCTCGGAGGATTCGTCGAGAAATCGAGACAGTCCGTCCTCGACGATGCGCCGGCGATCCGTCAACGGAACGTCGCGCCAGCGCCGGAACGCAGCTTCCGCCGCCGCGAGCTTCCGATCGATCGCGCTCGGCCCATCGATCGGGACCGACCCGGCCACGTTCCCGTCGAACGGACTCCGAACTTCAATCACGGCGGGCATGGAACGGACCTCATTCCGGCGTGACGTACGCGCTCGTCAGACCTCCGTCCACGAGGAAGCTCGCCCCGGTCATGTACGACGACTCGTCGGAAGCAAGGTAGAGAGCCGCCTGCGCCATCTCCTTCGCCTCGCCGAAGCGACCCATGGGGACGTGGACGAGGCGGCGCTGGCGCTTCTCTTCGGTGTCGAGGTAGCTCATGAGGAGCTCCGTGCGAAGTGGGCCCGGGCAAAGCGCGTTCACCCGAATGTTCTCCCGCGCGTGAATCACGGCCAGCTCGCGCGTCATCGCGAGCACGCCTCCTTTGCTCGCCGTGTAGGCCAGCTGGGGCGTCGCCGCTCCCACGACCGCCACGAAGGACGCGGTATTGACGATGACGCCTCCCCCGTTTCGGCGCAGCGCGGGCACTCCGTACTTGCACCCGAAGAAGACCCCCTTGAGGTTGATCGCCATCGTGCGATCCCAGATCGCTTCGTCCGTGGCGACCGCGTCGTCGTCCTTTCCGTCCATGATGCCGGCGTTGTTGAAGAGCACGTCGAGCTTGCCGAAGGCGGTCTCGGCCGTCTCGATCATACGCTCGCAATCGGCCGCCTTCGATACGTCCGTCCGGACGAAGCACCCGCGCCCGGCGGCCTTACCGATCTCCGCGACGACCTCCTTGCCCGCATCCTCCGACACGTCCGCCACCACGATGCTCGCGCCTTCACGAGCGAAGAGAAGTGCCGTCTCCCGTCCGATGCCGCTCGCGCCGCCCGTGATGACGGCGACCTTGTCCTTCAATCGCATACTGATGTCCTCGAGATCTCTCAGATCCGCTCGAAGTAGCGGGCGCGCTCCCAGTCGGTCACGGCCTCGTCGAAGGCGGCCTGCTCCGTGCGGAAGAAGTGGGTGTAATGTTCGACGACCTTCGAGCCGAAGACGCGTCGCGTGAACTCGCTCGCCTCGAACAGGTCGGTCGCTTCGCGGAGCGACTTCGGCACCTCGGTCAGCTCCTCGGCGGTGTACACGTCGCCCTCGAACAGAGGAGGAGGCTCGATCTTCCGAGCGATCCCGTCGAGCCCCGACGCGAGGGCCGCGGCGTACACGAGGTAGGGATTGCAGTCGGCCCCGGGAATGCGGCACTCGATGCGAAGGCTCGACCCACTTCCGACGACCCGAAAGCCCGCCGTGCGGTTGTCGTGACACCAGGCGAGGCGCGTCGGCGCCCAGGAGCCCGACTGGTAGCGCTTGTAAGAGTTCACCGTCGGCGCGTAGAACGCCATGACCTCGGGCGCGTGGGCCATCCAGCCCCCGAGGAACCAGCGGAACACGTCCGACCCGCGCACCGGGCCCAGCTCCGTCTCGCCGGGAAACGCACTGTCGCCGTCCTTCCAGAGGCTGAGATGGATGTGGCTACTCGAGCCGGCGCGATCGGCATGGGGCTTCGCCATGAACGTGACGCTCATCTCGAGCTGGTCTGCCACCTCCTTCAGGCATTGCTTGTAGATCGTGTGGCGGTCGGCCATGTCGAGTGCGCGCGCATGACGGACGTTCAGCTCGTGTTGTCCGAGGCCCCACTCCCCCTTCGAGCTCTCGACCGGCACACCCGAGCGCGCGAGATGGCGACGGACCGCGGCGTTCAGCTTCTCGACCCGGGAACCCTGGAGCGTGTGGTAGTCCTCGAGGTACCAACCGGCGGGTCGCAGCCCCGAGTAACCCGCGTCCATCGCCTCCCGGTAGCCCGTCTCGAAGATGTAATACTCGAGCTCGGACGCGGCCTCGACGTCGT
This sequence comes from bacterium, assembly GCA_030430245.1. GTDB lineage: Bacteria > Desulfobacterota > Binatia > UBA12015 > UBA12015 > VGTG01. The sequence continues at coordinate 10,737 of JAUIFY010000103.1, read as the reverse complement.
AGCCGGCCTCTGCCGCGACGTCGAGTTGTGCGCGCAGCAAGGACCGCGGAGCGACGGCGACGCGATCGTGCGTGGCATCGTCGAGGACGTCGCAGATCACGAGCGCGGTTCGATCGAGCCACGACGCCCGGCGAAGCGTGTCGAGATCCGGCACGAGGTGGAAATCACCGTACCCCTTCTCCCAGTTGGCGTACTCGTACCCGCCGACCGGCTCCATCTCCATGTCGACGGTCAGAAGATAGTCGCAGCCGTGCGTCCCTTCCCGGGCGACCGAATCGAGGAAGAAACGCGCGTCGAGCCTCTTGCCGAGCAGCCGACCGTAGAGGTCGCTGAATCCGACCAGAATCGTGTCGACCTCGTCGGCATCGACGAGCGCAGCGAGGGTTTCCAGGTCGAGCAGGCCATCGGTTCCCGGCATGGATTCGTGACTCCCGTAGGACGGCGTCGCGCCGTCGATCAGTGGACCCGCTCGGGCTCGACCAGGGCCCGCAGGCGGTCCCACTCGGCGAGGTAGTTCTCGAGATGCTCGCGACCGGCCGTGCCCTTCTCGGTCTCGATCAGGGTTCGAACGAGGCCCTGCTCGTGGGCATAGGCTTCGGCGGTGAAGTGGCCCGCGAAGTGCGCGAGGCGGAGCCACATGAGATACGTCGTGAGCGCATCGCACTCGTTGTACTGCACGATCTTCCGCAGGTTTCCATCGAGCCACAGCGACGCGACGGCGTCCCCGTCCACGTCGAGCTTGCCGGGGATGCCCGACTGCACCGCCATCTCGTGGAGGGAGGGCGTTCCCTTGCCGAACCCACTCCATACGTCCTTGAGATCGATGTGGGCCTCGGCGTGGCGCGCGAAGTAATCGTACCCCTCCCAGGGCTTGTCCGGACGATCGCAGAAGCCGGCCGCACGAACCCCCAGAATCACGCCGCGCTGGATGAGAATCTTGAGATCCGCGTTCATGGAGTTGTAGCCGACGATCTGGGGCCGACGGTCGCCGATGCCCTGGAGGAAGCGTCCGATCACGGTGGCCTCGGCGATCTCCTTGGGGTCATCGACGTCTCGCGGGATCGAGTGAAGCGCCAGGGTCGCCTCGCCTCGCTGCTCGCGTCGCTCGACGGCGGCCACCGAGACGACCCGACACAGGGCCGTCTTCAGGTAGGGGGTCGGGTCGGCCTCGTTGGCCCCGCCTTCGTCCCACATTCGCCTCATCACATCGGCGGGCGCGGCGTCGCCGGGCACGTCGTACAGCAAGCGGCCCGCGAGCGGATCGGGAATCCACTCGCAGTCGAACGCCCAGACTCGGGCGGGCACCTTCTTGATCATGATCTCTTCATAGGCAACTGACCGCGGCGGTAAAGGGCCGCCGTGGCACGCCCCTTGCGTTCCCGTACGCCGATCCGCCTGCGATCCGGAAATCCCCCGGGTTTCTCGTCTTCGAGGGGCCCTGCCCGCGAGGCGAGACCTCGACGCGGAGGCACGACGCAGAAGGAGAACCCGGACGCCGACGTCGCGTCCGCGCGCCGGTCCGCCCGGACCTCGAGAACGGCTGGCGAAGCGCCACCCGGACCACCCGGCGGAGGCCGCCCAGTTCGAGCCGGGACTCACGCCCGGGGCACCGTCTCGGCTCGCCGCTCCTTGATTCGCGCGAGCGTCTCCTCGTAGCGACGACGATCGAGTCGGTAGAAGAACATCGAGACGATTCCGAACACACCGCCCACGCCGCCGGCGAGAAACAGGCCGCCCAGCGAAAGCACCTGCGACGACGAAACGTCGCTCGGCGCGGAGCCCAGTGGAAAGGCGATCCAGTCGAGGCCTACGCCGGCGAAGAGATGGCCGATCCCCGACGCCGTCTTTCCGGAGAACGACATCGCGGCGAACAACACGCCCTGGAGAGAGCGACCGGTCTGGTACTCGTGCTCCTGGGCGACGTCGGCCATCATCGACCCGGCGGTCGTGACGGCGATGCCCGCCGCCACCGCGTACAGGGTCGTCGTCGTGAAGACGAGAGCGAAGAGAGATCCGGTTCCGGCGAGGTCGATCGCGCCGAGAAGTCCGGCGGCGACGGGGGCGAAGACCAGGCTCGTCGAGCCGATCACCGCTGCGATCATCGTCGGACGCTTGTCGAAGCGCGCATGCAACGCGCGCGTGACGACGATCCCCGGCACGAAACCGACGAGCAGGGGGATCACCAGCAGAGCGATCTGCTCGGTGTCGAAGCCCCAAAAGAACACGTTCATGTGGGCCGTCAGGGTCTGCATGGTGCCGATCGAAACGCCGAACAGCGAGAATCCGAGAAAGAGCGCCAGGAACGATTGGTTCGAGACGGCGGCTCGCAGCTCTTCGAGGTACCCGCCCGACGGCGCCTCCTCGGGGGCTTTCGCGAGAAGAGCGACGCGATCACGCGTCCCGAACGCCGAGTACCAGACGACGAGCGCCATGATCGCCCCCGAGAACACCGCGATCCGGGGATAGCCGGCCGGGTTCAGCATGCCGTTCTCGAATCCCGCCGACTCGGGAAAGAACACCCGAATCCCGACGACGAAGACCATCCCCGCACCGAGCAGCGCGCACGCCGACCGCCAGGCAACGACGGACGTCCGCTCCTGGTAGTCGTCGGTCAGCTCCGCACCGAGGGCGAGGTGGGGGACGTGGTAGAGCGTCATCGACCCGCGGACGACGATCGCCCAACCCGTGAGCCACGCGAAGAGCGCCCATTGCGACGAGCCCGTCGGCGCGAGGAAGAGGATCACCCACGACACCCCGAGCGGCAGCGCTGCCGCGTACATGAAGGGGTGCCGACGGCCGCGGGGCGAACGCCAGTGGTCGGACATCACTCCGACGAGGGGATCCGTGACCGCGTCGAAGACCAGGGCGATGAAGACCGCGACGCCGGCCAGGGTACCCGAGAGGCCCAGCACCTGCGTGAAGAAGAAGAAGACGAGGAGGTCGAAGCCTCGGGTCTTGACGGTCTCGGCGACCTGCCCGACGCCGTAGGCGAACTTCGTCCGCAACGGCAATGCCCCCGAGGTCCTCACGGCTCGGAACCATGACACGCAGCGCGCGCCGGAGCCACGGCGGGAGGGCGCACGTGCTGCAGCGAGGTCTCCCCGGCCGATTCCCTCAACTGCCGTCCGACCGACGCCGATGACCCCAAGGAGGGAGATAGATCATGACGTCCGCGAAGGAACCCACGCGCTCCGTCCTGAAGGTCGGCCGCACCGCGACCGGCTACGTCGTCCGCATCGAGGGCCAAGGCTCCGTGCACGAGAGCCCCGGATTGAAGGCTCTCGTCCTCGAGGCGCTCGACACGTCGCCCGAGACGGAGCTCACCGTGGACCTGTCCGGTTGCGAGTACCTCGACAGCACGTTTCTCGGCTGCCTCGTCGCGCTCCACTCCAGGTTCAACGCACGGAGCGGTGATCGACGGCTCCGGGTCGCCGGCTCCGACGACGAGCTGGGACGCCTGTTCGGACCGACGGGGCTGGAGCGGATCCTGCCGCGACACGACGGTGACTCCGGCAGCGTGCGGGCGTGGCTGGACGTTCCCGCCGCCGAGCTCGACCGCGCCGAGCTCGGTCGCCACCTGATCGAGTGCCACCGCCGCCTCGCCGAGGTCGGCGGTCCCCAGGCGGGGACCTTCACCGCGATCGCGGACCAGATCGAGAACGAGCTCGAGCACGAGCGACGCTGAGGGGCCGCGGCGCGCGCCATCTCAGATGAAGGGACGGCGATCGAGAACGAGACGTAGCGGCCGGTGCGTGCGCAGAGACGCCGGCGCGGCACGCTGGAGCTCCGCCAGAGCGCACACCACCCCGAACAGGCGATGGAGGTCGTCGAGGTCGACGTCGTTCGCGGGGTCGAGGCTCGAGACGTAGGTCGCGTACTCCTCCGCAAACGCCCCGAGGGTGCGTCGGACCTCGCCGAAGCGATGGTCGGTGAGGCGTCCGGCGCGCGAGAGGCAGTACACCCAGTCGACGTCTGCGAACCAGACCGCGCGCGCGAGCGGAAACCTTCCGTCGGTGCGGATCGCGAGACACGTGTCGATGAGAGCCTTCGGAGCGGGCCACGGTCGGCGGGCATGCTCGAAGTGGAAAAGGTAGTGGAACGATCCGGCGAGATGGGGAAACACCGGGCCCGCGGGGTCGGGATCGACGCACCCGCGGCGGAGCAGACCCGTTGCCGGATCGACCCGAGACTCGAGCCAGCGGAAGTACGCGCCCTCCCCCTCCTCCGTCACGTCCCCCGCGAGCAGGAGCGCCGCGTAGAGGCCCGCGCCGCGATGCGACTCGGTCCAGGGAGCGCCGGCCCAATCCAGTCCCTCGAGGAAGCCTTCGAGAGCAGACGGCCTCGTGAACGGAGCGAGCGCGGCCAGGGGATGGCGCGGCCGGGCGTCGAAGAGCTCGAGCGCGCCGAGGCAGTGCGCCGTCGTGTGGATCTCGTGGTGGGTCGCCTCACGGAACAAGCCGGTCGACGGGTCCTGAAGGCCTCGCAGGGATTCGATCCACCGATCGCGCTCTCCGGACTCCCCCGGAAAGACGCCGAGGGTGTAGAGCAGATTGGCGGCGTCGGCGATCCCATACGCGTTCGGACCGAAGGTGCGCTCCTGCCCCCGCTCGTCGAGACCGCGCTTCGTGTAGCGTGCGTACGCACCCGTCGGACCGAGGGCATGGCGCTCGACGATCCCGAGGACGGCATCCTCGAACGGCCGCAGGTCGATCACGCACGCCGTCCCGTCCGCAGCGTATCGCGGACGAAGGAGAGCCCGTCGGCGAGCTTCTCCTCGCGCGCGCGTCCATCGGCACCGACGAACTCGATCGCGTATGGGCCGTCGAACCCGGCGGCCGCGATGGCCGGAATCAGGCCCCGGTAGTCGACCATCCCGCGGCGCAGGTCTCCACCGAGTTGCAGGACGTCGCCGTCGTCGGGACACACGTAGTTCTTCAGATGGACGTACCGCGAAAGCGGGACGAGGGTCTCGACCTCCCGACCGACACGCGACGCTTCGTTCCGGTGCATGCCGTCCAGGGTCTGGTAGTTCAACCACACGTTCGGTCGTGCAACCTCGGCGAGAAGCCGTGTCGTCCGGTCCACGGTGTCGGCGAACGTGCCCTCGTGGCGCTCGACGACGACGTCGAGGCCGTCGTCGGCGGCGAGACCGCTCGTGGTTTGCAGCAGGCGCACGACGTCGTCACGGTTCTCCTCGGCCGCTCCACCGACGTGCGCGGCCCAGACCCGGAGTCGCGACGCCCCCACGGCGCGAGCGCGCTCGACCTCGCGCCGCGCGAGGTCTCCCGAACCAGCGCCGACGAACGAGAGATAGGAGCCGTACGCGACCACCTCCAGGCCCGCGCGACGCACCTCCTCTCCGATGGCCGCCAGGCCGTCGAGACTCGCTTCGTCCTCGACGTGCGGGGGACGCGCCGTGATCTCGAGACCATCGAACCCCGCGTCGGCCGCCATCTCGACGACCCTCGAGAGGGGACGATCGAGCGCGAGGATGGTGCAGAATGCGACGACGGGCTCGGACATCGGTCACGCCACCCGGTCCCAGTCCTCCCGACGGACCTCGTGCCGAAGCGGCTCGCCGCGTACGAAGCTCTCGAGCTCTTCGACCGCGAGCTCGAGCATCCTCGGCGTCTCGGCGCCGAGGCTGCCGGCGATGTGCGGTGTGAGGAATACGTTGTCGAGGTCGTAGAGTGGGGACTCGGCGGGCAGGATCTCGGGCTCCGTCGTATCGAGAACGGCATCGATGCGACCGGAGACCAGCTCCGCGGTCAGTGCGTCCATGTCGACGACCGCGCCGCGCGCGGTGTTCACGAGGACGGCGCCGTCCCGAAGCAGGCCCAAGCGACGCCGGTCGAGCATCCTTTCGGTCGCGGGGACCGCCGGTACGTGGAGGCTCGCGACGTCGCATCGTGCGAGGAGATCGTCCAGCTCCGTAGGCTCGACTCCGAGCGCCGCGGCGTCGCTCTCCGAAAGGTACGGATCGTACGCGAGGATCTGGAATCCGAACGGCCGGAGGCGCTCGATGACGAGACGCCCCACCCGGGAGACGCCGACGATTCCCACGACCTTGCCGAGGTTTCCCATCCCGGGCATCTCGTCCGCCCAGAGCCGATACCCTCGGTCCGCGCGATAGCGCCGTTGGATGCGGAAGGCGCGCTTGTTCGCCAAGAGGATGGCCCCCACCGTGAACTCCGCGACCGGCACGGCGTTCGCCACGGCGGCCGAGGTGACTCGAATTCCGCGGCGAAAGCACTCTTCGGTCACGTGGAGCTTGACCGATCCGGCCGCATGGAAGGCGGCCCGCAGCCGCGGCACGCGATCGAGTGTCGGCGCGTCCAGGGCCGGACACCCCCAACCGGTGACCAGGACCTCCACCCGGTCGAGCAGGCCGACCACTTCGGGGACGTCGAACGCGGCCACCGGCTCGTCCACGAGAAGGTTCGTCGCCGCGGCGATCCGCCGGAGCAGATCCTCGCGCAACAGATCCCGCGCGAACGCCGGCTGGTACACGAGCAAGGCCCCGGGACGAGCGGTTCGGCCGGCCGATTCGAGCTCCTTCGTCGTCACCCCTGCGACGATTACGGAAATCTCCCCGACGAAACAACGGCTCTCGGCGCGCGACGCGCCCCGACGGACCCGCCCGTCGCGGCGCAACGGCGTCCCCGCTACAGTCTCGCGAATGTCGCGACTCGCCTCGGCCGTCCTCCTCCTCGCCTGCCTCGTGGCCGGGTGTCCGAGCGAGCCGGGGCCGCCGAACGTCGTACTGGTCACCGTCGACACCTTGCGGGCCGATCGCATGGGCATCTACGGATACGACGGCGACACCACCCCCCGCATCGACGCCTTCTTTCGCGACCACACCGTCGTCGGTCGTGCGATCACCTCCGCGCCCTGCACGGTTCCGGCGATGCGCCAGCTCCTCACGGGGCGGCTCGACCGCAAGGCCGACGGCGCGAGTCTGCCCGAGCGACTCGCGTCCGCTGGCTACGAGACCGCTGCGGTCGTGAGCCAGCATCAGTTCCACTGGGACGGGCGTCGGAACTACGACCGAGGGTTCTCGAACTTCGACATCCAGGGCGAAGGCGAGATCGATCGCCACCGGATGACCACCCGCGACGCCCGCGAGGTCGCCGACCGGGCTCTCCGCTGGCTCGACGAGCGCAGCGGCGATCGCCCCTTCTTCCTCTGGCTGCACTTCTTCGACCCCCACGACCCGTACGATCCGCCTCTCGACCACCGCGACGGCGCCGAGCACGAGAGCGGCGACCGTCGCACCGAGACGGCGCTCGTGCGCGAGCCCTACGCGGAGGACGAGACGGTGCAGGCCGAGACGTTCGCGCCCGAGGTCACCGAGCGCTTCCGACGGCTCTACGATGGAGAGATCCGCTTCACCGACGCACAGATCGGGCGCGTGCTGTCACGGCTCGAGGAGCTCGGCCTCGCGGACGACACGATCGTCGTCCTCACGTCGGACCACGGTGAGCAGCTCGGCGAGGGTGTGCTCTGGGACCACTGCAAGACCCTCCACGGCCGGGAGACGCGCGTGCCGTTGCTCGTCCGTGATCCGGCACGAGCGGGTCGCCGCCGCGAGGTCGCGACGACGACCGACGTCGTTCCCACGATCCTCGCGCGCCTCGACCTGCCGTACGACGCCGCGCACTACGACGGCGTCGACCTCGCCACGACCGACGAGCGCCGGCCGGTGTCGTCCTTCTGGCGCCGGAAGCGCATCGTGCAGGACCATCGGTGGAAGCTCTACCTGGACGAGCGCGACCGTCCCGTCGCGCTGTACGACCTGTCGGCGGATCCGAACGAGGAGTCGAACGTCCTGCCCGGAAACGTCGACGTCGCGACCGCGCTCCTGCGGCGAGCACCGCCGAACAGCCCGACCGTCGCACGACGCATGCGAAGGACGACGAACGAGGCGTTCCAGAAGCTGAAGTCTCTCGGATACGTCGAGTGACGCGCCGGGCTCCGGCCCCCCCGGACGAGCGACCACGGCCGAGAGCATCGCGCGCATCGACGCGAATCCGGGCTGTCCCCGGCCGGTCCGGAAGCGCTGCTCGAGTCCCCTGCTCTCGCGCAGGCCGTCGAGCACCGCGCCCGTCGGTCCGGATCTTCACCGTTCCGACGCTCGCGACGACGACGGCCGTCGTGGATCCGACGCGCGCCTGCGAGCTGTCGGCGACCTCGGCCAGGACTCGACGGACGGCCCCACGCGCGAGCCGGTCACGCGGGACCGTGGATGGGTACGCCTTCCAGCGTGATCCGATGCATCAGGCGTCGCTCGCCGTGGTAGTCGTTCAGGGCGTAGTGCCACGTGGAGCGGTTGTCCCAGAACGCGATCGAGCCCTCGTGCCAGCGGAAGCGAATCGTCCGCTCCGGCACCGTGGCCTGCGCGTACAGGTAGCGCAAGAGCGGCTTCGACTCGGCGCGCGTCCATCCTTCGAAGTGCAACGTGAAGCCGGGGTTCACGTAGAGGATCTTCCGGCCCGCGTCCGGATGGCGGATGACGACCGGATGCACGACGTCCTGCGTCGCCGCGTCCGGATTCCCGATCCGACCAGCGATGTCGTCCTTCGCTCCGGTCGTCCGGGTGACCGCCGTGTTCCCGAACACGTGGCGACTCGAATGCACGGCGCGCATCCCTTCGAGCGTCTTCTGAAGGCCATCCGAGAGGGACTCGTACGCGAGCGCCATGTTCGCGAAGAGCGTGTCTCCACCCGAGCGCGGCACCTCGCGGGCCAGCAGGATCGATCCCATCGCGGGCGCGACGTCGTACGAGTGGTCGGTGTGCCAGCCACCGCCGATGTTGATCTTCTGATCGGGCTCCTTGCGGACCTCCGCGATCCGCGGATGTCCGTCCACCGCGCGGAAGAACCGGTTCACGTTGATCGGGGCCCACCTTTCGGCGAACGCGACGTGCTGCTCCGGCGTCAAATTCTGATCGCGGAAGAAGATCACGCCGTACTCGCCGAACGCGGTCTTCATCCGCCCGAGCGTCTCGTCGTCGACATCCGATGCGAGATCGACTCCGAGAATCTCCGCTCCGAAGCTCGACGTGAGAGGACGGATTTCGAGCTCGTTTCCACTCGCCATGCGGCCGCTTCTATCAGACTCGAAAGGCCGCTCGCCACGGGCAAACCGGCCGGCGGGCTGGCCTTCAGAGATCCGGAGACACTTCGATCGGCTCACCCAGGATCCGGCCCGCTGCCGCGACACCGCTCGTCCACGCCGCTTGGAAATTGCCGCCGAGGCATCCGTCGCCACAGGCGATCCACCGATCGCCGACGAGGCACGGCTCTCCGAGCGGCTTCTCGACCCGTGCGTATCGCCAACGATGAACGAAGATCTCTTCGGGAGGAGGACCCGAGAACTCCCGTGCGAACGACGCGAGGAGGTCCGCCCCCGCCTCCACCGGCGAGCGCTCCAGATGCTCGCGAGACCACGGAGCCGACGCGTGGACGAGCCACCACCCCTCGTCCGCGCGAGCGGGCTTGCTCGCTTCCCTCGCGACCCACGAGAGCGGGCCGTCCGCCAGCCGAGCGGCGTCGAAGCCGAGATCCGTTCCGGGCGGGAGGCGGGCCGCGACGGCCAGGCACGGAGCGTACCGGATGGCCGCGAGCGGTTCGGCGGCCGCGTCGTCCGCCAGGAGGCCGACGACCTGCGGCGCCGGTTGGGACAGCACGATCCGATCGAAGGGCCCGAGGGTCTCCGCCCGCGTCGAGAGAGTCCAGCCGTCGGCCCGATGGTCGAGGCGTACGACCTCGCACCCGACACGCACGTCGAGGTCCGCCGCCAGGTGCCGGGCGACGGCTCGCATGTTCGGCGTCCCGACCGACCGCGGCTCGTCGTCTTCACAGGGGCGCAGCTCTCCCCCGGCAGAACGCTCGAGAAACCGCCCCGTCCAGGCGCCCACCACGCCCTCGTCCACCCAGGACCGAGCATGCCGGAGGAGGCTCTCGGTCCGAGCCCGAAAGAACTGCGCGCCGTGATCGACGTGGCCCCGCGCGGTCCGTCGCGAGGCCGTCCGGCCCCCCGCGGCACGCCCCTTGTCGACGACCACGACGGGAACCCCGTGGTCGTGCAGGATCCGCGCACACGCCAGCCCGCTGATGCCCGCGCCGACGACCGCGACGGTGGGCGGGGCCGCCGAGCGGGGTCGATCCACGCGCCGCCGGTAGGCCGCCAGATCGATCCGGCGGAGCTGCGCCCGGGTCGAGCGTGCGCGAATCGTGCCGAGCACGGGAGTCTCGACCGGCATGGGTCGATCGAAGAGGCCCAGGCACCAGAGCAGTCCGCCGTACGACGCAGGATCACGCCCGTCGAGCGCGAAGCGATGGTTGAGATCGATCAGCCGAGCCAGCGCCGACGAGGGGTCGGGCGACCACGCGGGGAGCGCCTTGGCCCAGGTCATGCGGAGGTTGTTGTGGAGCTCGCCGTGAACGAGGAGCGACTTCTGCGCCGCGTCCCAGAGGGCGTCCCCGGTACGCGCGCGCGCGAGTCGCTCCCACGACAGCACGCGTCGCGGGTCTTCGGAATGCGAGGCCAACGTCTCGCGAGCCCAGGACGGAAGCGCGCTCGAGCTCTCCGGGGCCTCCTCGTGCCAAGACCAGGCGTACGCGATCTCACGCCAGACGAGGAGCTCGTCGAGAAATTTCCGGGCGCCGTCCGAGTCGTGCGCGGCCGCCTCGCGCGCCAGGCGGAAGGGCGAAACGTGGCCGTAGTGGAGGTAGG
>JAUIFY010000102.1 GCA_030430245.1 bacterium | reverse complement strand
CTTCTCGATGGAGCGGTGGAGATAGCCGATGTCGGGGATCGCCCGGCGCATGATCTCGCCGTCGGCCTTCACCACGAAGCGCAGAACGCCGTGCGTCGACGGGTGCTGCGGCCCCATGTTGAGGGTCATCTCCTCGGTCTCGAGGCCCGCCGGGGTCTCGCGCTCGAGGCCGATCTCGATCGAAGTCGTGCTCATAGCTTCAACAAGCTCTCTCGGCGGGTCGAGATGCCGTGGTATTCCTCGGGCTCCACGAAGTCCTTGCGCAGCGGATGTCCGACCCAATCCTCCGGCATCAGCAGCCGGCGAAGATCCCCGTGGCCCACGAAGTTGACCCCCATCAGGTCGAACGCCTCTCGCTCGAGCCAGTCTCCGAACGGCCAGACCGTGGACACCGTGGGGAGCTGCGGGTCCAGGCGCGGGCAGCTCACCCGAAGCGTGATCTTGTGTCGGTGGTCGTACGAGAAGAGGTGGTAGTACACGTCGATCAGATCGTCGGACTTGCGATCGACGGCGGTCAGATTGGACAGGCAATCGAACGCCAGCTCGGGGTCGTCCTTCAGGTACCGGCACGCTTCGGCGACCGACGCCGGCTGGAGCTCGATCGTCGCCCACTCGTCCTCGGTCGGCTCCGAGAGGACGGCATTGCCGAGCTTCTCCCGGAGGCGTCGGTGGATCTCTGCAGCGTCCATGGGCCGGTCAGACCGTCGCGCTCTCGGGCGCGCGGACGAGCCAACGCTCCTGTTGGATCTTGTCCTGGAGCTTCAGCAGCCCCTCGGTCAACGCCTCGGGCCGCGGCGGGCACCCGGGGACGTAGACGTCGACCGGGATGACCTTGTCGACCCCGTCGCACACCGAGTACGCGAGCTGGAAGAGCCCGCCGCAATTCGCACAGCTCCCCATCGAGATCGCGTACTTCGGATCGGGCATCTGCTCGTAGAGGAGCTTCGTCCGCAGTGCCATCTTCAGGGTCAGCGTCCCGGACACGATGATGAGGTCCGAGACGCGCGGCGTCGCGCGCGGAACCGCGCCGAACCGGTCGAGGTCCGACCGGGGACCGCCCGTCTGCATCATTTCGATGGCGCAGCAGGCGAGACCGAAAAGCATGTACCAGACCGAAGATTTTCGGGTCCAGTTGAGAACGTCGTCGATCGTGCTCGTGACGACGGTCTCGGGAACGGTGTTGATCAGCGACATCGAGAGATCTCTCCTCGCACCGGCCGGGTCAGCCGGCTTCGCCCACCTTCTTGAGCCATTCCAGATCGCGCTTGGCCCAGACGTAGATCAGGCCGACGAAGAGGATGGTGATGAAGACGAACAGCTCGAGGAACGCGACGAGTCCGTTGCCATCGAGCACGAAGTGACGAAACGCCGTGGCGACCGGATAGACGAAGGCGACCTCCACGTCGAAGATCACGAAGATCAGCGCGATCAGGTAGAAGCGAATGTTGAAGTTGATCCACGCGCTTCCCGAAGGCGGCTCGCCGCACTCGTACGTCGTCAGCTTCCGCCTCTCGGGGTTGTCGGGCCGGAGAAGGAACCCGAGGCCGAGCATCAAGCCGGCCGTGATCGCCCCCAGAAGCAGGAAAACTAATACGTTCGCCAGGTCAAAGTTCACAAAAACTCCTGATTGAGAATCGAATGTAGCTACCACCGGCCTTCGCGTCGAGTCAACGTGAGCGGGGGTACGCCGGCGCGGCACCGCGGCGGAAAACGCCCGCTCCGTGGGCCGATCAGCCTTCGGGGCCGCCCGGCCGCCGCTGCAGGCGAGCCGGGAGTGGTAGAACGACGATCTGCCCGGTGACGTCGTTCGGCGCCACGTAGAGGTCCGTCCCGTAGACCGCGCACAGGTCGGCGTAGCGCAGCACCTCCTCGGGCGTCCCGTGGGCGTGGAGGCGTCCTTGCGACAGCAGGGCGAGCCGATCGCAGTACATGCCGGCCAGGTTCAGGTCGTGCAGCACCAGGACCACCGCGAGCCGTGCCTCGCGACACAGATCCCGGACGAGATCGAGGAGCAGCACGGTATGACGAAGATCGAGGTAGGTGGTCGGCTCGTCGAGGAGAAGAATCCGCGGCTCCTGCGCCAATGCGCGCGCGAGCACGGCGCGCTGCCGTTCTCCGCCCGAGAGCTCGTCGATCGATCGGTCCGCGTGGGCGAGCACGTCGGTGCGCTCCATGGCGCGCCGCGCCACGTCGAGGTCGTGCGCCGTCTCCCAGCCGAACGCCCCCGTGTGGGGCGAGCGCCCGAGCAGCACCAACTCCCGCACGCGCAGGGGGAACGACACGTGCGTCTCCTGCGGCACCAGCGCGATCACCTGCCCCCGCTCCCGACGGCCGACCGCCTGGAGAGGGCGGCCGTCCAACAAGACTTCGCCGGCATCGGGAGAACGAAGGCCTCCGAGCGCCCGCACGAGAGTCGACTTGCCGGAGCCGTTGGGGCCGATCACGCCGAGGATCTCCCCCGGCCCGACCTGGAGGTCGACGCCCGCGATCGCTTCCCGCGCGCCGTAGCGCACGGTGACGCGTCGAGCCTCGACCCGCATCAGACCGCGAGCTCCCTTCGCCCCTGCCGGCGGAGCAGGAACAAGAAGAACGGGCCGCCGCACAACGCGGTCACCACACCGACGGGAAGCTCCGTCGCGCCGAGCACCGTCCGCGCCGCCGTGTCCGCCAGCACGAGAAAGACCGCTCCGCCCCAGAGCGACGCGGGCAGCACACGCCGCTGATCGCTGCCCACCAAAAGGCGAACGGCGTGCGGGACGATCAGTCCGACGAAGCCGATCATGCCCGAGACCGGCACCGCGCCGGCGACGAGAACCGCGACGGCGAGATAGACCCGACGACGCGCACGCCCCACGTCGACTCCCAGGCTCACGGCACCCTCTTCTCCGAGCGCGAGCGCGTTCAGGTCGCGCGCGGTGGCGGCGAGCAGGACGAGACCGACGACGAGCGTGGCGAGGGCCGCCCAGGTCCACGCCGGACCGCGAACGACGAGCGTCCCGACGACCCACGCGAGAATGCCGTGCGACCGGTAGAAATCCGAGAGGCTGTTGATGAAGGTGATGAGCGCCGCGGCGAATGAATTGAAGACCACCCCCGTCAAGAGCAAGGTATGAGGCGTCACTCGTCCGCTCGCGGAGGCCACGACGCGGATGAGCGCGGCGGTCCCGAGGGCCCCCACGAACGCGGCCACGGGAACGAACGCGAACGCCGCGCCGGCGGGAACTCCGAGCGCCGCCACGATCGGCAACGGCGCCACGATCATCGCGATGATCCCCAGCAGGGCCGCCCCGCCGGAGATCCCGAGGATGTGCGGACACGCAAGCGGATTGTGCAGGAGCGCCTGGAGACCGGCCCCCCCGAGCCCGAGCGCGCCACCGACGAGTGCGCCGAGGAGGACCCGGGGCAGACGCGCACGAAACAAGATGACGTGCGCGGGGTCGTCGACCGGCGCGCTCCACGCGGCGAATGGGTCGACGTCGACCGGCCCGACCGCCACCCCCGCGAGAACCGCGCCCGACAGGGCGAGAGCCCCGACGGCGTGAAGCACGGCCGTGCTCGCGGGCGTGACCTGGCCCGCCCCGCGGGGCGCGTCGATCATCGGGAGGCCTCCTCCTCCGAAACCGACACGCCGTGCACCAACTCGAAGAGCTCGCGCGCCGCGACGCCGAGGCGTGGCCCCGGCCGGAGAAGCGCGTTCGAGCGCTGCGCCCGGATGTTGCCGTCGCGCACCGCCGGCACGGACCGATACGGCTCCCACCAGAGCCGAAGCGCCTCCTCGCCGCCCCCGCCGGATTCGGTTCCCATCGCCCCGTCGACGATGACGTCCGGAGCGGCAGCGACGACCGACTCCAACGACAAGCGCGGCCACGATCCGCGCCCGACCGCACCCACGTTGCGTCCCCCGACCACCTCGATCAGCTGGTCGACGAAGAGGCCCTCTCCCGCCGCGACGAGCGGATCGTGCCCGACCACGAAGAGGACCCGCCGACCGGGCCGATCCTTCGCGGCGTCGCGCACGGCGTCGATCTCCCCCCGCACGCGCGTCGCCAGGGCCTCGGCCTCGTCGGGCCGACCGACCCAGGCGCCGATCGTCTGCATCGCCTGCCACGAATCCTCGAACGTGTCCTCGGCCACGACCGCGACCCGGACACCGAGGCGGCGCAGCTGCTCCACCGGCGCGCGGTTCCCCGGCGTCGGCACGGCGAGGACGACGTCGGGCTGGAAGCCCAGGATCGCCTCCACGCTCGGCTGCAGGTACGTGCCGGCGCGCGGGAGCTCGGCCGCGGCGGGAGGGTGATCGCAGTACGTCGACACCGCGACGAGGCGGTCCTCGGCTCCGAGCGCGAAGATCGTCTCCGTGATCGATGGCGCCAACGACACGACGCGCGCGACGCCCCCGGCAGGGGGGGTCGGCTCGTCGGCCGCCGCGACCGCGACGGCCGACAGCGCCATCACCAGCCCCGCGACCGCCCCCCCGGCCAGGGAAGCCGCGGCCCGCGACCGGCACCGCGGTTTCGACGTCACTACCATCGTCCTCCTGAACAAGGCGGGCCCGCTGCGGGGGCGCGCGTGCGAGTCCTAGCAGCCGACCCAAAAGCGTCCAACCAACGCAACCTTAGGGTGCCGAAAGTCGGGCGACGCCCACGCGGGCGTTCGAGGGCATCCTCGCCCGTTTCCTTTGCATCATCACCATAAAGTGCTAGCTCAACTGCACAATTCTGGTCGACTTTCGGGCAGCCGCCGGGCGAGCGGACCGGTCGCCCGAGGGGTTGAGGAAGAGGAGGATGTCTATGTCGACACGAGCGGGGGTGTTCGTGGCCGCGTTGGCGGCAGTCGCGCTCGGCACCATGGGTGTCGCGCACGCAGATGAGATCCAGGCCGAGGAAGTGATCGTCGGCGAGGAGGTCGTCCCTCCTCCCCAGGAGGAGCCGAAGCGCGAGCCCTGCTGTACGATCTGGCCGCTCGGCTATGTCGACCAGACGTTCGACGACATCGTCGCGTGGTGGGCGAAGCCGAATCGCGAGATCACGATCGGATCGGGCCTCTCGACGTCGTTCCAATGGGACTTCAACAAGCCGGGCAGCACGACCAAGGGGCTCGAGCGGCCGCAGAAGGTGCCCTTCCGGTTCAACACGACGGAGAGCAGCTACTACGTCGACCTGTTCCAATTCTCGTTCGGCTACCGCGCCGACCCCGAGCCGGGACAATTCGGTGGCAAGGTCGTGTTCAACGCCGGGCGACTCGCCCGCCGCATGAAGGCCGACTGGAACGGATCCGGCGTCGTCCCCGACACCTGGTGGGAGAACAAGGAGGCCGAGCTGCAGGAGGCGTACGGCGTCTACAACGTGCCGGTCGGCAACGGCCTCACCCTGAAGGGCGGCAAGTTCGTGAAGATCGTCGGCAACGAGAACATCGAGCCGTGGGCGAATCCCACCTACTCGCGCTCGTACATCTTCACCTTCGCCGAGCCGTTCACGCACACCGGCGGCCTCGCGTCGTACCCGATCACGGACATGGTCTCGATCATGGCCGGCGGCGTGATCGGCTGGGACAACATCTACGACAACAACTCGGCGCCGAGCGGGATCGGTAAGATCGTCCTCGACCCGAGCGAGTACGCCAACCTCTCGGTCGGCGGCATCATCGGCCCCGAGCAGACGTGTGGCGGCAAGCCCGGTGCGCTTCCGACACTTCAGGGACAGGGCTGTGACTCGAACATGCGCGGCCTCGTCGACGTCGTCCTCGGCGTGACTCCGATGGAAGATCTGAACATGTCCTTCAACTTCGCGTGGGCGTCGGAGTCCGAGGTCAGCCAGATCAACCCGGGCCGACACGCGCAGTGGATCGGCGCCTCCGGCACGATCTGGTACGACTTCCTCGACTGCTTCACGGTCGCGACGCGCGGTGAGTGGTTCCAGGACTCGCAGGGCGTGCGCCTCGGGGCGACCGACCCTCAGGGTAACCCGATCGGGACGACGGTCTGGGCCGTCACCGGCGACCTGAAGGCGATGATCTCCGAGCACATCTACGTCCGGACGGAGTACCGCTACGACGGATCCCCCGATCCGATCTTCTTCGCGACGAACGAGAACGGCAACCCGGGCCAATGGCGCGGGCAGAACACCGTCGCGGTGGAGCTGGGATACTACTTCTAGAGCCCCGCCCCATCCGACCGACCAGACCCGGAGGGCCGCGTGGCGACACGCGGCCCTTCGTGCGTTCGGGCCGCTCGTCTAGAGAAACGCCCGCCCGCGTCGCTCGACCGCCCCGTCGACGAGCGACTGCACGCGCGACCGTGCCCGGTCCGCGATCCTCCGCACCCGCCGCGCATCCGAGGCGCCCCCCTCCGCCGCGGCCCGCACGCGAAGCGGTGCTCCGATCTCGATGCGCCACCGACTCGGCAGTGGCAGGAGGCCCCCCACCCCCAGCAGCGGAAACGTCGGGGTGACCGGCAGCGCCGGGATGCCCACCCTCTTCGCCAGCCAGTCGAGCCGCCCCAGCGTCGGGTGCGTCTCTCCCGCACCGACGATCGCGACCGGGAGAATCGGAGCGCCCGCGACGATCCCCGCGCGAACGAGCCCTCGCTCGGTGAAGGCCCCGATCGCGTACCGCGATCGAAAGGGCTTCGAGAACGCGGCGCGCCCTTCCGGAAAGACCGCCACGACGTCACCGCGCCCGAGCAGCGTCGCCGCGTTCTCCTCGGTGGCCGGCACGCCGCCACAACGCGCCAGAACGTCGCCGAGCACCGGGACGCCACACACCTCGGGATCGAGGAGCGGACGGACGGAGCGGCCCCCGTCCGTGGCTTCGGCCAATCCGACGCGCAACATCGCACTGTCGTATGCGAGCAGGCTTCCCGAGTGGTTCGCGACCAGGACGGCCGGACCCGACGCCGGGACGTTCTCGGCGCCGACCAGCTCCACCCGCCACCAGCGCCGGTAGAGAAAGCGGAGGAGCGGCCCGAGCGCCTGTTCGAGCTCGCGGTCGTAGCCGAAGTCGTCCGGATCGCCGGCCATGCGATCGCGCAACCCCGCCAGAGCGTCGGACACCGACCCCTCCTCGAGAAGTCGGCCGAGATGGGCGTAGAGGTCCAGCGCCCCTTCGGCGGCCCGCACGAGGGGGGCGTCCTCGTCGAGCTCGGGAGCGCCGGACTCCTGGAGTGCGTCGTCGAGCAGCCGTTCCAGGGAGCCGAGGCCGGCGCGGAACGCGTCGGGCCGCACCGCGCCCGGCCCACGCTCGGCGCGTTCCCCCGGCGAGCGGCGCGATCCCTTCTTCTTGCGCGATCCCCCCATGACGCCCACCACTCAGTCGAGCAGAGAAACCGCGATCGCGTCGAGCGCTCGGGCGGTCTCCGCGTAGCGGATCGCGAGGCTCTGGGCGCGCTCGCTGTGGAAGTGCAACGGGTGCTCGACGACGAAGCCGGCTCCGCCGTGCAGGTGATGCCCGGTCACACAGGCTTCGCGAAACGCGCGCCCGACGTAGGCGAGCGCCACGTCGATCTCGTCGCCCTGCACGAAGTCGGCGCCGATGCGCGTGATCGCACGCCACGCCAGATGCCGGGCCGCGGTCTGGCTCGTCCCCATGTCGGCGACCTGGTGTCGCACCGCTTGAAAGAGCGCGATCTTCTGGCCGAACTGCTCCCGCTCCTTCACGTAGGCGACCGTCATGTCGACCACGGCGTCCATCCCGCCGACCATCTCCGCCAGCGCGAGGGCCTGCTGGGTACGGTCGAAGCGCTCCAGGGCGGCGCTCCCGCGCGCGACCCGCTCGACGACCGGTGCGCCCTCGTAGTGCACGTGCCCCTGCCGGTCGCCGCCGAACGTGCGCAGACTCGACGCGGAGACCCCCTCCCCGCCCGCCTCGACGAGCACGAACGCGAGACCGTCCGCGTCGCGGGCGAGCACGAGATGCAGGTCCGACTCCACCGCGTCGGGCACGTACGCCTTCACCCCGTATACGCGATGGGCGGCTCCGTCCCGACGGATCTCGGTCTCATACCGATCCGGCCGGCGGGCCGCGGCCTCGTCGGCGGCGACGGCGAGGCGGTTGTCGCCCACCGCCAGCGAGCCGAGCGCACGCGACTCCGGGGCGACCCGCGCCAGGACCGTTGCGCCGCGGACCGCGCCGAGCAATGCGCGAGGCAACAGCCCGCGCGCACACTCCGAAACGAGACACGCGACGTCGACCAGCGGCGCCCCGCTTCCGCCCGACGAAGAGGGAACGCCCAGACCCAGCCAGCCGAGCCGCGCGACGACGTCGAGAAGTGCCACCTCCGACGCGTCCTGTCCCGTCGCCCAGGACTGCAGACGCTCGATCGTCACCTCGCGCTGGCACAGCTCGCGAACGGCGTGGCGCAGCTCGCGCTGCTCCGGGGTGAACTCGGGGCGCATGGCTACTTCCTCGGCAGGTCGAAGCCCATGAAGCCGATGATGTCACGCTGGACCTCGTTGGTCCCGCCCCCGAACGCCAACATGGGAGAGAGCCGATACAGCCATTGCATGCGACCGCCCGCGAGCGCTCGGGGGTCTTCCCCGTGGAGCTGGCCGTTCAGCCCCAGGATCTGGCAGCCGGCATCGGCGATCCGCTGCGTCAGCTCCGAGACGAAGATCTTCGCCATCGACGACTCGGCGGCGGGGACGCTCCCCCGATCGAGCACCCAGGCCGTCTCGAGCCCGAGCATCGCGGCCGCCTCGATCTCCACGTGGAGTCGCGCGAGGGTCTCGCGTACCCACGGCTCGTCGCGAAGCGGCCGCCCATCGACGACGAGGCTCCGCACCTCCTCGACGAGCGCCCGGAAGTGGCGTCGCGCCGAACCGATCGAGCCGATGAAAGGCGCTCGAAGTTGAGCGCCATCGCCGCATAGTAGAAGCCCATGCCCCGCTCACCGATGAGATTCGCTCGCGGGACGCGGACGTCGTCGAGAAAGAGCGCGTTGGTGCGCAGGCCGGGCCACACCCAGATCGGTTGCACGCTCACGCCCGGAGCGTCCATGGGCACGATCATCATCGAGATGCCTTTGTGCTTGCGCGCCCCGGGCTCCGTACGCACGGCGAGCCAGTTGTGCGTCGCGTGGTGCGCCATCGTGTTCCACATCTTCGCACCGCGGACGACCCATTCGTCGCCGTCCAGGTCCGCCCGCGTCTCGAGAGATGCGAGATCGGTGCCCGCAGCCGCCTCCGAGTACCCGAGCGCGAATTCGATCTCACCCGCCTGGATGCGGGGCAGCCACTCCTGCTTCTGCTCCTCCGATCCGATCCTCATGATCGTCGGCGCGACCGACGTCACCGTCAGCGGCAGCATGGGCGCCCCGGCGGATTCGATCTCGTCGATGAAGATCCACTGCTCGACCGCGGTCTTTCCCAGCCCGCCGTACTCCTCCGGCCAGGCGAGGCCCCACCACCCACGCTCCTTCAACGCGTCGAGAAACTGCCGGGCGCGCGGCCCGCGACCCTCGTTGCCCCGTTCGCGCGTCTCGTCCGCGAGCGCGTCGTCCACGTGCTCGGCGATGAACTCCCGCACCTCGTCGCGCCAGGTCTGCTCACGCGGACTCAGCTCGTAGTCCATGGGCGCAGAGAGTGTCACGCGGGTGGTCGATTGCAACCGGGAGATCGAACGACACGACCGTCGCACGATTGACGCTCCATCGGCCCTCGGGTACCGAAGCGTCCATGCCCGGTGCCCGCCTCGCGATCGTCACGGGAAAGGGCGGCGTCGGGAAGACCACCGTCGCCGCCTCCTTGGCCCGGGCCGCGGCACTCGAGGGACGTCGAGTCCTCCTCGTCGAGATCGCGACCCCCGGACGCATGGCGAGCGTTCTCGACGTCGACGATCTCCCGGCCGATCCGACCGAGGTCCATCCGAACCTCTGGGCGGTCGCGCTGAGCGAGGCGCGAGCTCTCGAACGACTGGTGGAGGGTCTGCTCCCCCTGCGCTTTCTCTCGCGGCAGCTGCTGTCGAGCGAAACGTTCCGGATCGTTGCCGCCGCCGTACCCGGCATCCTCGAGATCGCCCTGCTGGCCCAGGTGGTCGATTGGATGCGTGGCGGAAGCCGCGCGCGAACGAGCTACGACCTCGTCGTGCTCGACGCGCCCGCGAGCGGACACTCCGTGCCGCTCTTGTCCTCGCCCCGAACGCTCTCGGGGCTGGCGACGATCGGGCCGCTCGGCGACGTCGTCCGCCGGATCTCGCGCCGCCTCACCGACCCGAAGCGCACCATGGCCTTCGTCGTCGCGATCCCGGAGGATTGGGCCGTCGCGGAAGCCATCGAGCTCGTGGCTTCCCTGCGCGACGACCTCGACGTCCCGGTCGCGCGACCGATCCTGAACGCCACCTTCCCCCGCCGCTTCTCGAAGAAGGACGAGAAGCTGCTGGACGAGGCGGAGCACGACGGAACGATCGACCCCGAGCTCCTCGCGGCCGGCCAATACTTCCTGCGCCGACGCAAGGCGGCGACGAAGCAGGCCAAGGCACTCAAGAAGGGGACCGGGCTCGGGCCGGTCGAGCTCCCGTTCCTGTTCTCTTCGACGATGACCTGGGACGACCTCGATCCCGTCTCCGACGCTCTTCGCGCGGGGCTCGCCTCATGATCGACCGCGTACTCGACGGGGCCCGCGTCGTCGTCTGCCTCGGCCCCGGCGGCGTCGGCAAGACGACCACGGCGGCGGCTCTCGCCGTGGCCGGCGCCCAACGCGGACGAAGGGTGGCCGTCCTGACCGTCGACCCCGCGGCGAGATTGAAGGACGCGCTCGAGCTCCCGGAGAAGCCGGGCCGCTTTCATCGCATTCCCCTCCCCCCGGACACTTCCGGCACGCTCGACGCGATCCTGCTCGACGCAAAGGGCCTGTTCGACGAGCTCGTTCGTCGGCTCGCGCCGAGTGACGGAGTGGCCGAGAGCGTGATCGCCAATCCCGTGTACCGGAACGTCGCGGGCGCCTTCGCAGGCTCCGACGCATACATGGCTCTCGAGCAGCTCCTCGACGTCGTCGACAACCCGGACTTCGACCTGATCGTCGTCGACACCCCTCCGGCCAGCCACGCGCTCGAGCTCTTCGATGCGCCCGAGCGCATCCTCGCCCTACTGGGCTCGCGCGCTCTCGAGTACCTGAGCGAGCCCGTACGCATCCTGGGGATCGCCACCTCGCGCTTCACTCGCGGCATCCTCGCGGGAGTCCTGGACGCGCTCGAACGGATGACCGGACTGAGCCTGCTGGGCGACATCTCCGCACTGGCGACGGACTTCGCGGGCGTCGCGCCGGCGTTCCAGCGACGCGCCGAATCGATCCACCGGCTGCTCCGCCGGGACGACACGCGCTACGTGCTCCTCGCTTCTCCCGACCCGCACGGATCGCGCGACACCGTCCAGTTCGCGGCCGACATCGACGAGTTCGGAATCGATCTCGATGCGGTCGTCGTCAACCGCGTCCTGCGCATGTCGCCCGAGGATCTCGCCGCGCCCTCCTCGGAGCCCGTCGCGGTTCCGTCGGGCAAAGGTTGGTCCGCGAGCCTCGCTCGCAACCTCGTCGCGTGCGCTCGCGACCTGGAAGCCCTCCAGGATTCCCAGCGTCAGGTGATCGACTCTCTGCGAATCGGACTCGCCGAGATCCGCGTCCGCGGGCCCGAGCGTGCGAGCGACCCGATCTGGCTCGAGCTCCCCGCGCTGACTCCTCCTCCGACCACGCTCCGCCAGATCGACCGCCTCGCCCGAGGCTTCGCCTCGCCCCCGGAGCTCGCCGTGGAATGGGGCGGGGTGTCCTGAGCTCGCGGCCGCCCCGACGCCTCAGTCGTCGGACTTCGAATGCTTGGACGTGCGCGGCGTGCGCCGCGGCGTGGGGCGCTTCTTCGCTTCCTTCTCGGCGAGCAGACGATCGAGCTTGATGTTGATGTTCACGAGGCTCCCTTGCAGCGCCTCGACCTTGTTCATCAGCTTCTCGTGATCCGATCGGGTCACGACGTTCAGCGCCGCCAGCACGCGCTCGACGTTCTTGTCGACCTGACCCTTGGTCTGGGCGGCCCGTTTGATGGCACCGGCCACGGCTTCCGTGACCCGGGGGTTCTGGAGGACCTCGCCCGCGACCTGCGAGACCGTCTCCTCACCCGCCTCCACCAGCCACTGCCAGACGTTGTCCGGATTCCGTCGATTCCCCATCTCGCCGCCCTCAACGCTCGATCCGAGCGCGCCATTCCACTACAGTTTGCGAAGCGAGGCGGTCAAGGTGCAGGCGATGGCGAGTGTCCTCGGGACGGTCAGCGGACTCCGCTTCGTCTCCCCCGATCTTCCCCCCGACGTCACGGTCGTGACGGCGATCGCGATGCACATCACCTACGCGATCATCTGCCGGATCTTCGCCGCCCAGCGAAGCCGGGCTCCCTTTCCCTGGCTCGTTGCCGGATTCGTCACCGGGGTCCTCGCCGTGGCGGCTCTCCTCGTGCTCGGCGACCGCGAGCCCGCCGACGACGGTTGAAGCCGCCCCCCTCCGCGTCTACTCGCGGGCGCCCGTCGTCGACGCCTTCAGGCGGTTCCCGATGGTCGTGTCGTCGGTCTTCTCGTTCCGCTTCTGCATGAGGATCGGGTAGGCCTCGACCGGCGGAACGTCGTCCATCGCGGGCGCCGGCACGATCTTGGCGCGGGCCTCGGCCATGGCCGGAGCGAGGCGTTCGGCCTTGCGTGCCACCTGCTCGGCATCGCGCTCCTTGAAGGCGGGCATGATCTCTCGGCCGAAGAGCTCCAACGCCTCGCAGATGTGCTCGTGCCGGTTTCGTCCGCCCTGTTGGATGAAGATCGTCTGGTCGACGCCCAGCGCCTCCATCTTCTCCAGGTGCGAACGGACCTGCTCGACGCTGCCGACGCAGCTCGCCGGCTGCCAGGCGTACTGCCCGTTCTTCTGAAAGTCCTCCCACACGTCGAAACGACCCGGGACGTGGGTCCCCGTCACGTAGAAGTGGGACAGCGCGTAGCCGAAGAACTTGAAGCCCTCGAGACCCCGCTCGAGCGCCGTGTCGGCGTCTTCGTGCACCATGAAGCCCGCGACCATCGCGATGTTCGGATTCACCTCCTGGCCGATCGGCTCGCATTCCTTCTCGAAGATCTCGTAGTACTCGTCGACCCAGTACTTCGCCTCGTCCGGCTCGACGAACGCGAAGGTGAGCGCGCCGATCCCGAGCTTCGCCGCGAGGCGGATCGTCTCTCGGTTCGAGCAGGCGACCCAGAGCGGGGGATGCGGCTTCTGCAGCGGTTTGGGCACGACGTTGCGATGCGGCATGTCGAAGTACTCGCCCCTGAAGCCCGGATAGGGGGTCGCCGTCATCATGCGCGCCGTCTCCCGGACGGTCTCCAGCCACATCTCGCGCTTCTTCGTCGGATCGATCCGGAATCCCTCGAGCTCGCTTCGCGAGCTCGACTCCCCGGTCCCCCAATCCACGCGCCCGTCGCTCACGAGATCGAGGGTCGCGATCCGCTCCGCGACGCGCGCCGGGTGGTTGTAGTTGGGAGGCATCAACGTGATGCCGTGGCCCAGGCGGATGCTCTTCGTGCGCTGGCTGCACGCGGCGAGAAAGACCTCCGGCGCCGAGGAGTGGGAGTACTCCTCCAGGAAGTGGTGCTCGACCTCCCACGCGTAGTCGATCCCGAGGCGGTCGGCGAGCTCGACCTGATCGAGAGCCTCCTGAAAAAGGCGATGCTCGTCGCCCTCGTTCCAGGGCCGGGGGATCTGGTGCTCGTAGAAGATTCCGAACTTCATGGACGGTCCTTTCGCGAAAGGTCGCCCCGAAGCTAGCCCGTCCAGTCGACCGGGTCCACGTCGGCCCCCCTCCGTCGGCCGCGGTCCGCCGTGCCGGCCGCGCGTGAGGTTTCCGTGAGGAGGTCGCTTCTCCCTTCCTCAGCGCGCCGCGCTGCGGTATCCCGGTCTCCGACACCCCCGGTGTGCGCAGAACGACGCATCGGCGGAAGAGCCCGTCTCCAAGGAGCCCATCCAGATGATCCGCATCGCGACGACCGCCCTCACCGTGCTTCTCCTCGTCCCTCCGGCGTTCGCGGTCGGGAACTCGAATGTCAACGTCGACATCACGACGTCCACCGTCGACAGCGACCGGATCGCCGAGGTCGAGGTCACGGGCGACACGGTGTACGCCTTTCCCGATCCGTACACCGCCCCCGAGCTCGCGGATGTGAACACGGCGGTCGACACCGCCCTCGTGGCTCTCGGGTACCCGGCCGGGAGCGGGTCGATCCAGCAGACGCTCTCGATCGGAACCGACTCCGTCTTCGTCGAAGTCGTGACGTCGAACTACAACCCGATCGACGACCCGACGTTCGTGATCGGAGACCCGGAGGACTACTCCACGTGGATCGCCATCGGCCCGGAGGACGTCAACGTCCAGGTCGTGCAGACGACGACCCACTACGAGTTCTTCCGGGTCGTCGTGTCGGTCGGGTCTCCCTGTGGTGACGGCATCCTCGACGCCGGCGAGTCCTGTGACGACGGAAACACGGAAGACGGCGACTGCTGCTCGTCGACGTGCACGTTCGAGACGAACGGAAGCCCCTGCGACGATGGCGTCGGCTGCACCGCCCTCGACACCTGCGACGGCCTCGGAGCCTGCGTCGCCGGCGGCCCCGACGACGCGTGCATCTCGTCGTGGGCGAAGGCGACCCTCCTGATCAAGGAGAAGAAGGCCGGCAAGGAGAAGCTGATCGCCAAGTTCACGCGCGGTCCCGCTCTCCTCCAGAGCGACTTCGGAGATCCGGTCTCCGGCACCACGAGCTACGACCTCTGCCTCTTCGACGATCACGGAGCGCTTCTGACCTCCCTGAGGGTCGACCGCGCGGCGGGCCTCTGTGCGGGCAAGGATTGCTGGAAGGCCAAGAAGGACACGGGCTGGCAGTACAAGGACAAGAACGCGGACTCCGACGGCGTGACGAAGATGAAGCTCTTCGGCGGCTCCGAGGGGAAGACCCAGGTCCAGGTCCTCGCCGCGAACAACGACAAGAAGGGACTCGTGTCGATGCCGACGGGACTCGCGGCCGCCCTCCAGGGATCCACGAGCGCGAGGGTCCAGCTGCGATCGAGCGACGCGGAATGCTTCGACGTGACGCTCGACCAGATCAAGAAGCAGGAGCCGGACTTCTTCAAGGCGATCTGGAAGTAGCGCGCCGCACCGCGCACGCCCGGGCCTCGTCCTCCCTCCGGCCGGGACCACCCGCCCTACGAGATCGCGACCCGACTCGAGCCGTTGAGGCGCGTGGAGCGTCCGCTCGCGGGCACTTCGGTTGACCGGGCTTCCGCGTCCAGTCTACATCCTCGACCGGATGCCCAGCCCCCCGGATCGCGAGCCGAAGGTCCCGTTCGCGATCAAGGCCGCGTACGGCACGGGATCGATCGCCGAAGGCGTCAAGAACACCGTCTTCAACTCGTTCCTGCTCTTCTACTACACCGGCGTCCTCGGTCTGTCCGGCTCGCTCGCCGGCACCGCCCTCTTCCTGGCGATGTGTTTCGACGCGATCTCCGACCCCCTGGTCGGCTATCTGTCCGACCATACACGATCGCGGCTCGGGCGCCGGCATCCTTACATGTACGCCGCGGCGCTCCCGATGGGCGCGTCGATCTATCTCCTCCTCGCGCCCCCCAGCGGCCTGGGAGAGCTCGGCCTCTTCGCCTGGATGACGGCGCTCTCCATCAGCGTCCGCCTCGCACTCACGCTCCACATGATCCCGCGAGGCGCGCTCGTCCCGGAGCTCACCTACGACTACGACCAGCGCACCGCGCTCGTCGCGGCAGGCTTCCTGATGGGATGGATCGGAGCGCTCGGACTGAGCCAGATCGCGTGGCTCGTCATCATCCCGGACGCGGCCGAGGGCCGCATGGACCCCGCCGCGTACCGGGGGATCGGGCTCGTCGCGGCCGTCACCTCCGCGACGGCGATCCTCGTTTCCGCCGGGGGCCTCCATCGTCTCATCCCGACGCTTCGACGGCCGGAGCCGACGGCTCTCGGCCTCGGTCCGTTCCTCCACGAGATCCGCAACGCGCTCTCGAACCGCTCCCTGCGCATGCTGATGTTCGGTGGAATCATCATCTCCGCCGCGGCCAACTTCCAGGAGGTGTTCGGACTCTACATGAACACCTACTTCTGGGAGTTCGAGGACGGCGACATCGCGCGGCTGGCGCTTTTGCTGGGCGTTTCGGTGCTTCTCGGGACCTTCATCGCACGCCCGCTGAGTCGGCTCTCCGACAAGCGTCGGACCGCGATCGGTCTCGCCGTGTTCCTGTTCTTCTGGGCGCCCCTGACCGTCCTCGGTCGGTTCGCGGGCGTCATGCCGGACAACGGCGATCCGCTCCTTCTCCCCCTCGTCGTCGGGCACCTCGCGATCGCCATCGTACCCCTCATCGCCCTCACGATCCTTCTCTCGTCGATGTTCAAGGACATCATCGACGAGATCGACCTCGAGACCGGCATGCGCCAGGAGGGGCTCATCGGGGCCGCGATCGCCTTCACGCTCAAGGCCGTGGCCGGCGTGGGCAACCTCCTGGGCGGCATCGCGATCGACCTGATCGACTTCCCGACGAAGGCGGCTCCCGGCACCGTCGAGCCCGACAAGATCTTCTGGCTGGGCGTCGTCGCCGGACCCGGATTGATGATCGTCTACGTGATCGGATTCTCGTTCCTCTATGGATACGACATCACGCGAGAGCGCTACGCAGAGATCCGGGCGGCTCTGGACGCGCGCACCCCCTGACGACGCTCCGCCCGAACAAGAGGAACTCGGCACCGTCGCGCGCCGGAGAGCCCGGCGCGAGGCGGCGACACGGCTCGCCGCGCCCTCCTCAGGCCACGAGCGCCGCGAAGTTGCGCCGCATGATCCCGTCCCTCTCCGCCGCGGTCATCCCCGCGATCTCTTCCTCGAATTCGGCCGGCCAGAGCAGGCCCTCGGGATGCGGGTAGTCGGAGCCGTTCAGGACGTGGTCCGCACCGATTCGGCCGGCGAGCTTCGGGACGTCGTCCTCGAAGAAGGGAGACACCCAGACGTGGCGTGAGAAGAGCTCGCTCGGCACGGCCGGGGGCGCGCCGAAGCGCCACATGTCCTTGCTGTAGAGACGGGCGATGTGATCGAGCTTCGTGAGGAGCGGGTCGACCCACGACGATCCGTACTCCACGCTCAGCACTTTGAGCCGTGGGAAACGGCCGAACACGTTGTCGGAGATGAGCGCGGTGAGCGTGTCCGCCACCGGCCGGTCGGTGAACGAGAGCACGTACTCCATCAGCGAATGACGATGGGAGGGCGGGTGAGGACGCAGCCCCCACGGCGTGTTGTACATCTCGCTGAAGGGCGTCCGGCCGATGTGATAGACGACGTTGAAGCTCGCCTCCTCGCAACGCGCCCAGAACGGATCGAAGTGGGGGTCGCCCGGAGAGCGGCCCTCGACCGGCCCCGCGGTGAGGACGCCGAATCGAGCCCCCGCTTCGAGCACGCGCTCGAGCTCGCGGATTCCCTCGTCGAGGTCGACGAGCGAGAGCAGCGGCGCTCCGTAGATCCGGCCGTCGCTTCCGAAGCCCCAATCCTCCTCGAGCCAGCGGTTGAAGGCTCGCACCGAGGGATACAGCGCCTCGCGGTGCTTCGGCTCACGGAGCTGCGGCTCGATGCCGACGCCGGTCGTCGGGAGCATCAGGCACGACGCCACCTGCTGCTCGTCCATCTTCGCGAGGCGCGCGTCGCGGTCGACGAACTCCCTCACGGAGAGACCATCGATCGGGTTGAGGCTCGGGCTCCCGCCCTCCTCGGTCGTCCCGCGCAGGAACTCCTTCATCACGCCGGGCGCCCCGACGCCGACGCCGGCGCCGACGCTGAAGAACTCGCACCGCTCCTCGCCGATGTACATGCGACCGGGCCCGGCCTTCGAGCGATCGATCCACATGGTCCGCTCCTTGAAGCGTGCCTCGATGTGGCGCGAGAAGCAGTCGTCGGGCTCGTAGTAGTGGTTGTCGGCGTCGTTGATCCAATCGGCTCGATCCGTCATTTCGTACCTCGTCCACGCTCCGAGGAGTCGCGGCGTTCGGGAGCTTCGTCCCAGAGCAGAGTCCAGAGCTTCGCCAGGAAACGCTCCTGGCGGCGGAGAGCGGCCGGCGAGAGAGGATCGCGGACCAGCATCCCTTCGAAGGCCGGAGCGACGGCCACGTAGCCGGCGATGACGTTGTTCATCGCGAGGAGGAGCAGCGGCAGCTCTTCCTTGCTCCACGGGTGGCGCCCGGGGGAGTTCCCCATGGCGCGCAGACCGCTTCCGAAGAGGCGCTCGATCCAGGTCGCCAGCAACTCGTTCCTGTGTCGATTTCCCGAGAGCGCCTCGTGCAGCAGAAGCCGTGCGCGATTCGGTCGGTCCGCGAGAACCGCGAGCATGTCCGTCGCCATGGCCGGGGTCTCGTAGGCGTCCGGACCGCGCGAGAGGAATCTCTCGAGGATCTCGAGCACCGGACCGAAGGCCCGCTCGAGCACCGCCGCGTACAGCGCCTCCTTGTTCTCGAAATGGTTGTAGAGGCTGGGAGCGCGAATTCCGGCATCGCGCGCGATGTCCCGCAGGGAGGTGCCCGAGAACCCCTCCCCCGCGAACCGCTCCTCGGCCGCGTCGAGCACCCTCTGGATGGTCTGCTCCCCGGCCTCGGTCCGTCGCTCGCGCTCGATCACCGCCTGGCTCATACGAACTATCGTTCGTTAGCAACCGAGCGCTCGCCCGCGCAACCGGATTCCGATAGCGAGAGCGCATGGCATCTCGACCGCTGCACTTCGGCATCCAGACCGCCCAGGAAGGCACGACCTTCGAGGCCCTCGCCGACCACTGGAAGGTGGCGGACGAGCTGGGCTTCGACTCGATCTGGTTGGACGACCACTTCTACTCGGTCGTCCGCCCGCGCTCGGAGAGCCAGATGGACGGCTGGATGCTCCTGGCCGCCCTCGCCCCGCAGACCGAGCGGATCCGCATGGGGCTCCTGGTGACGTGCAACTCGTACCGCAACCC
>JAUIFY010000101.1 GCA_030430245.1 bacterium | reverse complement strand
CGTGCGAGAGTTCTTCGAAGGAGCACGTGAGTCGGTGACGCACGAGCGAGGCGCGCTTGATCGTCTCGGTCAGCTCGATCTTGCCGCGTAGACCGGACAGCTCCTCCCTGAAGGGAATGTAGCGTCTGTCGAGGCCTCGACGAGAAACGCGGATGACGCCGCGCGCGAGCACGCTTCCGAAGAGATTCTCGACCCGGTCGAACTCCTGAAGCTCTTGGAGGTCGACCGTTCCCAGCTCTTCGTGGCAGTCCCATGCGTAGCAGAGCAGATAGTAGATGTTTCCGATGGGAATCACGTGATCCCGAGAGCCTCGGCATTCTTGGCAAGCACTTGCGGGCGGTCGAACCAGTACTCACGGAGCAGAGGCAGGATCTGCGTTCGGACGATCGAGCGATACCATTGCTCGTCGAGGGCCGTTTCCTCGCCGCTCGGGACGAAGTAGCTGTGGCCGACTTGGAACCCAGGCCCGAGATTCTGCGCGTCCTCTCGAATGGACTGGTTCAGGGTCCGAAATCGCTGGTCGATGCTGCGGACGAGGTTCTCGTCGACACCCTTCTCCAGAAGGAATGCCGAGAAGCTCTCGCTACCAAAGGCCGGCTTGAGCGGGAAGAACGCGAATCGCCGCCTGAGCGCGTAGTCCACCATCGCGAGGGAGCGATCGGCGGTGTTCATCATCCCTAGAAGATGAACGTTCTCGGGGACGAAGAACCGCTCTCCGGTGGGGCTGTAGGTGAGGCGCATCTGGTGCGCTCTGCCCCGCTTGTCGGCCTCGATCAACATCATGAGCTCGCCGAAAATGCGGCTCAGATTGCCTCGGTTGATCTCATCGATGATGAAGACATGAGGTTCGTCGGATTCGCTGGCCTTGCGGCAGAACTGCAGAAACACGCCATCGCGTAGCTCGAAGCCGCCGTCGGCTTTGGGGCGGAAACCTTGGATGAAATCCTCGTAGGCGTAGCTCTGGTGGAACTGGACGAACTCCACGTTTCGAGGAGACTTCGCGCCGATCAAGGCCCATGCGATCCGGCGAGCGATGAACGTCTTTCCCACGCCGGGTGGTCCTTCGAGGATCAGGTTCTTGCGGCGGGCGAGCGAGTCGAGGATCTCCTGGAAGTCGGGCTTGGTGAGGAAGACGCCCGCGAGCGCATCCTCCACCGTATACGACGCTGGGGAGTCGCCATCGTCTCGGTCCGTCGATTCGCTCGATGCATCAGCCCAGGAGAAGGCCGCGCGGACCCAGCTGGGGTACTTCGTGAAGTCGGTCAGGGTCTTGATCGCAGGGCGCTGGTCTTCGGGAATCTGCCAGTTGGGGACCGGAGTCCAGTCCACCGTTCTGGTGTGGTGGTATTCGGGGCGGCCATCGTCGAAGGCGTATGGCCCGGTGACGATTCCGTGCGCCAGCAGCGTATCCGATCCCTTCTTCGCGAGGATCACGTCGCCGGGCTCCATCACGCGCGCGAACTCCCAGACGGCGAGGGAGTCGTTCGTGGGATTGGCCTTCCCCGACTCCTCTGCGATGGCCTTGGTGACCTGATCGCGGTTCTCGTAGTGTTCGATGTCCCCCAGGTAGTCCCAGCCGATCGCAGCGATCCCGGCCTTCTCCATGTCGGGCCAAAGCCGGCCCCCTTCTCCGGCGGCGAGAAGCCAAACGCGATGGCCTGAGAACCTTTTCTCGAGCCACTGCGCGTCTTCTGTACCGTCGGAGATCTCGTCCTGCACCGGGAGTGGTTTCTGCGCGGGGCGCCAGATGGCCTTCAGCTCGGAGTCGTAGAAGTCGAGCTTGGGGCCGTAGGCTTCCGTGAGGGCTTCTCTGACTTCGAGCACGCCGCGGTCGAGATCCGTGCGGCTCGAGTAGTCCTTCGGGGCGGCGGATAGCTCCTTCTGGAACGACTCGAGGATCATCGACTTGTGCTTGCTGCTCGCGATCCGCTCGAAGGAGTCGGGGAAGAGCAGGAAGCAGAGGACGTGCGGTAGCTGGCGGCGGGAAGAACCTTCGATGGTTTCGAGCCACTCAGAGAAGGCCCACGGCTGGCTCAAGAGGCGCGACTTCTCTTCTGGATCGACGCTCGTCCACTCGAGAAGGAAATCGATGAAGAAGACCAGCTCACGCCAACGGTGGGTCTGATACCCGGTGCCCGGGTGCGCGACCCCTTTCTCGAGTACGGTTCCGATGGCCCAGTGGTCGTCGGCGATCTCGGACCCCGACCATCCGAATACCTGCTTGATCTGCAGCCGCTTCGTCGCGGCCGATGACGCGGTCTTCGAGACGATCAAGTACATGACCCACAGGATCTCTGCTGCGAGCTTGGCCGCCGCCGGCGGCGCTTCCTCGAGCTGACCCTCGAACTTCTGGAAGAAGTCGCCGTCACCCAGGTCGAGGTTGTGGGAGTAGTACTTCTGCAGGGACTCGGCGTTGGGGTGGGTCCAGAGAGCCTCGCTCGTGAAGATGGAGCCTTCTCCGAGGAGGCAGTCGTCTCGCCAGCGTTCGCTGGCCTCGAGGATGGTCGTCGCTCGTTCAGATTTCGCCATGGGAAGCTCCAGGGGCAGGGGGCAGGTTGCTCGGCTGCGTATCGTGTCGCAGGCGGATCGGACCGGCAAGCGTTGACGATGCACGGTGCGCCCTCAGGCCTGGCGTTCCCATTCCTCATCTGCGGACTCGCGAGCTTGAGGTCGATGCGGCACGCCGACCGTGGGTGGGACCGACCGGGTGCCCTCGTCGCGTTCGGCAGGGGAAGGCTCCGGTGACCTCCGTGCTGGATTTCTCGTCCGCTTTGCCAGACACCACACGTTCGAGCCGAACGACTAGGCCACGGGCCACGGACACGGGTTGCCGGAACGCCCGGGGCCGAAGGGGAATCGGCCGGTCGATGCTCGACGAGAAGAGGCACGGAGCTCGGACGCTCAATTCTGGGCTTCTTGCGGCGACTCGTCCAGTGGGGCTCGGCGAGCACCGCGCGCTTCGCTCGACTCGAGCTGTAGGGAGCCCCACTCGCACCGAGCAACCGGACGACGTCGTCCGCTTCACGAGACACCCGGTTCCGCAAGCCGGGAATAGCGCCGTAGTGCGGCCACGCACAGATGCGGCACGATCTCTGCTTCGCTCGTCGACGCGATGGTTCGCTGACGTGCGGCGCGTTCTGTCGAGACCAGCAGGAGAACGGATCGTGATCGATTTGCGCGCATCGGACCATGGGAGACTTCGGACGGCCGCCGGGTGTGCCCTCGTGGTGCTCCTGCTGGGGTGTTCTCAGCATCAGATCACCGGAGAGCCGCTGGTGTACGGCGTCGAACCACTCTCGGGTGCGGTGGTCGACCGAGACGTGCTCGGCGCCTTGCCAGAGAACTCGGGAACGGTCCCTCACAAGGGGGAGATCATCACGATCGTCGTGAACAGCGTGTTCCTCCGCTACCTCGAGGATCGCGGAAGCCCGCATGTGCTCGTCTACGCAGAAGTCTACGACGATGGCACGGATGATCCATCCACGGCGTTGACGAAGGTTCTCTTCGATCAGCGCGACCAGCCTCCGGGGGTCAATCTTGGGCTTGCCGATCGCACCCTTTACGGGCCTGTGGCGTTCAAAGGCTATCCGATTCGAATCAGGTTCTTCGTGGTCGAGTTGGACAAGGAGGAGAAGGAGCAGGCCTCGAAGATCATCGGAGCCGCGGGCGCCGCGGCAGCGGCCGCTCAGCCCCAGTACGCGCCAGCCGTTGCGCTTGGCGTTCAGATTGCGGAGGCGATCAATGCACTCAACGAGGATGATTTCGAGCTCCGGTTCGATCTTACGCTCTACCCCATAGGCCCCCTGGGCAATGCGGACATCGCCGACGCCCGGCTGCGGGCGTCGGGCGAACCAGTGCAGAGACAGACGAGGCCGGTCGTCCAGGCAGCATCTCTACGCACGGGTTCTTTCGCCGTCCTGAAGCGTGAGATCTCGGAGCGCGTTCCAGAGGAACTCGCTCCCAAAGTCCTTTCGGACTGGACGCAAGAGGCGCACGTCAACTCGTACACGGCGACCGATGGCTCCACGGTTCTTGCCGAGGAGGTCCTCCGGGTGCAAGGCGGCCATCTCTATCGGATCGTGCGACACCTCAGCCAGAACGGGAGTCCCGTATCCGCCGCGACCGTTCGCCTTCGCGAGGAGCCGAACGATGAGGTGGACTTTGGTCTTGCGGTGGGTGTCCGGCAGCAGTTTCGCGACCAGACCTATGTAACACTCAGCGTCATCAACGGCCTACCGGTTGGCGTCAGCGAAGTCGCCCTGCGGAAGGCCTCTCAAAGAGACGTCGCCGCGCTCGCCTCGTTGCTCGACAACCCGAGCGGCCTATCCGATTCCGAACGGATGGGTGAACAGGTCGACTCTCTCGCGGCTACGGTGAAGAGCCTTCTACAACAGCAGCGGGTCGCCGACATCGCTGCAAGACGGGTTGGTCGAGATCCAAGCTTTCGCACGTCGGCAGAGTACCCCGCGTTCTGGGCTCGACAGATCGATCCGCTCGCGGGTCTAGCGAAAGGGTCGGTCGCGTTCCGAAACTCGGCGGCGAGGAACGCCGGTCTCCTGGATTCGCTGAGCGATATCGTCGTCAACCTTCCGATTCTGGATCCAGAGGACGCGAAGCAGATGGCAGCGCTCCAGAAGCTGAAGAAGAGCGACTTCGAGCCGGTTTCGGGCCAGCAGGGATTATTCAACTTGACGAGTGCTGCCTCGAGCAAACTCTAAGACCGTCCATCCGAACGAAAGGATCGGCAATGGCAAAGAAGAAGACGAGAAAGAAGGCGGCGGCCAAGAGAACGACGAGGGCGCCCCAGGCGCGAAAGAAGGCGGAAGCCGTTGCTCCGGCCAGGGCCGTGGGCGGACCGATTCTCCCTCGTGCGGTGGGGGGCCCAATCCTGCCGCGAACGGGGGCGGCTGCGGACCCGGAGACTACGGGCGGAAGGCGTGTGGTCGGCCTAGGTTGGGTCCCAGACGTACCGGATGGCCGCGACTACGACCTGACGAGTAGTTCCGTTCAGGGTGCTCTCGCGAACGTGAATTCGGGCCTCGCGTCCGACCGGTCCACCAGCTCGCCCAAGCGCATCGACAACCGGGAGTACTGCTCGCCGATCGAAGACCAGGGAAACTTGGGCTCCTGCACGGCGCAGGCAGTCGTCGGCATGATGGAGTACATGACTCGTCGCTCTGGGGTCCCGCACATCGACGGATCACGGTTGTTCTTGTACAAGGTGACGCGCAAGCTCATGGGGCTCACGGGAGATACGGGAGCCTACCTGCGGAGTACCCTGAAGGCGGTCGTCGCGTTCGGCGTTCCGCCCGAAGAGTACTGGCCCTACGTGATCTCTCGGTTCGAGGAGGAGCCCTCCGCGTTTCTCTATGCGTACGCGGCGAGCTTCCAGGCGCTGAACTACGCGCGCCTGGATGCCGTCGGAAACGACGGGCCGAAGACCCTGGCGCTCTTGAAGCGAGTCTTGGCCGCCGGCTACACCGCTGCCTTTGGTTTTCCGGTCTACGACTCCCTCACGAATGATGCGGACATCCCCTATCCAGGGCCGACCGATTCCCTTCGTGGGGGGCATGCCGTCCTCGCGGTAGGCTACGATGACAACCATCGCGTGGGCGGCCGCACGGTCCCGTCGCTGATCATTCGCAATTCGTGGGGCACGAGCTGGGGAGATGACGGATACGGGTACCTTCCCGTGGCGTACGTGGTAGACGAGCTCGCTCTCGACTTCTGGACGATCTTCAAGGAAGAGTGGATCGATCCGACGATGTTCTCGTAGCGACGGAAGCGCCTGCCCGCGGATCGTGTGAGCAGTCTTCGGCTGCCAGAATCTCTCATCGTCCACCCGGGGCAAGCGCGAACGACGCACAGCAGGGCGTGCTGATCATGGGATGCTCCCGGGCTCCGCCGTACCGAGCCCAGGCTCCGGCGACAGCGGATTAGGTCGAGCGGGCAAGCTCGGTGTAGCCAAGGTGCGGTCGGGCCCGGGCAGGCCGTGCGCTCTAGGGGAGAGGAAGCGATGGCGAGAGACGGCGATGTTGCCAAGCTCCATCCGGATTCTCGAAAGAAAGCCAGAGCGCTGCTCGATCAGCTCTAGAAGGAGAACTTGCCCTTCCGTCTCTTCGAGGGCTTCCGCTCGCCGCAGAGACAGCAACACCTCTACTCCCAGGGCCGCACGCGACCCGGAAGCATCGTGAGCCGGGCCCGGCCGTGGCAGTCCTTCCATCAGTATGGCGTTGCGGGAGACTTCGTGCTGTACGAGCGCGGTCGGTGGAGCTGGGACACGACGGGAGAGCGCGGGGAGTGGTGGGATCGGCTGCATGTGCTCGGGCGCGAGGTCGGGTTGAAGCCGCTCTCCTTCGAGAAGCCGCATCTTCAGATCGATGGTCTCGCTCGTGTCCGGCTCCAGGCGGGGATCTACCCGCCCGCCGGTGACGACGGCTGGGCGCAGAACCTCGCGTCGGCGATCGAGAGCTGGACGGGAGACCCGGCGTCGCCTCCGTTTCCGCAATCCGTCCAAGATCGTCCTCCCCTCGATCCGGGAGCGAATGGTGGTGCTCCCCTCGCCGAGGGTGACGTCTACCAGGTCGTGGCGCGGCGCGGACTTCGCCTGCGCGCGGGGCCGGGCACGGAGTTCGAAGTGATCGACGTACTGCCCTACGGCCGAACCGTTGGTCACCTGGGCGAGAGCGACTCTTGGGTTCGCGTCGACCTCGAGGGGGACGGAGCCGCCGACGGGTTCTGTCACGCAGCCTACCTCCAGGGGCCGTCCTAACGAGCATCCACGCTCCCGCTCGGAGCATCTTCAGGAGGACATGAGCCATGCAGCTCTTCGACGCGTTCTTCGCACTCATCCTGACGATCGCGGGTCTCGCGACGGTCGTGACCGCCTCGATCGAAGTCGTTTTTCGCTTCTCTGCTCTCCGGGGGAAGCACCTTCAGGAGCTGGTGCACCGAATCGGCTGCGAGGTCGTTGCGCCCGCGCTGGGCGTGGACCCCACGAGCGAGCGGGGCCTCGTGGAAGAGCTCATCGTGAAGGTCGTCGAGAATCCGGGGCTTCGGTTCACCGAAGAGCAGA
The DNA here is from genome assembly GCA_030430245.1 of bacterium. Taxonomy (GTDB): domain Bacteria; phylum Desulfobacterota; class Binatia; order UBA12015; family UBA12015; genus VGTG01. Next base: position 11,998 of record JAUIFY010000101.1, on the reverse strand, counting down.
AGAAGAAGGTGGTCGATCCGAAGAAGAGATCGCCGTACCGCGCCTACGAGTCGGTCAGCGTGGAGCACGTGCTTCGTCGCCTCGCCGAGTTGGAGCCGGTAGAGGCGCTGCTTGCGCGGGGGACCGAAGAGGCCGAGGCGCTGCTCGACCGCACGGCTCGAAAGTTCGCGGAGTTCGGCTCCGCGGCTTCGACTCAATTCCGGCGGAACGCGCGGATGTGGTCGATCTACACCGGACTTGCGGTCGCCTTGCTTCTGAATGCCGATGGCGTGCGAGTACTCGAGGCGTTTCTCAACGACCCGACCCTTACGGCAACGGTGATCGCGAATTCTGGCGATCTTCTGGATGACTTGTCACGGGCTTCGGAGCAGCTCTCTGCGGTGCAGGCCAAGCAGGCGGAGATGAGTTCGGATCGGGGTGACCCAGCAGATGCGAGCCCGAGCGCCTCCAGCGCTGCTCGTGATACGCTCACCCTGGTCGAAGAACGAATCGCGTTCGTCGAGTCTGCAGCGGCGACCTTACCCGGGCTCGGAGTCCCGATTGGAAGCGACTTCTTTCCGCATTGCCTTCTCTTCGGCGATCGGGAGGCGGGTCTTTCTCCCGACCCCTTCTGTCGAGCCGAGACCCGAAAGCGAGTCGATGTGCGCGGGTGGTTCTTTCACTCCGTCCTGTGGCTCGTCTCGGTCCTCGTGACCGGCCTCCTCATCGGGCTCGGCGGACCCTTCTGGTTCGATCTCGCGCAACGCGTCGCGAGCATTCGTCAGGCGTTCCATGGCAAGCCGCCGCCGGAGAAGGCGTTGAGCGGTCAGGACCTCGATTCGGGCGACGCACAGGCGGCCAGCGCGCGAGCTCGGCTCGTCCAAGAGGTCGTGGCCGACGCGCGGAAGGATGCGGATCTGCCGGCGCAGGATGCGACCCGCAGTCCGGGCGTGGGGTAAACGGGCGGCCTCCGCAGCTCTCCGTGTCCCCGACGCGCGCTGCGGAAATCCCGTCCGTAGGGGCTCGCTAGGCTCGCAATTGGCTCGGACTCGAAGGTAGCGACGCGGCGCTCGTGTTGACTGACTAGTCGTAATCGAGCGGCTCTCGCCTAATGCGGCGAACTAGACATCAGACCCAGCTTCGGTCTATCGAAACGAGGCGGCGCAAACGTACGTAACGATCCCAACCATTGATCGTCTTTTCGTTCTCGAGCCGATTCCAAGGAAGCGTTCTTGCGGGTGAACCGAAGCATGATCTCGGGTTCCATAGGGGACTCGTCTCGATTCGATCGAGCACAAGACTCGACGAAGAGCCCTGACGAGATGGCACGCTCGCCCGAGGTGGCTCGCGTTCGAGCGCGGGGGCGGATCGCCGCGGTGGCTTGTGCCGCGCTCGCGTCGACCCTCCTTTGTTGGCCCCGGATCGCACCGAGTGCAGAGCAGGGAGGAGTGGTTCTCATCGCTCGGCCTCTTCTCGAGGTCGCCGGGCTCTCGCGAGCAGCGAACCGCGAGTTCCCGCCTTCGGTCGCTCCGAAGACGTCGGGGCCCGAGGCTCTGCTGCAGTCCGATGCTTCGTTGACGTTCATCGTCGTGTCCGACGCGGAGGTCCTGGAGGAGGAGGCGTGGCTGGGGCGTGGCGACAGGAAGATCCACTACCGATGGGTGCCGGTGGGCGGTGCTCTGGTTTCGATCGCTCCCCTCACGAACTCCGTGGTCGCGGTTCTCCCCGTGTTCGTGAAGGTCTCTCGTCACCACGACACCCGAACGCCCCGAGACGAAGATCTCTCGTTCGCCAGTCTTGCGTTCGTCGAGCGAGCCCGTGGCCGCGCACATGAGCTCGAGGACGTGTCGGTGCTCGACCGCCCGCGTTGGGAGGTTCGGGAGGTCAGAATCACGAGTGAGAAGGCGCGCAAGGCGCTCGGTCGATCGGTGCACGAAGTCGAGCGGCTCGCCGCGCTCGCGGCGGGCGACCAGGTCGGGGCCGCGGGGTACCCGGTCGCCTTGTCCGCGGACCTCTCTCGTTCGATCGCGGAGGCGGCGCTCCTACGGTTCGGCGCGCTCTACAGCGTGTCGGACGACGAGATCGAGCGGTTCTCCGTCACGCACGAGCGACCGCAGAACAGCCTGAGTGTCCTGGTGGATGGCTTCGGCACGGCCACGAGCAGCGGTAGCAAGACCGCGGCGCGCGCTTACAAGGCGTGGGCCACCGCGGTGGCGGGTGGAGAGCGCGTCGAGGCGACGGCGATCGTCGTCGACGAGCACGTGATCGGGCATCAGGAGGATCTTGGGGTACGCCCGACGTTCGTCCGACGGGCGATTCTCGACGCGGTGCATTGCGCCGTCGGGACACTGATGGACACGGAGGTGCCGGATTCATGCGAAACCTGATCTTGCATTCGTGGCTCGTCCTCCTGGTTGCGTGCAGTGGAGCCGCGACCCGGCAGGTGGAGCCTGGATTGGACGTTTCGCTGGTCGCAGGGCCGGGGCAGGCGCTGGCAGATGGGATCGGGACCGTGCGGTGCGAACGGGCAGACCAGCCCCATCGCGAGCTCGCGATCGACCAGGCCCTTCGAAATGCCGTGAACAAGGCCGCGATGACGTACGGAGAGCTGCCCGCGGCGGAGTCGCACAAGCCGTACGTGGCTGGGTATCGACTCGAGAAGTACTGGACGGACGATCACCAATGTGTGGCGTCCGTCCGGGCGGTCGTGGATACGCAGAGCCTGCGGAAGGTCGTCAGCCGAGAGACCCGTGGGGATCTCGCCGTTGCCGGACGTCCCAAGCTCGCGCTGGCCATCGCCAGCTACCGCATCATTCCCGGGGCTGGCGTGACGACGAAGCGGCACACGCTGGAGCCGATCGACGCGCTTCAGAGCGAGTTCATCTCGCGCGGCTTCGACATCTACGGAACCGATCGTGCGCGGGGACGGGTGATGACCGGCTACGCGGTGCCGTTCGCCTCCTCGAAGGACCGCGACGAGTTGGCGGCAGACGCGCGCCGCGACGGGGTCGACTTCCTGGTTCGCGGGGAGCTCAAGGTGACGGAGAAGGGCGGTCTCCGGGACGTCGACTCGTCCGGCGGGACGTACGGCAATCAGTACGAGTCGGTCGTCGACGGCTCCCTCGAGGTCGTGGAGCTCAGCTCCAACCGAATCGTCGCGTCCTATGTCGACGTCGCTCCGTCGACTCAGCTCTCGGCCTCGGCTGCGTCCACCAAAGCCATCAAGACCTACGCGCGGGCGGCGGCGTTCACGCTCGCGCCACAGATGCTCGACAGCCTGCGCTATCGCTAGGCAGCGCCCCGCGCAGGACCGCGGGCCAACTGGAGGAGAACGACTCATGAAGAACAGACTACTGGCGGGTACCCTTTGTTTCGTCCTCGCCCCGGCTTCGGCGCTGGCGTTCGGTCTCGGCGACCTGACGGATACGGCGAAGTCCTTGACGGGCTCATCGGCAGCGGGCGGTGCCGGAGCCGAGGGGATGATCCATGCGGCGACCGCCCGCTTCTTGCTGGGGAGTGAGAAGCTCGCCCGAGCGGTGGGCAATGACGTCGACGCGGCGAAGTTCGCCAAGCTTCGCGAGAAGGCCGAGGACGGAGACGTCGTCGACCTGTCCGACGTTTCGGATGACCTCGAGAACCTGGCCTCGGACGAGGACAAGCTGCGAGAGGCGGAGACGTCGAAGATCATGGATGCCGCGGTGGACGTTGGCGCGGCGACGCTGATCGAGGCCAAGGCCGTCGATGCGATGCGCTCCAACCCGAAGGCGCTCGCGGGGAATCCCGTGACGGCGGGCCGGATCGCCAAGACCGCGCCATCGAATCTGAAGGCCATGGCGGCGGTTCAGTCGTCCTTGTACTCGTACCTCAAGACCAAGGGCGAAGATCCCGCCGCAGACGCACGGAAGGCCGCCGACGCTCTGGAGAAGGGGTGATCGGAATACGCGCTGCCTTCGTCGCCCTGGCGTTGCTGGTCGGCACCGCCTGGGCGCAGACGGAGGAGCAACGCAAGACGCTCGAGTGGGAGGCGCAGTTCTTTGCGCCCTCCCCGGCGCCGACGGCCGGCGTTCAGGCCGACGTGGATGCGGCCCGGGCGCTGTTGCGGAGCGGCGACCGCGAGGGCGCGACGGCTCGTTTCCGCAAGGCCGTTGCTCGCGACCCATCGAACCCGGCCGTCCAGGAGCTCGCCTCCATGCTCGGCGCCACGCCGGTGCCGGTGGCGACGCGCGCGGCCGAAGCGGATGCGATTGCGGCGAAGGCCTTGCTCGCCGCGGGAGAGACGGATCGAGCCACCGAGAAGTTTCTCGACCTGGTGGAGAAGGATCCGGCGGTCGCGCTGCAGGTGGGCAGCGAAGTCGGCCAGGGGAAGGCCGACGCGAGGGTTGCCGCTCGTGAAGGCGCGCGTGCCGACATGGAGGTCGCTCTCGATGCGCACGAGCGGGTGGAGTACTCGAGCGGACCTTTGCGGAATCTCGATCTCACCTCGGTCTTGCTGGGACTGATGGCCGTCGTCGTCGCCCTGAGTGTGGTGTTCGCGTTTCGACGAAGAGGTTGACGCACCAAGCCGCCCTTTGCCGGGTGCGGCACGGCCGCCGTTTGGACGCCCTCGTGAGCGGCGCGGGGTCTACCGATGGCCCACTCCTCAGCCCGCCCCCGGCACTTCCCCCGCCACCTCCCGAAACCAACAAACCGCATTCGCGAGCCGCATCTGCTCCGGGCTCCGGCACTCCGGCTCCAGCACCGCCGGGCTCGCCACCAGCACCACCGCGCACCGCGCCCGCGAGGTCGCCACGTTCAGCCGGTGCAGGTCGTACAGAAAGCCCATCCCGCGCGGCGCGTCCTCGGCGGACGACGCGGTCATCGAGTACAGCACGACCGCCGCCTGCTGTCCCTGAAACTTGTCGACCGTCCCGATCCGGGCTCCGGGGAGCCGCTCGCGCAGGGCGTTCACCTGCATGTTGTAGGGCGCGACGATCAGCACGTCCTCCGACGTCAGGGGAGCGACCTCCTCCTTCTGATTTCTCCACGCGAGATTGCCCGAAGCGAGATGCTCGAAGATCGACGCGACCGCATCGACCTCCTCGGGCGACGAGCTCTGGTTTCCGGAGTGCGGGCACGGCTTCCACCAGAGACCCGCACCTTTGAGGGGCGAGTCGCCGAGGATCGCTTGCTGCGTGCACGATGCGTGCGAATCGAGCCGGCCCTCGTAGAACACGTGGGACGTGAACGCCGCGAGCGTCGGGTGCAGTCGGTAGGTATCGGCCAGGAACACGCCCGCCTCGGGCGAGATCGTGTCCTTTCCGTCCAGGAGATGCGCGAGCGCGGACGAGTCGCATCCTTCGGGGTGGCTTCCCTGGATGGGCTGCTCGAGCTGTTGGGGGTCGCCGAGGAGGACGACGCTCTTGGCGCATGGCGCCGAGGCGATCGTGTCGGCGAGCGACATCTGGCCGGCCTCGTCGACGATCAGGACGTCGACGATTCCCTCGAAGTCCTTGCGTGCCCACGACCACGAGGTCGCGCCGCCGACCTGGGCGCCGCCCGAGCGAAGCGCGTCGCCGAGATCCTCGGCCTTCCCGGTGATCTCGGTGATGCCGGGGGCGCCGCCGGGCGTCGCCTCGCGCACCCGCTGTACGATGGAGAGATCGAGCCCTTCGGCCGCGGCCGCCTCCACCGTTTCGTCGAGGAGATTGCGGATCACCTTGTGGCTCACCGCGGTGACGCCGACCTTCTTCCCTGCCGCGACGAGCGAGCAGATCATGCGCGCGCCGAGGTACGTCTTGCCGGCGCCGGGAGGTCCCTGCACGGGCAGGACGCCGTGGTCGAGCTCCAGCACCAGGCGGCGCACCTCCGTCCCCACCTTCTCCTTTCCGGGGAGCAACGTCCGCCGGGCGGGTGCGACCCGAGGCGGACGTCGTAGGAGGAGATCGCGCGCGGCGCGGTAGGGGCCGGGTGCGTCGACGCCGTTCTCGAGCACCCATCGCGCGAGGTTCGCCAGGGCCTGGGGCTTGGGCTTGTCGCGGAAGTCCTGATGGCCGAACCCGTCGCTCGGGTGGTGCGCGATCGACTCGCCGGTCTTTCGGATGTCGACCGTTCGTGCCGACTTGTCGAGCGCGACGATCGTCCCGACCTTCGTCTTGCCCTCGTAGAAGAGGTCGCCCGGGCCGACGTTGTGCTCCTGCAGGGCGTAGCGATACCGGTGCACGGGGAGGCGGGCACGCTTGGGCACGCCGAGGTCCTCGACGAGCTCGAGCCCGGCAAGACCCGCCTTCTCGTCGAGCAGCTCCTCCCCGGCGAGCTCGGTGAGTCGGTAGTACTCCCAGGCCGTCGCCTTCTTCTCGCGCCAGTGCCAATCGAGGAGGTGCGCGAGGAGCCAGCGCGCTCGCTCTTCGTCGGAGTGTGCGTCGCGATCGTCGGGCAGGCCCGCGGTGAGGCCGTCGAAGAGCTCCTGCAGCTCCTTCTTTCGCTCGACCGCCTCGTCCGACGGGTCGCCCGCCTCCAGCTCGGGGCGCGGGATCGACACGCCGAGGGGCCCGGCGACCTCGTCGCGCTTCTCCTCGAGCCAATCGCGAAGCGACAGCGTCGAGAGGCAGTCGTCGCGGTTGTAGGTCTCGACCGCGTCGACCCCTTCGGCGGGCAGCGAGATCGTGCCGCCGAGCTCGATCAGTCGCTCGACGGCGCGCAGGTTCTTCGACGCTTCGCGCAGGTCGAGGGTGCGCGTGAACCCGTGGAGGGGCTCGAGCTCCTTCAGGCCGTATCGCTCGACGCCGACGCGCATCCCCTGTCGGACGACCGCGTGGAGGTCGATGAACCGCTTGCCGCGCAGGAGCCGGTCCAGATCGTCGTCGCGCGTCGCGTACTTCCCGGCGAGCCGCTTGAACGCGGCCGGCTCGTAGATGCCGAAGTGGTAGACGTGGAGATCGGGGTGCTGGGCGAGTCGCGCCATCACCCGGTCGATGAACTCCTCGAAGGCGAGGCGTTCCTCCTCGGCCGTGAGCGCCCAGCGGCGTTTGTACTCTGGGGTGCCGCTCTCCGAGAGGGCGACCCAGCCGAAGAGGTACTCGCGGCCGCCGTCCTCGGCGAAGGGGTCGCTTTCGAAGTCGAAGAAGACGTCACCGGGCGACGGCGCGGGGAGGCGGGCGAGGCCGCGATCGGGTGCGATGGGCTCGAGCGGCTCCCAGACGGGCGCGGGCGCGCCGCGCGACGCGACCTGCACGCGCGCTTGCTCGCGGATCCGCTCGTAGCTCTCCTTCGAGCCGCGCTTGGGCCGCGGGGCGAGCGGCGCCGGCGCGCCGGCGAGCTTCGTGACCGTGTCGAAGCCGAGCGGGGCGAGCTGACCTCTCTGCAATCGCGTCGCGCCGGCCACGAGGGAGAGGTGCTCGTCGGCTCGGCGGCGCTCGTTGCAGCGCGGCCACCACCGGCACCAGTCGCATTCGGGGCAGGGCTCGGGGTAGAGCGCGGGGTCGCCCGCGGGCGGCGCGCCGGTCGCGTTCGCGAGCGCGTTCTTGACCAGGCGATGGTAGGCGAGGAAGTCGCCGAGGCGATACGAGTCGGGCTTGTGGTAGGCCGCGGGCGTGACGACGTGCATGCGCACCGGAGCGGCTCCCTGCAGCTCCTCCAGGAGCTCCGAGTAGAGGCAGAGCTGCAGGATCGTCCCGGGGCGCGTCTCCATCGAGAGCTTCGTGTCGACCACCTCGTACGACCACGCCCATCGCCCGGTGGGCTCCTCGACGCGCAGGAGCACGTCGGCGCGGCCTCGCCACCGTTCGCCGCGGAGGGCGGCCTGGACGATCACGTCCGTACCGGCCTCCATCGCGGCGAGCGTCGCCGCGCACGCCTCGTCCGTGACTTCGAAGCCCGGGATCTTCTCGACCGTGCGTGCGCCGTCGTTGCGAAGATGCTCGATGTACGCCGCTTCGTGCTCCAGGCCGCGCTTCTCGAGCACCTCCCGCATGGGGTCGTGGCGGTGCGGGCGCTCGAGCTTCTTCGCAGCGGCGAGCCGCTCGAGCTCGGTCAGATGGGCGCAGCCGAGGTGGCGCGCGAGGTCGGTGGCGGAGAGGTGGATCTGGTCGTCGAGGATCTGCATGAGACATCCGTTTCGGGGTGGGAAGGTCGCCGCGGACGAGCCTTCGCACGGTTTCGGCCGTCGCGGCAAGAGGTCTCACGGCGCGGCGCGGCGGCGATCGCGAGCAATGCCGCGGCGGCCGTGCGCGCGGCGAACGTAAGGACGGTGAGAGGGATGCACGGGCACGGGAACTAAACGCCCGCGACATCTGCTGTCGTGAGACCTCCCTAGGGTCCGGGCATGCGAACGTTCGCCCCGGCCCTCCGTCTCCTCGTCCTCGGCTCGATCCTTCTCATGTCCTCGCGCCCGGCGCGATCCACCCCCGCGCCGCCCGAGTACCTCGGTGCGCCGAGTCGCGATGCACCGCAGGTGGCCGGCGGGACCGCCGTCGCGGCCGGCCAGTTCCCGTTCCTGGTCGCGGTGCTCGGCGACGTATCCCTGTGTACGGGAAGCATCATCGCGCCGAAGTGGATCCTCACGGCCGCGCACTGCGGCCTGTTCGGCGCGCCCGACACGGTGCTCGTCAGCGACGCCTTCCCGGGCGTGGCGGGTCCCGGGCACGAGGTCGAGGTGCTGCCGATCAAGCGGTGGATTCCGCACCCGGGCTTCGACGGAAGCCTCCCTCCCGCCCAGGCGCGCGACGACATCGCGCTCATCGAGCTCGTCGACGACGCGACGGCGCACCCGCCGCGCCTCGACGGGACGCCGCTCTACACGCCCGCGGCGATCGCGCTCGCGAGCGCACCGGCGAGCACGACGAGCAGCCTCGGCGACGTCATCCTCGCGGGCTTCGGCCTGACCGACCTCGACCTCCGGCCGCTGGTCGCCCTGTGGGCCGTCGCGTCGTCTTTCCCGGCCGCTTCGTGCACGTCGCCGATCCATGCGTCCCGTCAGCTCTGCTACGGCACCTACCCGACGACGTGCTCGGGCGACTCGGGCGGAGCCGTCTTCCGGTCGACGGGGAGCTCGTTCTCGCAGCTCGGGATCGTGTCCTACGGGCCGGACGCGGTGTGCGGTACGAGTCTGCGGAACTCCGTCGCGACCTACGTTCCGTACTACCGCGCGTGGATCGACGGCGTCGTGAACGCCGGGGCGCAGCCGACGCCCGTCCCGACGCCGTCGCCCGTCGCGACGCCGAGTCCGGTAGCGACGCCGACTCCCGCGACGTCGCGGACGCCGGGTCCGTCCGCGCGCCCGCCGAGCCCGATTCGGCTGGGGTGGGAGCTTCCGCCGAAGCGCTCGCGCGGCGTCGCGTCCGGCGTTTCGAATGCGCAGGGCTGGGTCTTCAGCAGCGAAGGGGAGATCGTCTCGGTCGAGCTGTTCGTCGACGGCAAGAAGGAGGCGACCCTGCCGTGCTGCTCCGAGCGGGCCGATGCGCCGGGGCCGGTGTCGAGCGGCTTCTCGGCCGCGCTCAACTGGGGGCGCTTCGACGCGGGGACGCACACGATGCGCCTCCTCGTGAAGGACTCCGCGGGCAATCGGCGGAGCGAGAGCCGCACGGTCGAGACGGTGAAGATCCTGGACGACGTGAGCTTCGTGCGCGACCTGAACGCCGACCGCGCGAGCTGCACCTTCACGGGCACGGGCGCCTTCGAGTGCGCCGGGCTCGAGTTCGCACGCGGCGCGTGCGACGGCGTCATCCGCTTCGCCTGGACGAATGGTCGTCAGGCGTTCGAGCCGGTGGACGGCTGTCGGTGAGGCGCGCTCTCACGCCGACCGCGACCGTCGCCCGAGCGGCAGCTCCCGCTGCGTCGTGCGCGTCGCGCCTGCCTCGCCGCTCTCCGCTCGCGCCGGCGGCCGCCCCTCCGCATACACCGCCGCGCTCTCCCGAAGGCGCGCCGCGACCTCGTCGCGAAGCTCGACCGGCTCCAGCACCTCCACCCACGGGCTCGTCGAGAGGAGCCAGTTCACGAGCTCGTGCGTCCCGCGCACCGTCATCGTGAGATGGGTGCGCCCGTCGGGCCCGCGCGTGAACTTCTGCGTGGGATGAATGCGGCGCGACCGCAGAAACGCGTCGGTCTTCTCGTTCGCGAGCGCGATGCGCACCGTCATCTTCTCGCCGCCGTACACGCCGAACATCCCGTCGGTGTGGCGCGCGGGGTCGAAGTCGGCCGGATACGCGAAGCGCAGCGGGGCGCCCGCCTCGTTGCGGACGACCTCGGTGGCGCGGATGCGCTCGACCGCGAGCCAGATGATCTTCTTGTCGAGGTGGCTCTTCCCGAGGAGGTAGAGGCCGCCGCGGTGCTCGACCAGGCTGTAGGCGTCGAACTCGTGCGTGCGTCCCTCGCCGAGGACGCCGGCGTAGTCGATCCGCAGACGGTGCTGCAGGACGAGCGCGCCGAGGAGGCCGTCGATGAGCTCGTCGTGCTGGCTGTAGTCGCGCGGCATCGACGGGAGCGAGAAGAGCTTGCGGTCGATGTTGTCGAGGTCCTTCGTCTTCTCGGCGGAGAGGCCGTCGCGGATGCGCTCCCAGAGATCCTGGTTCATGGCATCGACGATCGTGCCTTCGAGGAGATGTCCGAGGCGGAGGCTCAGCAGGAACGAGTAGAGCTCCCACGCGGATCCGTCGGGTGACTCGGTGCCGGTGGCGAGACGCACGACGCGCCGGTCGCCCTGCGTCAGGACCTCGACCAGCGGCTTGCCGCCGGGTACGACGAGCTTCTCGCGGAGCGCTTCGACGTAGCGCTGCACCGTGCGCTTCGAGACGCCGAGCCGGTCCTGGATCGCCTGGTAGCTGAGGCCGAGTGGCTGGTACCGCAGGTCGAGGAGCAGCTGCGCGATCCTCACGGCGGAGTCGTACGTCGCCTTCTGTGAACCGTTCGTCTCCGACATGGGGAGCTCCTCTCGGGCGGGGGTGCGGTGGGCGTGGAGCCCGACCGAAGAGTATGTCGCATTGGCGGCTTCGCTCAAGCTCTTGGCCTGCGTGCGTCGAGAGAGAATCCGGCAGGAGTCCGAGATGAGCCTGCGTCCGGCGCGGTCCCTCCGCGTGCCCGGCTCGCTTCGGGCGTGCGTCCGGTGCGCGTCGAGAGTGCGGGGGGAAGATCTCAGCGCGTGCGCGGCTCGTTCCCAGCGTGCGCCCGGTGCGCGTCTACCGCCCGTCCGAGAAGAGCACCAGCGTGTGCCCGGCGCGAGGGGAGAGCGCTCAGGGCACGAATCCGGCCGGAGGCGCCTCGTTCCGACCTCCCGGGCCGCGACACCTCATGTCGCGCGTGGGTCCTAACGTTTCTCCGAACGCGAGCTCCGCCACGGAGCTCTGACCGAGGAGGAATCGTCCATGCGTCCCCAATGTCTCTCACCGCTCGTCGCGCTCACCTTCGCCCTCGTCCTGGGTCCGGCCTCGGCCGAGGCCAGCGTCCTCGAGGTGCCGGCCCAGAACTCCGAAATGAGCGGTGTCCTATTCGCGTCCGGCTGGAAGTGCCCGCCGGTCGGGAAGATCACGTTCGTCTTCGACGACCTCGACCCGCTTCCCGCGGCGACCGGCTTGTCGCGCGACGATACGCGATCGGCCTGCGGGAACGGCGGCCGCAACGGGTTCCTGGCCCAGTTCAACTACGGGCTGCTGGGAGACGGACCGCACACCGTCCGCGTCCTCGACGACGGGGTGGAGTTCGACCGGGCGGACTTCACGGTCACGACGTTCGGGACGAGGTTCCTGCGCGGGGCGAACGGAACGTACGAGCTGCCGGACTTCCCCGAGACCGGCGCGACGACGCTCGTCGAGTGGAAGCAGGGGCAGCAGGGCTTCGTGGTCGTGGACTACGAGCCGGCCCCGGTGGGTCCGACGCCGACCCCCACGCCGGTCGCGTGTCCGACCAACGGACCGATTCGCGACCTACGCAACGACTGCTCGCATCTCGCGTACGGCTACCAGCGAAACGGGGTCGTCGCCGCGATGTCGAGCAACGGGAACGTCGTCGCCATCTGCGTGACGGACGGCGGACCCGACGTGATCTGTCAGGG
>JAUIFY010000100.1 GCA_030430245.1 bacterium | reverse complement strand
GTCTGACTCTCGGTCGTGCGCGCCCCGACGGCCGCCCACGAGAGAAGATCCGCCACGTACTGCGGCGTGATCGGGTCGAGCACCTCGCTCGCGCAGGGGAGCCCCAGACCGTTGACCTCGACGAGGAGGGCTCGTGCGCGGTCGAGACCGGCGCCGATGTCGCAGGTCCCGTCGAGATGGGGATCGTTGATGAGCCCCTTCCACCCGACCGTCGTCCTCGGCTTCTCGAAGTAGGTCCGCATCACCACCACGACCGCGTCGCCCACCCGATCCGTGACAGGCTTCAGGCGGCGTGCGTACTCGACCGCCGCCCGGGGGTCGTGGATCGAGCACGGCCCGACCACCGCGAAGAGCCGGTCGCGGTCGCGCCCGTGCAGGATGTCGCAGATCGCGGCGCGCGTGCCGAGGACCAGCGATTCGATCTCCGGCGTAACGGGGTGAGCCTCGCGAATCCGCCGCGGAGTGACGAGGGGCTCGAGCACCTCGGTGTGAACGTTGTCGAGGGAAGCCATGCTGCGGTCCGTCTACGGGACGACGTCCCGGCTCGCCACCCACCACGAAAACCGGCGCCGCCCCGAGGGACGGCGCCGGCTCGCTGACGCTCGATTTCCGAGGAAGCGCTCAGAACAGATCGGCCGGAGCCTGCAGGAAGGCCCGGACGGCCGAGCCGTACGGAGGTTCCGGGGTCGGCTCCGGAGTGGGCTCCGGCGTCGGCTCCGGAGTGGGCTCCGGCGTCGGCTCCGGGGTGGGCTCCGGCGTCGGCTCCGGGGTGGGCTCCGGCGTCGGCTCCGGGGTGGGCGCCGGCGTCGGCTCCGGAGTGGGCGCCGGCGTCCCGGTCGGCCCCGGGGTCGGCGTCACGGGCGGGGCGTTCTCCTCACAGCCACGGAAGACCGGACCGTTGTAGCAATTGTCGGTGCCCGAGCGGCCGCTCAGGCGGTCGACACCCTCTCCGCCGTCGATGTCGTCGTCACCCGAGCCGCCGTGGACGTTGTCGTCGTCGGGGCCGCCCCGGAGGACGTCGTCGCCCTGATCGCCGCGGATCTTGTCGCGGCCCGGACCGCCATCGATGAAGTCGTCACCGCTTCCGCCCGTCAAGCGGTCGCGCCCCTCACCGCCGCACAGGATGTCGTCTCCGCCACGGCCCTTGATCCGGTCGTCGCCCCCCAGACCGCAAAGGATGTCGTCGCCGGGCGTGCCGGTGAGACGGTCGCGGCCTTCGGTACCGACGATCGCGCTCGGGTCCGCGCAGGCCACGGCGCAGTCCGTACCCGCGACGGTCGCATCGGCACCCGTCGGCGCGAGCAGCGTCGCGGCCAGGAGGGCAAGGGGAAGGGTTCGGGGCAGCGCGCGCATGAGTGTCTCCTCGGCAGAGGTGAACGGGTTTCCGGCAAGAGCCGTAGCCCCCGCAACAGGGGGACGTATCCCAGTCGCCAAAAGGTATGCTTCGGCCACCGCCGCCCTGTCAACCCCCGTCGCGCGCCGAGCGCGCCGCCATCGACCGATCGCGGACCTCGTCCCCCCCGATGCGGCTCGTCTCGGCGCGGCCCAGCAGCTGGTTCGCGGTCCGGCAGGCAGCGGAGAGCTCGAGGCGTTCCGTCCGCGAGAGCGCTTCGACACGCGACGGTGGCAGCCCCCGCGACAGCGCGGAGGCCCTGCGGATCCAGTCGTCGGCGTCCGGATCCATGTCGAAGAACGAAGCGACCCCCCGGAGCGTCTCGTCTGGTGAGACGACGAGGTCCTCGAAGCCGACCTCGAGGTACTGATCCGGGCGGAGCATCTTCACGGCGCGATAGCCGGCCGCGAGTTGATCCGACCAAAAACGGCCGAAGTGGACCGGCGCAGGCCGGCGCTCGATCAGGCGCCCGATGGGATCGTCGCGCCCCTCTTCGGGCACGGTCTGCGCGAGCGCCGTCACGAGGTCGACGTCGGGGTCCAGATCGTAGACCAGGCTCACCGCGAGCCGGAAGGCCGCGTGCTCGCGCATCGAGAGAGCCGCCTCCTCGCCCGCGCGGTGGATGTGGAGAAACCTCGCGTCGGGATAGATCGAGGCGAGGTCCGCCGTGTAGTCGATCCCGGAGCCGGATCTCTCGTTCCAGAGGGTGGCGCCGGACCGGGCGGCGAGCCAGGCGAAGAGGTCGCGGTAGTGCTGCGCGCGCGGCTGCGTCGGCCGCCCGAGAGCGAATTCGCGCGTCTCGTCGAACAGGCGGTCCGGATCGTCGGTCAGCCGCGGCAACGTCGCGACCAGCAGCCACGGCAGTTCGTCCCTGCGGCCGTACCGCATCCCCGAGCGATCGAACGGATACGCGACCTCCTCGACCGGATACCCCCGGCTCGTCACCATCGTGACGAACGCGTGGGGCGCGGAGATGATCTCCCAGAAATCCTCGCCGCTCACCGGCTCCGGGGAGAAGCGACCGCTGCCGTGCAGGCCGTTGAAGAACTCGAAGACCGAGACCATCTCGGGCGACAGGGCCAGCATCTTCGACAACAGCGTCGAGCCGCAGCGACCCGTTCCTATGATGAATCGCTCCATCTTTGGCGATTCCTCTAGTACCGGTAGCGGAGCTGTACCGCTCGCCTGCGACGCTCGAGAACGTCGCGACGCTCGGCCGGCGTCACCGCGCGCGTCCCGGGCGGGAGCTCGTCGCGCACCGACGAGGCCGGGACGGTCCGGAACGTCGGCTGCTCCACGCGGTCGGGGAAGAGGTAGCGAATGCCGATCGTCCCGCTCGCGTGATGCTCCGGGTCGATCCAATTTGGCACGCCGGGGTCCTCGTGCGCGATGACGCCGCGGAACACGCCGTCCGAATCCAACTCGGCCTGGCTGCCGTTCAAGCTGCTCTGGCGCGCTCCGAACTCCATGCTCTCCCAGAACCAACCCGAGAGCTGAAGGCTCCACATGAGACAATCCGGCGGCGTGAGCTCGACGATCACCGCCTCGCCCGGCGCGCACTCGTAGTGCCCGAGACCATACGATTGACCGCGCAGGCCGGCGTTTCCCTCCAGCGGCTCGGTCATCGCGACCTGGTTCGCCGGCGTCGCGAGGATCAGCCTGGACATGTTCTCCCAGCTGCGAGCTCCCGCGGACAGCCAGGTCACGAGCTCGTCCATCCGCGCCTCGATCCGATCCGGAGTGAGCGCCGGCTGAGGATACTCCGCATCGATGCGCTCGATGAAGAGGTCGGCCGGCCGCTCGTTCTCCCAGTCGCTCATGTATTGGCGCAAGAGCACGAAGGATGCGTCGGGGTCGAGCTTCATCCAGTTGCCATCGTGCGGCTCGGGCGAGAGGGTGATCTCGAACGACCCGTCCTCCGCCGCCTGGAGCTCCCGCCCGTGAATCGACGAAACGGTGCGCCACCCTCCGACGTTGCCGTCGCCGAAGTGCCCCGTGTTCACCTGGAACTCGAGATGACGGGCACTGCCGCGCTTGCCCCCGATCCGGTAGCTCGCATCGCCACGGATCCGCGCCCACGAGTAGTTGCAGTCGGGATTGTCGAGGCCCCAGCTCATCCCGTTCTGGATCATCCGGCAGAACTCCGGATAGTCCGGATCTCCGGCCGGGATCACGACATGGATCCCCGAGCCGAGGAAGCGCAGCAGGTACCGCCATCCCTCCGCCCGATCCTGGGGTCGGGCGGGAACGTCGGCGGCGAGAACGAGCGACTCGAGCTTCTCCAGCGCACCGGTGAAGTCACGCCAGACCGCGCCAGAGAGAACCCGCTCGCTCATCCTCCCGACCCTACGGCTTTTCGCTTCCCACGATCCAGGTGGAGAAGTACTGAGAGCCGCCACCGTAGGCGTGGCCGAGCGCGCGCTTCGCCCCGTCCACCTGATGCTCGCCGGCCATCCCGCGAACCTGCAAGGCCGCCTCCGCGAACCGGAGCAGCCCGGAGGCCCCGATCGGGTTCGACGAGAGCACGCCGCCCGACATGTTGACGGGGAAGTCGCCGGTGAGCTCGGTGGCTCCGCTCATCGTGAGCTCCCAGCCCTTGTTCCTCTCGGAGATGAGCATGCCCTCCATCCACATCGGCTCGTACCAGGCGAACGGGACGTAGATCTCCGCGCAGTCGATCTCCTTGCGCGGATTGGTGATGCCCGCCTTCTGGTAGAGCGACTTGGCGTTGTCGAGACTGGCCTGCGGCATCACCTGGTCGCGACCCGAGAACATCGTCGGCTCGCTGCGCATCTCCGTCGCGTGAATCCACGCCGGGTTCTTGCAGCTCGCGGCCCCCTTCTCGTTCGTCATGACCATGGCACACGCGCCGTCGGAAGACGGACACGTTTCGAGGTAGCGAATGGGGTCCCACAACATCGGCGACTCGCGCACCATGTCCTCCGTGATGTCCTCCATGTGGAGGTGCGCGTAGGGGTTCTTCAGCGCGTTCAGGCGGTCCTTCACGGCGACCTTGATGCCCGCGTCGAGTGGGCAGTCGGATCGAGCGATGTACCCGCGAATGAGCGGCGCGAAGTACCCGCCCGCCCCCACGACCGTGGCGACCGAGAACGGCATCGAGATCGTGAGTGCCCAGGTCGCGTTCGACTCGGACTGCTTCTCATACGCGACGCAGAGCACTCGGTCGTGGATGCCCGCCTGCGCGAGGCTCGCCGCCACGACACCCGTCGAGCCGCCGACGCTGCCGGCGGTGTGGACGCGAAGCATCGGCTTGTACGCGCCGCCGATCGCGTCGTTCAGAAAGAGCTCGGGCATCATCACGCCCTCGAACATGTCGGGCGCCTTCCCGATCACGACCGCATCGATGTCCTTCCAGGTGCACTCCGCGTCCTCGAGGGCGCGCTCCGCGGCCTCACGGATGAGACCGAACTGCGAAACGTCGATGCGCTTCGCCTTGTGGTGGGTCTGTCCGATTCCGACGACGGCAGTACGCTCGGCCATGATTAGTTCCCCTCCAGGACGCAGACGAGGTTTTGCTGCAGGCACGGCCCCGACGTCGCATGTGCAACCGCGCGGCCGGCGCTTCCATCCCAGATCCGCCTGGCCGCCTCGCCGATCCGGGCGAGACCGACGGCCATCATCGGGTTGCCGGCCATCGCGCCGCCCGACGGATTGATGCTCGTATCGTCCCCCAGCCCGAGCGCGCGCTCGACCAGAATCTCCTGGTGTGAGAACGGCGACGAGAGCTCGGCGACGTCGACCTTGGCGTTGCCGACGCCGGCCTTCTCGGCCGCGATCTCCGTCGACCGAGAGCGGGTGAGATCCCGCACGTTCAAGTCGAGCGGCTCGCAGATATGGGAAAGCCCTCGAATCCATGCCGGCTTGTCGCAGTAGTCCTTCGCCCGATCCCCTGCGACGAGGAGGATCGCCGACGCGCCGTCGGAGATCGGCGCGCAGTCGTGCTTCCGAAGCGGATTCACCAGGTAGGGCTCGGCGAGGATCTCGTCGACCGAGAAGTCGCCCTTGACCTGCGCGTACGGGTTGTCCTTCGCGTTCCTGCGATCGCGGCTCGCGCGCTCGGCCATTTCGCGATCCGTGAGCACGCCACCCTCGAGACACATCCGCGCCTGAAGCGCCGCCACGCTCACAGCGTCCGGCCAAAGTGGCGTCTGGGTGTACGGGTCCAGCTGCAACGCCATCGTGAGCGGCAGATCGCCCATCGACGGTTTGCCGAACCCGTAGACGAGCGCGACCTCGGCGTAGCCCATCTGGATCTTGGCCCACGCCTCGTACAGCGCCCACGCGCCGTCCATCTCCACGTGACTCTCGCACACGGGTGGCCAGGCCCCGACGGCGTCGAGGCCCATCACGAACGCAAACGGTGCACCCGCGAGATAATCGCTGGAACCGGAACAAACGAAGTCCATGTCTTCGTTCTTCAGGTTCATGCTCTTCTTGAGCTCGTCGATCACGGGGATGACGATCTCGGTGTCGTTCAGATCGAGCTCGCGTCGCTTGCAGACCGACTGCGCAAACCCGACGATGCCGACGTCGATCATCAGATGTGCTCCTTGTACGAATCGTAGTCCGCGTCGGGCTCGTCCAGCGGTTCGAAGTAGAGGATGTTCGCGACCGACTCCGTCCATTCTTCCTTGGGCTTCCAAACCGCCTTTACACGCATTCCCATGTGAACGTCGTCCAGCTCGCAATTGCCGAGAAGGTGCATGAGGACCGTGTCGGCCCCATCGAGCAACACCTGGACCGTCACGAACGGGACGTCGAGCGGCACCGCCTCGGCCGGAATCCGGACGATCGAGAACGTGACCAGCGTCCCCGTGTCGGCGAGCTCGACCGGCTCGCCTTCGATCGGCACGCCGTGCATCGGACACGAGCCGCGGCTCGGGAAGTACACGCGGCCATCGACCGGGCAGCGCTGGCCGATCAGCTTTCCTTCCTTCATCGCGCGCAAGAAGCGCGTTGCGGACTTGCCGGCCGAGTAGTTGTAGTCCAGCTGCACCGGGGTGCGAATGACTTTGACGACGTCGTCTGTGGCTTCCTCACTCATGATCTTCGTCTCCCGAGGCGCTCAGGCCGGCTCGAAGCAGGCGATGTCCTGGACCGACCCGATGGTCTCGTCGGCCCAGCGTGCCTTGACGCGCATGCCGGTCTTCATTGCCGACTCGCTTCCGCCATCGACGACGTGCAGGAACGTCGTGTCCGCGCCGTCCAGCTGGATCAGCGCGTAGGCGAAGGGCTTGGCGAGTGGCTGCTGCTTTCGAGGCGCGGCCACCCAGGCCCAGCTCTTCACGACGCCGGCGTCCTGCACCGGCACCATCTCGTCGAGCGACTCCGCCGTGTCCGGATCGTATTCCTTCGGCGGGAAGAGGACCGACCCGTCCTTCCGCTTCACACCGACGAGCTTCTTGTCGCGCAGCCCCGTGAAGAACTGCGACAGGATCGGCCCCAGCGAACGCTTGTACGTGTAGTCGAGAATGTGGGGAGCGATGAGAGATTGTTCAGTCGACATCTCGAAGCCTCGTTTCTCCGACCGTTTTCGATGATTTCCGACGGACGATCGGGAATCCAAACATGCGCCC
Organism: bacterium; assembly: GCA_030430245.1. Lineage (GTDB taxonomy): Bacteria > Desulfobacterota > Binatia > UBA12015 > UBA12015 > VGTG01. The sequence goes on along the minus strand of JAUIFY010000100.1, from coordinate 12,125 downwards.
CGCACGGTGTCCACGGCCTGCACGGGCAATTTTTTTCCCCGCGCACACGTCCGGCGCGTCGCCCCCGCCGTACCTCTCACAGACCCTCCGCTCGTCGGACCGACGGGAGGAGAGAAACGACAACCGCGGGAGGATCCTCCATGCAACGCATCTCGACGACGGCCGCGGTGGTCGCACTGGTCCTGGCGACCGGTGCGCACGCCGCCAATCACCGCGAGGCGCCGATCACGGCCCTCGACCACAAGGCGGACATCGCCGACTTCTTCGCGTTCGTGAGCTACGACGACCCCAGCAGGGTCACGTTCATCCTCGACGTCGACCCACTGCTCGAGCCTTCGAATGGACCGAACTACTTCCCGTTCGACCCGACGATCGTATACGCGATCAAGGTCGACAACGACCACGACGCGCGGGAAGACGTCACGTTCGAATTTCGGTTCGCGACGGAGACACGACTCCCGGGGGTGTTCACCGGCTTCGTCGGTGCCGGGAACGGGATCGACGCCCCCGACGATTCCCCCGCACCCGTCCTTCCGGGCACCCCGATCGTGCCCCCCGCCATCACCGCGCTCGACGGTCCGGGGTCCGAGGGACTGAGCCTGCGACAGACGTACACCGTGACCGTGCGCAAGCCCGGCTTTCCGGGGCCGATGGAGCTCGGCGACGGCGATCCACTGTTCGCCGTACCGACCAACGTGGGACCGCGAACCATGCCGGACTACTCCGCCCTCGCGGACCAGGGCATCTACGATCTCGGAGGTGGCGTGCGCGTGTTCGCGGGAACGGTCGAGGACCCCTTCTGGATCGATCTCGGTGCGGCCTTCGACTCGTTGAACTTTCGCCCCGACGCCTTCGCGACCGGCGTGCCCGGCGTCCTGGACGACGCACAGGACGCGGACGACGAGAACAACTTCGCAGCCGACGACGTCTCCGGCTTCAACGTGAACGCGATCGCGATCGAGGTCCCCATCTCGATGCTGACCCGTGACGGCGACGTGCACGCGGCGGACGATCCCCTGGCCACGATCGGCTCGTGGGGCACGACCTCGCGCGGCGAGACCGTCACGCGGACGATCGTTCCGGGCAACAGGGGACGCCGCCGCCTGAACGTGCGGCGCGGAGAGAAACTCGTTCAGGTTCAGCGCATGGGAAACCCGCTCTTCAACGAGCTGATCATCGGCACGGGCTCGAAGGACGCCTTCAGCCTGAGCGAGCCGCGCTTCGACGCCCAGTTCGCCGACTTCGCCCTCGACCCGGTGCTCGCCCGCGTGCTGAACGCCGTCTACTCGGCCACGGTCGCGCCCGGCGTTCTGCCCGTCCCGACACCCCCCCGGTTCGACCTCCTCCCCCTGGTGAACTACGCGCCGCCGATTGCGGCAGAGGGCACTCCGGCGGGCCCGGTCGCGGATCTTCTGCGGCTCAACACGGGCGTCCCTCCGACGCCGGCCGACCAGCGAAGCCGACTGGGTCTGCTCGCGGGCGACGGGGCCGGGATTCCGAACGGGCGGCGCGTCTCGGACGACGTGACCGACATCGCGTCTCGCGTCGTCGCCGGCGTCCTCGCGGGGCCACCGTTCGATGGCTTCCCCCACAACCGCATCGGCGACGGCGTGAACGCGAACGACGCGCCCTACCGCGAGACATTCCCCTACCTCGGCTACGCGCACTCGGGCGCGACGAGCCGGCACGTCGACCCGGGCGAGCCGGGCTGTCTCGACGTGTGCCCCGAGTGACGCGAAGGAGGTTGCAGACGACATAGGCCCGCCCCACGAGCGCGGGCGCGTCCTCGGCCGCGTCGCCGCCCCACTCCCCCGGGAGCGTGCGACGCGGCCGAAATGCGTTGCACCCGAAGCCCCGGCATCGGAGACTCGGGGGGTGAAGCGCGGCGAGACCACACGGCTCCTCTTCGTGTTCGGGGCCGCCGTGGTCGTCCAGTGGCCGATCTTCGACCGCTGGCTTCCCTTCTTCGACGAGGGCTTCCTCTACCAGATCGCCGACGAGCTGCGGCAGGGCGACGTCCTCTACCGCGACGTCGCACACGTCGCGTTCCCCGGATCGTTCTACCTCACGTCGTTCCTCTTCACGCTGTTCGAGCCGAGCGCGCTCATCGCCCGCTATGCCGCCGTGATCCTGTTCGCGGTCGCCACCACGTCGGTCTACGCCCTGACACGGGCGGTCGCGTCGTCCGGATGGGCGCTCGGTGCCGCCGCCCTCTGCCTCGCGCAGCGGCCCTGGGCCTTCCCGCAGTGGCAGATGCTCCACTACTCGACGCTCGCCCTCACGACGCTCCTGGTGGGCATGACGGCGCTCGTGCCCGCCCTCCGCCGACCCTCCGCCGGCCGCCTGGCGGGCGCGGGCTTCCTCCTCGGAATCGCGATCCTGTTCAAGCAGGATTACGGCGGTGCGGCGGCGGTCGCCACCAACCTCCTCCTGCTGCTCACCCCGAGGATCGCCCCCACCTTCCGCGAGCGATTTCGTACGGCCCTCACGCTGGACGTGGGCATCGCATGCGCGGTCGTCCCGCCCATCGTCCTGCTGGCGGCGGCGGGCGGGCTCCCCTCGTTCGTTCGCCACACGATCCTCGCCCCGCTGGTTCTCCAGCCGATCTGGCGGCCCGGCGCGAGCGACTACGTGCCGTTCCTCGACCTGTGGCCCGTCTTCGCGCAGAGCCCGCAGCTCCACGGCCCCCAGGCCTTCAGCTATTTCCCCGCCTTGCTCGTCGACCTCCACTTCCAGTCGTTCCTCGGCAGCCGCCTCTTCCGCGAGACGATCATCATCGATCTCGCCCTGAAGGCCTTCTACGTGGCCCCGTACGCCTTGATTGCGTGGTCGGCCGCATCGCTCTGGCGACGCCGGAAGGAGGACGGTCCGTGGCTCGAGGAGCTCGCGCTCGTCGCCTTCTCCGCCGCGATGCTCGCCTCCTTCAACAAGCCCCGAGACTGGGCGCACTTCGTCGTGGCCGCGTTCCCAGCGCTCCTTCTCCTCTCCACCCTGCGCGCGGCCCGCCTGGCCGGAGCTTCCCCGCGTCTCCGCACCGCCGTCGCCTGGGGCGCAGGAGCGTTCGTGGCGCTCCTCGGGCTCGGCGGAGTCCAGCTCTGGCGGGGCCTCGTAGAGAAGTACGATACGCCTCTCGACTTCGAACGTGCCCCGCTTCGCGTCGAAGAGAGCGTCGCGCAGACCCTCGAAGACATCGCCGCGCACCTCGACGCGACGCTCCCGCCGGGTGCCGCAGTACCGGTGTACCCGTACCACCCGTCGGTGAACTTCGTGCTGGACCGCCCGGGGATCGGGCGCTACCGCACCATCGAGCCCGTCGGGGCGTTCGAGGGACGCGACCGCGAGGTCATCGACGCACTCGAAGCGGCGCGACCCGAAGTCGTCGTGGTCTCCTTCGTCGAGCTGAACTCACAGCCACGCTTCGCGGACTACGCCCCGGAGCTGCGGGCCTACCTCGCGCGGCAATACGAGATCGACCGGGTGTTCTCGTGCAAGCACCATCGATGCATCTTCGGAGCGCTGCGCCGACGGACCGACCCTCCGGAGTCCGTACAGCTCGACATGCTCGCGGCGCTTCCACAGGCCCGCGTGAGCCTCGAGAAGGACGGCACGCAGATCCTTCTCGAGGGACTCCAACGCGACCGGAACGTACGCGCACGGACCTTCCCCTACGCCGGCCCGGTCCTCGCGCTCCGCGCACCCGAGAAGGGAGCGACGTCGCACCTCGCCGTCCCCGTCCGGGCGGGACCGGCACGGTTCCGTGCTCGCGTCGGCGTGAGCCCGGACCGATGGAGCACGTTCGACTTCGGAGCCGTCGACGTCGCCGTCCACCGAGTGGATTCGTCCGGCGATCATGTCCTGTGGCAGCGGGTGTTCGACCCCCAACGTCGCGAGGAAGACCGCTCGTGGATCGACGTCGACGTCCCGGTCGGCGGCAGGGAGCCCGGAACGCTCGTGCTCACCGCGCGCACCGAACGGCCGGGCGGCCTGCCGCTCGATCACCTCGGATTCGAGGCTCCTCGGATCGTCGTCCCGAAAGGACGAGCGACGGAGCCCGCCGCCGCGAGCTGACCTCTCGCCCCGCGACGCTGTTGCGTGCCCTGAGAAGCGGTTGTACCTCCACCTCCGATGCCGCCATCCCGGCGGAAGCAGAAAGGACACACGCCATGCCGATCGATCCGAGCGCCGTGGGCGCGGAGGGAGCTCCGACCCGTCACAAGTGGACTTCGAAGGACACGCTGCTCTACGCCGTGGGCGTGGGCGCCGGAACCGATGAGCTCGCATTCACTACCGAGAACACGCAGGACACGCCGCAGCGCGTCCTGCCGACGTTCGCCGTGATCGCCGGCACCGGCGGCCTGCCCTTCGACAAGATCGGAACGTTCAACATGGCCATGCTCGTGCACGGGGAGCAGGGGATCGAGCTCTACGACGAGATCCCGCCCGAGGGTGAGGTCGAGAACACCGGCAAGATCACGGCGATCTGGGACAAGGGGAAGGGTGCCGTCGTCGAGATGACCTGCGAGGCCGTCGACGTCGCCACGAACAAGCCTCTGATGAAGACACGCATGTCGGCGTTCATCCGCGGCGAAGGGGGCTTCGGCGGCGAGCGCGGCCCGTCTGCCAGCACGGAGATGCCCAGCCGCGCGCCCGACCACCAGGTCACGTACCAAACACGCGAAGACCAGGCGCTGACCTACCGCCTCTCGGGCGACCGCAACCCGCTCCACTCCGACCCCTCGTTCGCGGCTCTCGGCGGCTTCGACCGTCCAATCCTGCACGGGTTGTGCACGTACGGCTTCACCGGCCGCGCGCTGCTCCACACGCTGTGTGACAGCGACCCCAGCCGCTTCAAGTCGATGGACGGCCGCTTCTCGAAGCCGGTGTACCCGGGCGAGGCTCTCACGATCTCCATGTGGGTCGACGGCAACGAGTGCACGTTCCAGACGACGAACCCAGCGGGCGAAGTCGTCCTCGATCAGGGCACGATGAAATTCAGCTGACGGACGAGGGACGTCGTCGCGCCGCCGACGAGCGAGACGACGTCACCGGTTCGGGGAGTGTGCGATGGGCGTACGGGGGTTCGAGCCGCGGTTCATGCCGATCGGCGTCTTGACGGCGGCGCTGCAGGAGCTGACGCCGCGTGACGTGAGGGACGCGGACCCGGATCGGGCCGTCGAGGAGTGGCTCGAGTTCGCACAGGAGCTCGGCGCGGACGAGATCCAGCTCGCGACCGCGCTCCACCCGGACGAGGCGGACGTGCCGGCCGAAGCCATGATGGACCCCGTCGCGAATACGCTCGACCTCCGGGCACCCTTCGACCCGACACGCGCGGACCGCGTGCTGTCGTGCGTGAAGGCCACGGGCGTCGGCATCGCCGACGTCGGCTACTTCGACAACATGCTCCACGAAGACCGGGCGATCCGGAAGAAGAAGCACGACTTCATGATCCGCGTCTTCGACGCGGCCGCACTCCTGGGCTCGCGAGCGGTGTGCGGGTTCGTCGGGAAGCATCCGGGGAAGACCATCCAGGAGAACCTCACCGAGTTCGAGGAGTGCTTCATCCCGCTCCTTCGGGAGGCGAAGGCACGTGGGCTCCAGTACCGGATCGAGCAATGCCCGATGCCCGGATGGACTCTCGACGACGCGTTCCACAACAACATCGGCTACACGCCGGGCACCTGGATCGCGCTGCACCGAATCTGCGAGAAGCACGGGGTCGGCGACCAGCTCCGCATTCACTACGACCCGTCGCACGCGATCCTGATGGGCCAGGACACGCGCTCGATCTTCCAGTACCTGAAAGAGGAAGGCTACGGCTTCCTCATCGCGGGCTTCCACGTGAAGGGCCAGGTCATCGATCCGAGAGGCATCGCGGCATGGGGCTACGGTGGCCAGACGATCGATCGCGGCGACTACGTCGACGGCACGCCGTCGGCGAAGCCCGCCGACCAGGGCAATGCCTGGAAGAAGCAGCTCAGCATCTGCGAGCACGAGCTTCCCGGCACGGCGCGGCACGACCCCCTCGCGTACCTCCAGAACCGCACGGTCGACTGGCTCGACCACCAACTCGCAGCCCGCGAGCTTCTCGACATCGAGCCGCTGGAGACCCCACTCATCGTCGAGCACGAATACACCGCGGCCCGCGTCCAAGACCGAGAGAGGCTGAAGCCCATTCTCGAGGGGTCGATCGCATTCACGCGTCACATCGACGAAGCCGCGGCCTCCATGTACGCGCTCCAGAACGAGGTTCTCGCGAGTCAGGGCATCCCGGTCCAGGGCGTCGGCCGCCGGGCCTTCTACACCTGAAGCTCCGGACGAGCAGAGAGGGCGCCCATGAAGAAGCTCAATGTCGCGATGATCGGCTACCAGTTCATGGGACGCGCGCACTCCAACGCGTGGCGCCAGGTGGGTCGCTTCTTCGATCCACCGATCGAGCCCGTCATGAAGGTGATGTGCGGCCGCAACCCCGAAGCCGTGCGCGACGCCGCTCGGAAGCTGGGGTGGGAGGAGACCTCGACTTCGTGGGAAGACGTCGTGTCCCGCGACGACGTCGATGCGATCGACATCTGCACGCCGGGTGACTCGCACATGCCGATCGCACTCGCCGCCGCCCGAGCCGGCAAAGCGATCCTCTGTGAGAAGCCGCTGGCGAATACGGTGGACGAAGCGGAGAAGATGCTCGCCGCCGCCGAGGCGGCCGGTGTCCCGCACATGCTCTGCCACAACTATCGTCGCGCCCCCGCCGTCGCGCTCGCGAAGCGCATGATCGACGAGGGGCGCATCGGCCGGATCCGGCACTACCGCGGAACGTACCTCCAGGATTGGATCCTCGATCCCGACTTCCCCCGGGTGTGGCGGCTGGAGAAGGCGAAGGCGGGGAGCGGAGCGCTGGGCGACATCGGCTCACACTCGCTGGACCTCGCGCGCTACCTCGTCGGAGAGATCTCGGAGGTGAGCGGACTCCTCGAGACGTTCGTCAAGGAGCGCCCTCTCGAAGACGGAAGCGGCCGTGGAAAGGTCGACGTCGACGACGCGGCCCTCGCCCTCGTCCGTTTCGAGAACGGCGCGGTCGGCTCGATCGAGGGCACACGCTTCGCTCCGGGTCGCAAGAACTACAACCGCTTCGAGATCAACGGCAGCAGGGGTAGCCTCGCGTTCGATCTGGAGCGCATGAACGAGCTCCAGGTCTACGAGGAGAACGGACCGGACAGCGGCTTCCGAACGATCCTCGCCACGGACGCGGCACACCCGTACGTCGACGGGTGGTGGCCCCCCGGCCACATCCTCGGGTACGAGCACACGTTCACCCACACGGTGCTGGACTTCCTCCACGCGGTGCACCGGAACGCGCCCGTCGCGCCCAGCTTCGAAGACGGCGTGAAGAATCAACGCGTGCTCGATGCGATCGAGCGCTCCGCCGCATCGCGCACGTGGGAGACGATCTAGGTGTCGAGCCGGACCGCAGACGCCCCCGGGACGACGGGGGACGAGCCCACCTCGAAGATCTTCCTGATCGGCTGCGTCGCACTCTTCACGGCGGGACTGAGCTTCTCGCTTCGGGGTGCCATCGCCGGAGGCATCGAGGCCGAGATCCTCTCGAAGATCGACGCCCCGAACTCGGCGAGGCTGACCGGCCAGGTCCTCGGCATCGCCTTCACCGGCTTCGCGCTCACCCTGTTCCTCGGGAGTGTGTTCCTCGACCGCATCGGCATGGGCCGTTCCCTGGTCCTGGCGAGCCTCTGCTTCACCGGCGGCACTCTGCTCGCCGTGTTCGCGGACCGGATCGGCAGCAGCTACACCTGGCTCTGGGCCGGCTACCTCCTCTCGGGCCTCGGCTGGGGATTCGTCGAGGCCTCGACGAATCCACTCGTCACGGCGCTCTACCCGGACGACAAGACGCATCGCTTGAACGTCGTCCACGCCTGGTGGCCCGCCGGCGTGCTCACCGGAGGCGTCGTCGGAGGGGCCCTCGGGGGTCTCGGCTGGCAGATCCAGTTCTCGCTCGTGATGCTGCCCGCCATGATGATCGGGTTCCTCTGCATCGGGACGCCATTTCCCCGCACGGAACGCGCCGCGCAAGGCGTGGCGTGGGGGGACATGTGGCGCGAGATCCCGCGTCGGCCGATGTTCCTGGTGTGGTGGGTGTGCATGTTCTTGACGGCCGCGTCGGAGCTCGCGCCCGGGCAGTGGATCGATTTCACGCTGACGCACACGGTCGGCATGCGCGGCATCTGGCTCCTCGTCTACGTGAGCCTGATGATGTTCGTCTTCCGGCACTTCGCGGGCGCGGTCGTGCACCGCCTCGGATCACCGATCGCACTCCTCACGTTCTCGGTCACGCTGGCGGCGATCGGGCTCATGCTGCTGCCGCGTGCGACGTCTCCGGTGATGGGTCTGCTCGCCGCCACGGTGTGGGGCTTCGGCGTCTGCTTCCTGTGGCCGACGATGCTGGCGAACGTGTCCGAGCGCTACCCCCGCGGCGGAGAGCTCTTCATCGGCCTCATGGGCGTCGCCGGCGCGCTGTCGATCCAGTTCGTCCTGCCCGCCCTCGGCGCGATCTTCGACCGCGCGAAGGTCGATCTGGCCGGCTCGGAATCCGCGTTCGCCGCGCTCGAGGCAGACGAACTGCAGGAGGTCCTGCGCCAGGCCGCGCAGGTCTCCTTCGAGACGAATGCGATTCTACCCGCCGTGCTGATCTTCGTCTTCGGCGCGATCTGGCTCTACGACCGGGCGCACGGTGGATACCGCCCCGAGACACTCGAGGGCGCCCGCCGCCGGTCACCGGCCGGCGACCGGTAGTCAGAGACTCGCGGCGGGCGACGCGAAGATCGATCTCCCTCAGCACCGGCTCGCTCCCGCAGCGCGGACGCAGCGCGGGTCGTCGCGCGAGCCGATCCGCGAGGAGTGCGGACCCACGTCCCCGTGCCCCATCCACCGGGCGATCTCCTGCAGCAGCCGACCATTCTCGACCGGCTTCTGCAGGTAGCTCTGTGCGCCTCCGGAGAGACAGGAGAGCTTGGCCTCTCGCGGGTCTCGCGAGGTCGTGACGATGACCGGGCACGACCGACACGCCGGGGTCGTGCGGATCGCCGCGAGGAGATCGAGACCATCCGCGTCGGGGAGACCGAGATCGAGCACGATCGTATCCGGCCGCTCGCGCCGCGCCTTGTAGAAGCCTTCGCCGGCCGATCCCGCCGTCACCACGTCGTACCCCGACGCGCCCAATCGAATCTCCGTGCCCCGTCTCGTATCCAGGTCGTCGTCGACCACGAGCACCCGACCTCGATACGGGCGCGTCGGACCTTCTTGTGTCGTTCTCTCCATGGGTTCGCCTCCGCAGTGGGGTTCGCCGCGAGACATGCAGCAAACGGCGCACCACGGCACGAGTCCGCACCCGCGCCCGCGTGAGCCCGCGCACGTGAGATCGGCGGCGCCACTGCACCGTCTCGGGCAGGCGGCGGGCCCCGCCCCCGTACGCCGTGCGCCCGAGTCGGGCACGGGCGAGAAACGCCCGCGCTCCCTCGAGAACGACCGACGACGGGGGCGTCCCCGACAACGGCTCGGCACGCGCTCCGTCGAACGCGTTCGCAGTCTCCGGGGCGGGTTCGCGGGACCCCGCCGCGGTGGGCGACCAGGCGGAAGAACCTGCGCGTCGCGCGGTCGATTCGTTCCCAGCGCAGGCGCCATGTCCTCGGCTTTCCCGCCGCGACGTCGGCCGCTACGACCGTGGGCATGAGCACGCACGACTTCAGCGGCAAGAACGCACTCGTCACGGGCGGCGCGACCGGAATCGGGAAGGGCTGCGCCGCCCTTCTTCTCGAGACGGGCGCGACCGTCACGATCGCCGGCCCCGATCGGCCCGCCATCGACCTCGCGCTCGACGAGCTCCAGCCCCACGCGCGCGGTGGTGCGCGCGTGCGTGGCTCGCTCTGCGACGTGACCGACGAGGACCAGGTTCGGGCCGCGGTCGCCGAGGCCGCGGCCGGAGCCAACCTCGACATCGTCGTGGCGAACGCCGGCACCGGCTACCCGGCTCCGATCCTCTCGCTCGACGCCGAGGGCTGGCTCGTTCCGTTCCGGGTGAACGTCATGGGCACGGCGTTCTGCATCAAGCACGCGGCGCGGGTCATGCGCGAGCATGGCGGAGGGACCGTGGTCGCGATCTCCACCATCGAAGCGCTGCGCGCGCCCCTGTTCATGGCACCGTATCCCGTCTCGAAGGCCGGGGTCGACGCACTCGTCCGGTGCGCCGCGCGCGAGCTCGCTCCGTTCTCGATCCGGGTGAACGGAGTACGCCCGGGCTACGTCGACACGGATTCGGCTCGCGCCGCGTTCAATGACGAGATGGTCCAGAGCTGTCTCGACGCGACCTGGATCAAGCGTCCGGGGCAGCCTCGCGACATCGCGCAGGCCGTCGCGTTCCTCGCGTCGGACGCGTCGGAGTGGATCACGGGCGAAATGCTCAACGTCGACGGGGGGTTCTCCGTCCACGACGGCGAAGACTTCGAGCACACCGCACGGATGGTGGTCGGCGACGCCGCCGTCGACGACGCGAAGCCCCGTGCTCGAAGGTGAGGCGCCGTCCTGGCTCGCCGCCCAGCGCCCCCCGAGCCGTTCGATCCCTCTCGACGTCTTCGCTACGATGAAGGGGGATGCCGTCCTACAGCTACGAACGTCTCAGTCCGGAGAGCGCGTCGTTCCTCGAGCGGGAGACGCCGCGGATCCACGGCCACGCGACGTCGGTCCTCGTCTTCGATCCGGGACCTCTCGCGAAGCCCGAAGGCGGCGTCGACTACCTCGCGATCCGTGACGCGATCGAAGCACGGCTCCACCAGGCGCCGCGCTTCCGCCAGAAGCTCGCGTGGATCCCGTTCGAGAATCACCCCGTCTGGGTGGACGACCGGGACTTCCGGCTGAACTATCACCTGCGGCATTCCTCCCTGCCGCGCCCGGGGAGTCTCGAGCAGCTCGAGAACACGGTGGCGCGCATCAAGGTCCAGCCTCTCAACCGATCTCGGCCGCTCTGGGAATGCTGGATCCTCGAAGGTCTGCACGATGGCCGCTTCGCACTGCTGCTGAAGACACACTTGTCGATGATCGACGACGCGGCGGGCTCGGATCTCCTCCAGGCCATCCTCTCGCCGAACGCCGACGAGCCGCTCCCCGAACCCGTCCCCTTCGTACCACGCCCGCGGCCGTCGGCCCGCGAGCTCGTGATGGACGAGATCATCCAGCAAGTCCGCCTGCCGAGACAGGCGCTCGATCGCGTGCTGCACCTGGTGAGCGACTTCGATCGCTTTCTCTACGAGGTACGGACCGGCACGCGCTCGCTTGCGGCACTCCTGGGCTACTCGTTGCGGCCGCCGGTCGAGACCCCGTTCAACGGACGGGTCGGCCCCCACCGCCAATCGGCCTTCTTCGACACACCGCTCGAGGACGCGCGGGCGGTGGCGACCGCGCTCGACGGAACGGTGCACGACGTCATCCTCGCCGCCGTCGCGGACGGCGTGCGGACCTTCCTCGGATCGCGCCTCGTGAGCCCGGCCGCGCTCGACCTCCGGGTCGCCACCCCGGTGAGCCTCGATCCCGGCGATCGCGCCCCGGAGCAGTCGACCGTCACCGAATGGGTCGTCGATCTCCCCGTGTGGGAGAACAACCCGCGGACGCGGTTCGAGATGATCCGGGACCGTACGCGCGCCCTCCGCGAGACGGACGGCGCCCTTCCCGCGCGCGCGATCGCCGACGAGAAGACCTGGCTGTCGGCGCGCACGCTCTGCCTGGGCGCCCGTGCGCTCGCCAGCCACACGCCCGTGAACCTCGCGGTGACGAACGTCCCCGGCCCGCAGGGCCCACTGTATTTCCAGGGCGCACGCCTCCTCGAGACGTACGGCACGATCCCCCTACGCGACTACCATGGGCTCGGGATCTCCGTGATGAGCTACCACGGCAGGCTCTTCTGGGGCCTGAACGGCGACGTCGACCTCTTGCCCGACCTGCACCACCTCGCGCGCTGCGTTCAGGACGCGTTCGCCGAGCTCCGCGACTCGACGACCCGTCTCGCGTCGGTCACGCCGCTGTTCGAAGCGACCTCCTGAAGCGGCTCTACTCGGGCACCATGCCCGAGT
>JAUIFY010000413.1 GCA_030430245.1 bacterium | reverse complement strand
GACCACGCCACCGACCGCCTCGGCGCCGCCTTTGTTGAGGGCTCCGCGACGCAGCGCCGGCCCGACGGAGACGACGGCGACGTCCTTCACGTACACCGGAACGTTCTCGTTCGACCGGATGACCGCGTTCTCGACGTCGCTCAGCCGTTTGATGAAGCCCAGCCCGCGAATGAAGTACTCGACTCCGTTGACCTCGAGATTGCGCGCGCCGACGTCCAGGTTCGACATTCGAACGGCTTCCGCGACCTCTTCGATCGACACGTCGTACGCACGCATCGCATCGGGGTCGACGTCGATCTGGTACTCGCGAACGAATCCCCCGATGCTCGCGACCTCGCTCACGCCGCGGGCGGAGAGGAGCGCGTAGCGGACGTACCAATCCTGGATGGACCTCAGTTCGTCGAGATCCCACCCCGGGGCCGGAGCTCCTGCGGGGTCACGCCCTTCGAGCGTGTACCAGAACACCTGCCCGAGCGCGGTCGCGTCAGGCCCGAGCGAGGGCTGAACGCCCTGCGGGAGCGTGTCGGCCGGCAGGCTCGCGAGCTTCTCCAGGACCCGGGAGCGAGACCAGTAGAAGTCGACGCCGTCTTCGAAGATCACGTAGATCGAGGAGAAGCCGAAGAACGAGTAGCTCCGGATCGTCCGCACGCCCGGGATGCCGAGGAGCGAGACGGTGAGCGGGTATCCGATCTGGTCCTCGATGTCCTGCGGCGACCGGCCCGTCCATTCCGTGAAGACGATCTGCTGGTTCTCTCCGATGTCGGGAATCGCGTCCACGGGTACTGGACTGCGCGGCAAGGACTCGATCTGCCAGTCGAACGGCGCGACGAGGATGCCCCACACGACGACGAGGACCGTGGCCAGCACGACGACGAGCTTGTTCTCGAGCGAGAAGCGAAGGACGCGGTCGAGGATCGACGACGTGCGACCGGTGTCCATCAGTGCCGGTGACCCCCGTGCGCGCTCTCTGCCGCGCGGTCGGGCGAGCTCATCATGCTCGGACGCGCCTGAATCTGTAGCGCCGAGTCGAGCTTGAAGTTGCCGCGCACGACGACGTGCTCTCCTTCCTCGAGCCCGTCCCGGACGACGAAGTGGTCGCCGGTTCGCGGGCCCAGGACGATCTCGCGCCCTTCGAACGTGGGCTGCTCCGTGTCCGGGAGTTTCACGTAGACGACCGCGCGTTGGCCGGTGATCAGCGGGGCGGATGCCGGGATCAGCAGGGGCGTCGCCTCCGGATCCGACGCGACGTAGCCGTAGTCCTCGGCCCGCACGAGATCCATGCCGCAGATGGGGCAGGTGCCGGGCTCGTCCCGGACGATCTCGGGGTGCATCGGCGCGATCCACTTGCCAGCCAGCTCCGGGTCCATGACCTTGCCGCCCTCGGTCACGCCCGCGCGAACGACCGCCCTCACGAACATCTCGGGCTTGAGCCTTCCGTCGGAGTTCTCCACGTTGACCCGGAGCTTGACCGTTCGCGTCCGCGGATTGAGCGTCGGCTCGATGAATGCGACGCGCCCGTGGAACAGCTCGCCCGGATACGCCTCGGTCGTGAACTCGACGTGCTGTCCGTATCGGATCCACGACATGTCCGACTCGTAGGCATCGAGGCGCACCCAGAGCTTCGAAAGGTCGGCGATCTCGTAGATCGGGGTGCCGGTCTCCACGTACATGCCCTCGAACGCCTGCTTCTTCACGACGGTCCCGCCGATCGGCGCATAGATCGTCAGGTGGTCGGAAGGCGTTCCGCGCCGTTCGATCTCCCGGATCTGGTCCGGTGTGAGCCCGAGGAGGCGAAGCTTCTCCCGTGCCGCCTCCACGGTCGCGGTCGAAGACTCGCGCAGGACGGCCGAGCGGCTCTGCGCCACCTCGCGCGCCGCGCGTCGGGCTTGCAGGAGCTCGTCCTGGGCCGTCCGCAGCTCGGGGCTGTAGACGTACACGAGGTGGTCGCCGTTCTTCACCTCGACCCCGGTGAAGTCGACGTAGAGACGATCGATGCGGCCGGGCGCCCAGGCGGCGATCTTTCGCACGCGCGTCTCGTCGTAGTCGACCTTGCCGACCATCCGCACTTCCTTCGCGACGACGTCGCGCTCCACCGGCGCGGTCTGGATGTTGGCGAGTGCCACGGCCTCTGGACTCATGACGAGCGTGCGCTCGGAGGCGACGTCGGTCTTCCCGCCGGTGTCGTCGACCGGGATCAGATCCATGCCGCAGATCGGGCACAGGCCGGGGCCCGGGAGCCGGATTTGCGGGTGCATCGCGCAGGTCCACGTCTCGTCGGCATCACGCGCTGCTTCGCTCGTGGACGGCGTCATCGAGTCGGGGCTCACGTCTTCCGGCGAGGAGGAACATTGGAAGGAGATCGCGGCGACGAGAGCGAGCGCGGCCCTCGCGGCCCGGCAGGGTTTCCGGTCGGGGGTCATCGATGCGCTCCTTCCGTCGAGTGGTCCGACAGCATCGAGGTGCCGACGAGCTTCTGGATCTCTGCGTGGCTCTGCGTCCGGTCTGCGAGCGCTCGCTCGTACGAGAGACTGAACTCGAGGAAGAGGCGCTGCGCTTCCATCAGGTCGAGGAAGTCCGCCCGGCCCGATTCGTACGCGGTGGAGTTGGCGCGCAGAGCCTCTCGAGCCTTCGGGATGAGTCCATTTCCGAACAGGTCGATCTTCCGCTCGGCGTCCCGGAAGCGATACAGGGCGAACTGCAGCTCCGTCGTCAGGGTCTGCTCTCGATCGTCGCGCGCGAGCTCGGCAGCCCGACGCGAGGCCTCGGCTTCCCGCACGCCGGCCGAGTACTTCTGCCACCACACCGGGAGGGTGATCGACACGAGGCCGATGACCGGGTCTTCGCCTGCGTTGGGGACGGTCTGCCCGGCGCGGCGTCCGGTCTCGATCCATTCGACGCCGAGGTTGACGTCGGGAAAGTACTCCTGCCAGGCGAGCTCCGTACGCTGCTCGTGCTCTTCGACGGTCGCGTCCATCGAGCGGAGCTCCGGGTTCGCCACGCTCAGATCCTCGCGCGCGACACGCTCGGCAAAGTCGGCTTCGACGGCGGGGAGCGCCCGTGGGGGCGGGATCGGCGCGGTGCTCTCACGACCGAGAACGTCGTTGAGCCGCGCGATGGTCGGGCGTTGCAGGTCCTGGAGGGTGCGTAGGCGATCGTCGAGCTTGCCGAGCTCGATCTGTGTGTTGATGAGATCGGGGTAGCTCCCGGTCGCGACCCGGTACTTCGCGCGGACGAGGGCTTCCCAGTCCTCGAGGATGGCGAGGTTCTCCTCCGTCACGCCGATTGCGCGTTGCAGGTAGTAGTACTCGGTGTAGGCGCGGGTGACCTCGTCGAACAGGGTGAGGCGCCGAGATTCGAAACGAAGCCTTTCCGCCTCGGCCGCCTGCGCCGCCACGTCGCCGCGGAGCAGGAGCTTTCGGATCCACGGGAACTCCTGCGAGCCGCGCAGACGAGCT
>JAUIFY010000099.1 GCA_030430245.1 bacterium | reverse complement strand
TAGACGAAGCCCCAGGCAAAGCCCGCGGCGAGCAGAGTCCCCAGAACGCTCCGCCCCGGAATCGAAGCCGTCGCGAGAAGCGCCAGGACCAGGAGCCCCTGGACGAGGGCCGCCCGGAGAAGCCAGCGCGACGAGCTCGGGGCCTTCTCCTGCGGGGCGCTCGTCGACCGGAGCTTGCGGACCGCCTCCTGCAGCGTCAGGCAGCGAAACGCGAACCCGAGCATCCGCGTGCCGGCGAGGTCGAGGCGATACGCGTCCTTCGTATCCCCCTCGACCCCGATGAAGCGGTGATGGTCGAAGTGCCGGGCGCGGTACGTTTCGAAGTCACCGAGCGCCAGGGGCGCGAGAACCCATCGACCGAGAACCTCGTTCGCCTCGCGGCCCCGGAACACCAGCCGGTGGGACGCTTCGTGCCAGAGGTTCAACAAGCCGTGAAATGCGAGACCGAACCAGAGCCAGAGCGGAATCAGCCATGGGCTCACGCCGATCCGGGAGGCGAGAAACACCGGAGCGAAGACGAACACGACGTGAGCGACCACGACCGCGAGCGACGTCGCATCCGCACGGCGAGGGGCCTTCTCCACCGTCGGAGTCGTCACGCCCTCGCCTTTCGCGCGTCGAAGTCCACGACAGCGGGCGCACCGGAGAAGCGGTCGACCATGGACAAGCCACTGGCGAGCCCGAGCCAGAAGAGCCAGGCGCCCCCCTCGCGCGTCAACGTGCTCGGCTCGTTCTCGTGTCGCAACGACGCCAGGCTGAGAGCCAGTCCGGCCGGATTGAACGTCCCCCGCACCGAAGGGGCCTCGAGCCCGGCACGGGTCAGCGCGCGAGAGAGACCGTCGCGGGAGAACACGACGGTGTGGCGCGGCGCGTGGTACCCGCTCCACCGTGTTCCGAAGACCCGGTGCTCGAGCGATCCGGCCGCCGGCGTCTGCCCCTCGAGCACGCCACCCGGGGCGAGCCGCGCCGCCAGACGGGAGACGGTGTCGACGGGATCGGGGAGATGCTCGATCACGTGGTTCATGGTGATGAGAGCGCACGCGGGCAGAACGTCCAGGAGATCGTCGAAGGAGCCGCGGACGATCGTGAGACGGCCGTCGAGATCCGTCGCGACGGAGCGCTCGCCCGCGATCTCGTACCCGAACAGACGAACCGAGGCGTCGCGCTGCGCCACGTGTCGAAGGAACTGCCCCTCGCCACAGCCGTAGTCCAGAAGTACGCCATCGCAGACCGGGTCCAACAACGATGCGAGCCGCTTCCATCGGACGTCGTTGCGCATGCGAACCAGAAACCCGTCCGCACGCATGCTGTGGTACGTCGGCGGGTAGAAGCCGGCGAGCGTCGCGTCATCGGGCATCGGCGCCTGCGCCTCGGTCCCGCAACGCTCGCACCGTGCGTACGTCGCCACGAAGGGCACGCCGTACTCGTGGTCGGGAACGGCCGTCCCGCCTCGCATCGCCGCATCCCCGCACGCGGGGCACGATGCTCGCGATGGATCCGTGCTGGGGTCGCCCGACAACGCCGTCGTTCTAGCGAACGGGGCCAGCGGCGGCCAGACGGAGATCGCGACGACGGCGCCGACGTGCGGAACGCTCTCCTATTCCCCGGAGGCAGGGACTGGAGTACACGGGACTCCGTGGGGAGCCGGGAGTCGTTCGCGGACGTGTGGGCGTACCAGCGATTCCGCGCCCTCGAGCTTCTGTCGCGGGCGCTTCCCATCGGCATCGGACGACGTCTCTCCCCGATCGCCGGCCGAGCGAGCGCCCGGTGGCGGAGAGATCTGTACGCGATCGTCGTCGAGAACCAGGCGCGGGTCCTGGGCTGCTCCACCAGCGACGACCGAGCCAAGCGGTCGGCAACCGAGGCGTTCGTGCGATACGCTCGATATTGGGCGGAGACGTTCCGACTTCCCGCGCTGCCTCCGGCCGAGCTGATGCGCCGCACCGAGGCGCGAGGCCTCGAGCGGCTCGACGATGCGCTCCGGGGCGGCCGGGGCTGCATCCTCGTCGGAGCACACTTCGGAAGCTACGATCTCGGGGCCGCCTATCTGGCGGCACGCGGCCACGAGGTCGTCGCGGTCGTCGAGGATCTCCGACCTCGACGCCTCCAACGGCTCTTCTCGCGACATCGTGCACGGCTCGGTGTCCGCTCCCTCCCGCGACGTCGTGGCACGGGCCTCCGGGCGGAGATCGGCCGGGTCCTCGCCGCGAACGGAATCGTCGGCCTCCTGGCCGACCGAAGCCTCTCCGGAGCGGGCATCGAGGTCGAGATGTTCGGCGCAAAGCGCCTCGTGCCCGACGGACCCGCGTCCCTCGCCCTCGCGACCGGTGCGGAGATCGTCGTGGCCCACGCGCTCTCACACGGACACGGTTGGCGCGCCGAGGTGACCACACGTCTCCGTCCCTCTCCGGAATCCGACGACGTCCGGAGCCTCACCCAGAGCGTCGCGACGGCGCTCGAACGAACGATCGAGATTCGTCCGTCCGATTGGCACCTGTTCGAGCGCGGTTGGGAGTCGACGTGAGGGTTGCACTCGCGTGTCCGTACGCCTGGGATGCGTTCGGCGGCGTCCAGACCCACGTACGCGAGCTCGCGATCGCGCTGCGTGCGTGCGGGCACGAAGTCCTCGTTCTCGCTCCGGCCCGACGACCCGAAGCGGTCCACTCCCTCCGGCCGGTGGGACGCGCGATCGGCGTTCGCTTCGGCGGCAGCGTCGCACCGATCTGCGCCTCCCCCGCTTCGGCCCGTCGCATCGAGTGCGCGCTCCGCGAGTTCCGTCCGGACGTGGTCCACGCGCACGAGCCGTTCGCTCCCAGCACCGCGCTGTTCGCCGCTCTCGCATCACGCGTACCCGTCGTCGCGACGTTCCACTCGTTCGATCCACACGCCCGGGTACGCCACACCTTGCGTCCGTTGTTGCGCCGGCTCTCCCGATCGATCGATGCCGGCATCGCGGTCTCGAACGCGGCCAGAGCCGTGATCGCGGACGAGGTCGACGCGCCGATCTCGGTCCTCCCGAACGGCGTCGATCCGGCTCGGTTCGCCGGGGGAAGCCCGCTGGGGCTTCGGCCTCCGAACGTACTCTGGGTGCACCGGCTCGACCCACGAAAAGGTTTTCCGATCGCCCTCGACGCATTTTTGGGGCTCGCCGAGGCCCATCCCGAGGTCCGCCTGGTGGTGGTCGGCGACGGACCGGGCCGATCCTTCCTCCGACGGGTGGCGCCGGTGGCCCGCACCCGCATCGACTTCGCGGCCGCGGTGCCGGACCGCACGCTTCCGGCCCACCACGCGCGGTGCCGCATCTTCGTGGCGGCCGCGACCGGTCGCGAGAGCTTCGGGATCTCGCTCGTGGAGGCCATGGCCGCGGGGCTCCCGGTGGTCGCCACCAACATTCCCGGCTACCGCGAGATCGTGCGCGACGGGGTCGAGGGCCTCCTCGTCCCGCCCGGAGACGCGGGTGCACTCCGCGCCGCCGTCACTCGCCTGCTGGAAGACACGGACCTGGCCGCGACGCTGGGCGCGCGAGGCCGGGCGCGAGCCGAGCGCTTTTCCTGGAACCGGTTGCTCCCGAGAATCGAACGGATCTACGAACGCGCAACGCGACGACCTCGCGGGGCCACTAGCGCGGCATGATCGATCGGCGCGCGAACACGATCCAGGCGACGGCGACGAGCGCGAGGTCGAGGATCAGCAGATCCCCGTAGTTGCGTTCCAGCCGAAGCCACGGGATCTCCGTGGAAAACACCTGGCGCCACGACACCAGCCGCGTCGTGAGCGTGTAGGGGCTGACCGGCGCGAGCGCCGGGTGCGCTTGAACCGCCCAGTCGGCAAGGACCACCACCAACGTCGTGATGGTCGCCGTGGTCGGCTTCACCGGAAGGCACGAGAGCGCGAACGCGAGAAGCGTCACGGTGAGGAAGCTCAGCGGCAGAAGCGCGACCGCCATGGCGTACCGCACGAGCCCGGGGCCGAAGTCGTGCACGCCGAAGATGCTCTCCCGGACCGTGAGGACGGCGAAGCGGCCCGGCGTCTCGAGGACAAGACCGAGCCCGAGTGCTGCCAATGCGACGACCGAGGTCAAGACACCCGTGAACGCGGCGCAGGCGACGAGCTTCTGCAGGAACACGCCGGTCCGCGAAACGGGGCGGGAAAGCAGCATCCGGAGCGTACCGTTCTCGATGTCCTTGCCGACGCACTCGGTCGCGACCATCACGAGCGCCACGACCCCGACGAACATCATGGCCTGACTCGACACCTCGATCGCGAGGCTCAGCGAAGAGAACGGATCGGCGATGCCGTGGCGCTCGTGAAAGGACCAGATCGTCTTCAACATCCGAGCCTGCACCGCCGGGAGAGAGAAGACCCCGCAGAGCAGCACCTCGAACGCGAGGGCCGCGAGGATCGCGATCCGCGCGAGCGGCCGACGCACGAGCACCCGAAGCTCCCAGCGGAGTCCGCGGCCGAAGGACCGCATCAGCGGCCCCCCTCGCGGCGAGTCCAGGCGGTCGGCCCGCACGAAGCGGCCCGGTAGACGTCGCGAAGACCGGTGCGCCCGGCCCCCGCCCGGAAGGCGGCGTCGTAGACCAGGCGCCCCTCGCGCAGGACGAGGATGCGGTCGCAGATCGGCTCGACGTCGCCGAGAAGATGCGAGGCCAGGAGGACCGCGACCCCGTGATCACGCGCCAGCTCGCCGAGAATCCGGTGGACGTCGTCGATGCCGTCGGGGTCGAGACCGTCGACCGGCTCGTCGAGCACGAGAAGGTCGGGCGACGGAACGAGTGCCTGCGCCAGCGCCAGGCGCTTCCGCATGCCATGGCTGTACGTGGCGACGCGATCGTCGATACGCGGGGTGAGCCCCACCCTCGCCACCGCGGCCCGGATCGCGCCCGACGGCTCCTCGCCCGTGTCGGCGTACGCCGCGAGGAGGCGCAAGTTGTCCCGGCCCGTCAGGAAGCCGTGAAACCCGGGCTCGTCCGGGACGAAGCCGACGCCGGCGAGGGCCGCGAGGGGATCGCGTCGCACGGAGGCCCCCCGCACGACGACGTCACCGCGCGACGGCCGGAGGTGCCCGAGCAGAACGCCGAGAGCCGTGCTCTTGCCCGCGCCGTTCGGCCCCGCGAGCAGAGCGACCTCGCCCCGGCGAAGCCCGAAGGTCACGTCGTCGAGCGCGCACCGCCGCCCGAACGTGACCGAGACCCGATCCAGACGGGCGACCTGCTCGTGCCCGCTCGCCCTCGGCCCATCCACCGCGTCGACCCGCCCGGCGTGCTCGCCGAGATCTACTCCGAGTACGCGCCCACCGGCTTGCCCCCCACCGAGGCCTTGCCGTTCACGATGAAGCCGTCGATCCGGGTCGTCGAGCCGTCCCACGTGTCGGTGAAGCTGAGGCGACCCGCCACCTGCACCTTCACGGTGAGCTTCGAGTCGGCACTCGGCGCTCCCTTACCGAACCCCGTGAGCGACACCGTGCTGGAGTGGAGCGCGTACGCGGAGGGCTCTCCGAGCGACGTCTCCTGAACGTCGACGGTTGCGGTGCCCTGCCCCTGCGATTCGTTCTTGACGACTCCGGATTCGATGTCGACGGCGCCCGTGGTCGCGACGACCGTCGTCACCCGGGCCGCCCCGGCCTTCGTCGGGTCGAACACCACGAGCTTCCACTGCGGATCGGCGACGCCGGTCTCGACCGCGAGGCCGAGGATCTCGGTCTTCTTGTCGACCTTCGTGCCCGGCGACCGCCCCAGCGCCAGATTCACGATCTCGTTCTGCTTGATCGTGCGCTCGAGAACCGTGTCGAGGAAGGAGCCGACCTCGACCTGCTCGACGGGGAGCTTCGCCTTGACCGCGTACACGACGAAATCCGCCGCAACGGAGGACCGGGGCCACAGCAGGACGACGGCGATCGAGACGAAGATGAGTCGATGGGCGCGCATGGCATCGAGTCCTCAGAAGAGGCACGCCTCCGGGTTGAACGTACAGTCGGCGGTGAGCGGCGTCGCCTGACAGCTGTGACACGCGAAGAACGTATTCGCGTCACCGTCCTGGTCGGGGCAAGGCTGCCCGGCCGGCACGACCCCGCCGCAGAGATCGAACAGGGGCGTGCCTCCGTTGCAGGTCGACATCACGAGGCCACACGCCGGATCGCTCGCGAAGACACGCGGCTGACAACAAAGGCCCGTGGACACGTCGCAGCACGTCGGTGACGGGCAATCGTTTGCCCCGGGGTCGCAACCGCATACGCAGGAGGGCTGCAGACAGCGACCGCCGCCGCATTGGTTGCCGAGAAGATCACACTCCTCGTTCGGGCCCACCTCGAGGTCTCCGCACGTGTAGCAGCCGGAGCAATCGGGGCGGCACCCTCCGGTGTTGTTCGAGAGACCATCGCACACGTCGTCGTCGGTCCCGTCGCAGATCTCGCCGAGATCGCGCCGGTCGTTGCCGCACACCCGACACTCGCAGGCCGCGCAGCTTCCGGGGCACGCGGACTGATCGAGGAACTCGCACTCCTCGCCCAGCTCCGGTTGCACCACGCCGTCGCCACAGAAACCGGCGGGACCGTCACTGAACATCCCGATCGGCTCCCCCGCGATGACCGCCTTCGCCTTGCCGATGAAGCCCGCGTAGGTCGTGGTCACGCCGTCCTCGGTATTCGTGAAGCTCATGCGTCCGGCGATGACGAGCTTTCCCTTCGGCTTCTTCTCGCCGACGCCTTTGCCGCCGCCGCCGATCCAGACGTCGGTCGCGTGGATCGCGTACTTGGACGGATCTCCGAGTGTCGTCTCGACGAACGTGCCCTCGACGAAACCGTGGGCTCGTCTTCCGTTCTCGATCCAGGCGACGTCGAAGTCCAGGGACGTCGGCTGGGCGACGACTGCCGTCACTTGAGCCATGCCGTTCTCCGACGGATCGAACACGACGAGCCGCCCTTCGCCCGCATCGTTCGAGTAGCGCGCCGCCTGAAGCGCGAGGATCTCGGTGTTCTTGTCGACCTTGGTTCCGAGTGCGCGGCCGAGGGCGAGGTTGACGAGGTCCTTCTCCTTGAGCGTCTTCTTCGCGATCGAATCCCCGCCCGGGCTCGTCTCGAGGATCGAGACCGGCAGGGTCACCTTGACGGGATAGACGACGAAGTCGGTCGACGAAGCGTCGCGCGCGCAAAGGAGAACCGACAGGAGCACGAGAAACCGGCCTGCCAGAGGGCGGGGCCGCATGAGCCGCATGGCTCGTCTCTATCAAGTCGACGAAGCACCGGTCAAAGCTTCCTTCTGCCCCCGGGTGACGCTGCGTCACCCGGGGGCGGCTTCCCCTCCCCTCGAACCACTGGCACCCTCGGCGACATGACGGCGTCCGCGCCCCGACCGGAGTCTCGCGCGTTTCCGCGGGTGCTGGTCGTCACCAACGATCTCCCGCCGGACGCCGGTGGAATCCAGCGCTACGTGGCGGACTTCACCGCACGGCTGCCCGGCCCGACCCGCATCCTGGCCCCCCGATGCCACCGAGCCCGAGACCGTCTCGAGGAGACCGCGATCACCCGCTTCGATCGGCGCTTCCTCTGGCCGACCGGGCGCACCCTGCGATGGATCGAGAACGAGGCGGTGCGGTTCGCACCCGACTTCATCCTGTTCGCGGCGCCTCTACCGACGGGTCTTCTCGGACCACGCCTTCGCCGCCGAACCGGTGCTCCCTTCGGCGTGTTGACCCACGGCGCGGAGGTCTCCGTCCCGGCCGCGATCCCCGGAGGCCGCCGCGCGATCCAGGCGGTTCTGCGATCCGCCGACACCGTCTTCGCGAACGGCGAGCACACGGCAAGTCTCGTCGAGCGCGTCGCTCGACGGCCGGCGGTTCGCATCGGCATCGGTGTCGACGCGGCACGGTTCCGGCCCGGGCCGAGGTCGGCCCGGCGCGGCCCCTCGATCCTCGGGGCGGTCGGTCGGTTCGTGCCCCGCAAGGGACACGCCGACGTCGTGCACGCGGCCCGTGCGCTTCGGGAGCGGGGCCGCGACGTCGAAGTGCTTCTCGTCGGCACCGGTCGGCTGGAGCACCGACTCCGGCGCCTCGCGGCGGATCTCGACGTCCCCGTCCGCTTCGAGGTCGACGTTCCCTGGGAGAGTCTGCCCGACCTCTACCGACGGATGGACGTGTTCGCCCTCCCGTGTCGCTCCCGGTGGGGCGGGCTCGAGTCGGAGGGACTCGGCATCGTCTTTCTCGAGGCGGCCGCGACCGCTCTGCCCGTCGTCGTCGGGAGCTCGGGCGGTGCGCCGGAGACGGTACGCGATGGTAGGACCGGGTTCGTGGTCGGGGACCGCGCCGGCCTGATCACGGCCCTCGCATGGCTCGTCGACCACCCCGACCGCGCCCGGGCGATGGGCGAACGCGGGCGCCGCTGGGTACGCGGATCCTTCGACTGGGCTGAAGCCGTCGCCCGGTTCGTGGGGAGCGTCACCGAGACGGCTGCCGCTCGCTCCGCTCGTGGATGAGGCTCATCGTGGGATCCGGGAGCCGGACATCGCAGTGGCTCGCTCCGTTCGTTCCCTTCTCCCTCGTGCACGCGGCGAGCGTATTGGGGGTGATCGGGTTGGTCCTGGCGGCGTGTGCGATCGGTCGGAGGCTGCGATCGAGCGGACGCGAGCGAGACGAGGAGACCGTCGCCGTCGCCTGGGCGGGCTTCGTCGTCGCCGTGAACCTGTTCCGGTGGATCCTCTACCGCCTGCCGGGTCGCTTCTCGTGGTCGACGTCGCTCCCGGTCCATCCGTGCGACGTGGCATGCGCCGTCGCACCGCTGGTCTTCCTCACCCGCTGGCGCTGGCCGCGCGCGCTGCTGTTCTTCTGGGGGATTCCGTTCGCGCTGCTCGCTCTCGCCTTTCCCGTCACGCTCCGCCAGGGCCCGGCGGGCGGCGACTACTACCTCTACTGGATCGGCCACCTCGCGATCGTCGGCTCCGGCGCCTACGATTTCGTGGTTCGAGGCTTCCGCCCCCGGGCTTCGGACCTGATCTTCGTCGCGAGCGTCGGCGTCGCGTACTTCGTCGCGATCGCCGGTCTGAACGCCGTGCTCGACGCCAACTACGCGTATCTCGGCGACCACGTTCTCGCCGGGACTCCGATCGAGTGGTTCGGGCCCTGGCCGGCACGACCCGTCCTCCTCGGCGCGACGAGCGCCGGTGCCTGGATCCTTCTCTGGCGGGTCGCTCGCGAGCGGGACTCGTCGTGATCGCGACCTCTACGGGCAGGCCGACGGTGCTCCCAGGCCCTTTCCCTTGTACTTCTTCCCGTCGCTTCCATCGAAGAACGGCTGGAACTCCGCGCAGTGCTTGATCAGACCCGTCTCGAGGACCGTCGCGACCACCCCCTGGCTCTGCGACGCGACGAGATCGTACGGGAACGACGCGGCACCCGGCTTGCCCTTGCACGAGACCGAGATGCTCTTGGTCCCCTTGATCTTCACGGAGTTGCACGGTCCGTCCTCGCGCTTCGGATCGCTGTACTTGTACCCCCGCTTCGGCACCGAGCTCACCTTGTTGCCGCCCGTCACCGACCAGTTCTCGCACGGAAGGGCGAAGGTGTGATCCTGGCCCGACGACGCGCTCACGAACCGGACCGACGCCTTCACGGTACCCTCGGGATCCCCGTTGCAACGCGGGTCGCTGGCCGATCCGCGCAAGGGCGACACGATCTCCTCACCGCTCGCCGTCCACTTCCCTCCGCTCTTCTCGAAGTCGTCCGGGACCTTGTTCTTCAAGACCGCGGCCTTGCCCGGGACCAGGATCTCCTGCGTCGTCGGAGTCGCCACCTGAAAGCGCTGGACATGGGCATATCCGTACTTGGCATACGCCACGACGAAGTTGCCCGCGGCATCGGCACCGACGTCGGGCTTCCAGCCGTCCGCGATCGTGAACTCCGAGCCGATCGGCGCACCGCTCGAGTCGAAGACGCGGCCCGCGGCGTCGTCCCCGTTGGTGTACACCACCACGAACTCGCCCGACGCCGACACCGCGACCTCCGGGTAGTCCGCGTTCGCGTCCACCTCGAAGGCCGGCCCGACGCTCACGCCGTCCTCGTCGTAGATCCGCGCGCGAACGCCGGTTCCGTCCTGCCAGGCGACGAGAAAGCCACCGTCGGGATGCCGCGCGACGTGCGGATCGAGCCCGCAGCACGCGACCTGGGTCTGCGCGCCGATCGGGTTCTTCGACTGGTCGAACCGTCGGAACACGATCCCGCCGTAGGGTGGCAGCACGTCGTTGTCGTCCTGCCATACGACGACGAAGTTCCCGTCTCGATCCGCGGCGACGTCGAGAGCCCCCGAGTCGCCCTGATACTCGTCCGTGTGCTCGTTCGCGCGGAACGCGGCGCCGTTCACCTGGCCGACGGAGACCAACCGCCGCGCCCAGACGCCCTCACCGCCGTTCGACCCGTCCTCGTTGATGTCGTAGCCCTCCCAGGCGACGATGAAGTTCCCCTCGCCGTCGGCCGCGAGCTCGGGGTTTCCGCACTGGTTGTGCGGATCGGCCCCGTACGCGTTCTGCCGCGGATCGCCGACGAGGAAGGTCGACGACGACAGCGTACCGTCCGCGTCGTAGCGCTTCGTCAGGATACAGGCGCGAACGTCGCAGCCGGGGACGCTTCCACCGTAGTCGTACGCGTTGAACGCGACCACGAAGTTCCCCGCGTCGTCCGCCGCGAGCGCCACCAACTCGTCGCTGTCGAAGGTGTGGTTGTCGGCCTCGAGCCCCGGCGGCATGACGTCGAAGATCGGCCCGCGCGGGTTACCGTTCGACCAGAAGCCGCGGCCGCGCGTGATGGTGGCCGCGTCGCGATCGACCCACGCGACGACGAAGTTCCCGGCTGGATCGGTCGCGACGCGCGGGTAGTACGCGTAGTCCCCCGACCCCTCGAAGACGTCGATCTCCGGGCCGACCGGCGTGGGCTGCGCGGAGACGGTCACCGTCGGGGCGAGATGGAGGGCCAACCCCAGCGCGAACGCGAGGGGTCCGCGAAGAGAGATCGTTCTCATCCCCCGTGGCTAGCACGCCCGAGACGCGCTCGGGAATGCCTGCGGCGCACCCAGCCCGGCTCGGGTCGCCCGGCACCTGCATTCGGCCGCCGCGCGATCTCGGCCGGCTTCAGGGGCCCTCGACGGGTTCGACCTCGTAGTTGGCGTAGCCGAACTCGTTGCTGCGGGCCGCGACGTAGTCGTCGCCGAGCGCGTAGACCGTCACCTCGAACGGAGTCCCGGCGAGGTCGGTGGTCAAACGACCGTCCCTGATCTCGTACGTCGCCTCCCCGCCGTGCATCAGGCCCCCGATCTCGCGAAGGGACGACGGCTCGCCGTCGATCTCCGTCAGCAAGCGATGGCCCTTCGTGCCGTAGAGGATCTCGTACCGCTTCCCGGTGACGGTGTTGCGGACCCCGATGGTCTTCCCCACGACCAGCTCCTTCAGCTGGGCATCGGACAGCGCCGTGGCACCCTTCGCTCGGAGCTCCGCCACGGTGAGCCCGGCCGGAGCCGCCCGGCGCGCAGCGGCGCTCGGCGTGTACCAGATCGGGGAACTCCAGGCGCGCTCCTGGATCACCGGCTGGAAGCCGGCGCCGCTCGGGGGCAGACGACCGAGCTTCACGGCCTGGATCGTGCTCCAGCGCGGCGTCGGGATCTCCAGCGCGCGAACGTAGTAGAACGCGTCCAGGCTCGGATCGAAGTCCGGGTCCGTCCAGACCGCCCGGAGCTCCACCGCGCCGATCGTGTTCGTGTACGTCCCGCGGGCGAGGTCGACCGTGGAGCCGATCGGCGGTACGCGTCCCGTCTCCGGATCGGGCTCCCGGTCACCGGCCCAGGCCACGTCGTAGATCTTCTCGAAGGACTGGCCGCTCTGGCTCCACCCCTTCACGATCTGCACGCGGTCGAGGTTGGCGCTGTCGGGATCCTTCACGACCCACACCGCGAACGTCGGCGCGTCGCCGGCCTTCGCTGGAAGGTCCGATCCCATGGGAACGCCCTCCGCGTAGGCCGTCTCGACCCACCCCTCTCGGTCGACGAGTCCCGACTCGAGGCCCCAGCCGCCGAAGAAGCGCAGCGGCGTCCGCACGCCGCTCGTCGTGTAGGTCTCGCGACGCTTCATCCCCGCGAAGATCGCTTCACGCGTGTTCTCCTCGGCCCACACCGCACTCAGTCCTGCGGGCGACACCCAGAGGTTGTCGAGCCCCAGCAGCTTGCCGCCGCCGATACGCTTCTCGGGCGTGTCGTCGGCGACGCCGTGGACGCCGAAGAAGTTGTCCTGGCGATACGGCACCGCGGAGACGTGGGAGTCGGAGCCACCCATCAGACCGAGCTTGTAGGGGTTGAAGCCGCGGGCCTGCTCGAGCGCCACCCCATCGCGATAGCCTTGCCGGACGTAGCTCCCGTACTGACGCGGCGGCCCCCCCTCGGTGCCGAGGAGCTGCCAGACGAAGACCTCGTAGTTCGCGAACTCGTCGTTCGGAGAGAGCCCGGGCGTCGTCTCCGACTGCCCTTTCACCTGCTTGATCTCGGTCAGCGGCTCGTTGCGGAGACGCGCCTCGGCCCAGGCTTCGTCGATCGGCCGCCCCGTGTGGTCCACCTCCGTCGGGAACATCAGCCCGTCGCTCAAGTTCGCGTTGTGCGACACCGCCAATAGCTCGTTCCCGGCGGCGCGTTGGCCGTCCATCCATTTCCAGAGATCGACCGGGTCGGACGAGTCGAGCGGCGTGAAGGGAGCCTTCGGAACCTTCTTGGTGTCCAGGAAGAAGATGTTCCGGTGGAGGTTCTTGGAGTCCGGAGTCGAAGTCCACTCGTACGCGGCGAAGGTCGTGAACTTCCCCGGCTCGTAGTACTCGTCGGCGATTTCGACGATGCGCTTCCAGACCGGAGCGAGCACCCTCGGATTCGACAGCGACTCGACATTGACGCCTTTCGCGATCGTCGCCGTCAGGATCTTGAACGCGAGCATCGGATCCTTCTCCGTCGCGAGCTCCAGCGCTCGGGCCAACCAGGGCGACGACTTGCGCAGCGGGGAATCGGGATCGTTCGCCTCCTGGATGATGCCCATGTGCTCCGCGTGCTCCGTGACGGCGGCCCAGTCGAGCGGCTTGGTGATCCGCACCTCGAAGCCGCCGGGATGCATGGTCGGCTTGCCGAGAGAGTATTGATAGAACTCCTCCGGTCCCGCCACCGTGTCCCCGAACGCATAGGCATCGAACGACCACGCGGTATGGACGTGCTGCTCGCCGTAGTACACGTTCCGCTCCGGGCTGGGCTCGCTCCGGACGGCCGGTGGCAAGGCGAGACCGAGCGCCGCGATGGAAATCAGAAGTATCTTTCGCATGCCAAGACCCTTTCGTTCGGAAACCATGGAGAAGTGGCTCCGCACCCTCACGGCACGAAGCCGGTGAGCCGCTCGAAGAACCAGAGCGCCCCCACGCTGCCGATCGCGTAGGCCGCGACCGCGCGCCCGGGAACCGGGAACCTGCTCCCGCCTCGAGCCCAGCGCAGCCACCGCGCAACCGAGAAGACCGCGCCAATGAAGGCGAGCTGTCCGACCTCCACGCCGACGTTGAACGCGAGAAGCGCCAACGGCACGTCACTCGGGGGCAGACCCACGTTGGTCAACGCGCTGGCGAAGCCGAATCCGTGCAGCAGGCCGAACGCGAAGGCGACGATCCACGGATACCGGACCGCGAGAGTCTCCTCCCCGTCTCGTCGGCCGAGAGCCTCGCGGGCGAGAAGCACGATGCTCAGTGCGATCGATGCCTCGAGCGGGGCCGAAGGTACGTGGACGGCGCCGAGAGCAGCGATCGCGAGCGTGATCGAGTGTGCGACGGTGAACGCCGTGATCGTCCAGAGCAGAACGCGGCGGTTCGGAACGAGGAAGCAGAGCGCGAGAACGAAGGCGAGGTGGTCGAAGCCGAGCAGGATGTGCTCGACTCCGTGCGTCAGATAGTCGCCCGCCACGGCCCAGCGAGGACGCGACGCGGGGAGCTCGATCCAGGGTTCGGACGGACGGACGAGCGTCGCGGTCCTCGTGCCGTCCAGACGCTGCTCGCGAACGAGCGCGTCCGTGATGGTCGCCTCGAGGCCGACGAGGGTGATCCGCTTCCCGATCAGTCCTCCCGGCGCCTCGATCGATCGCCGCTCCACGATGGAGTCGCGGAACGTCCGAACTTCGGGGGCACCGACCGTCCGCGCCCCGTCGGGGAGGCGCACCCGCACGGGCAGCGGCCGCCCCGCGAGGACGGGGACGCGCCAATGCATCTCGTAGCGCTCGGCCGCGATCTCGACGAGCTCGAGATGCGCGGGGCGCGTGTCGTGCGCGAGCGCGATCGGTGCGATCGCGACGAGCCCGACCGTGACCCCGACGACCGCGCCCGCCCACGGGAGAGGTCGCCGCCCGCATCTCATCGCGAAGCGACCTCGGGGAAAAGCGGGCGCTCCGGCAGGACCACCTCGTAGCGGGCGCGGAGCTTCGCGAAGATCTCCCGCCGCGCGTCCGCGCGCCGTTCGGAGACCCAGTCGGCTCGCACCTCGGACTGCACGACCGAGAAATCCGGGACGCGCGCGGGCGTCACGTCGTCGACCCGTACGAGGTGCCAGCCGTAGCCCGATTCGATCGGGCCGGACCAGCGGCCCGGGACCAGCTCGAAGAGCGCCTGCGCGAACGAACGGCCGAAGATCGAGGCGACGTCCTCCGCGGAGCGGTCGGCGTAGTCGCTCTGGAACATGAAGCGGTCGGCCGCCGCCGACGGGTCGGCCTCTCTCGCGGCCACACGAGCGAGACGGGCGAGCGCGCGGTCCGCGTCCGCCCGTGCCCCCGTCCCCCGCCGATCCGGCGAGAAGTACGCGTGCCGGAACGTCACGCGACCGGGGAGAGCGAAGCGCTCGGGGTGATCGCGATACCAGGCGAGCAGCTGCGCGGCCGTCGGCTCCGGCACCACCGCGGCCTCCTCGGCCAGAAACTCCATCTTCTGGGCGAGTCGCCTCCGAACGATCGTGTCCCTCTCGTCGAGACCCAGCGCCAGGGCCTCACGATAGAGAACCTCCTCCCGTACACGCTCGTCCGCGAGACGTCGGAGCTGCTCCGGTGTCGGAGCGGCGCGCCCCTGAGCGAGCCAGGCCGCGGCCATCTGCCAGAGATCGCCTTCGGTCAGCTCGATCCTGAAGTCGCCCTCGTCGACGTCGGGATCAAGAAGAGAGAAGGCTCCGAACAGGGCGAGGCCGGCAAGAATGAAGTGGACGAGCGGCTCGCGTGCGATGCGACCGAGTCGCGAGCTCGACCGACCGGCCTCTTCCCGTTCCCGGCGGGGCCATCTGGCCTTGGTTCGTCCCCACACGGGCCGCGTCGTACCACTCGGCGGCGTCGCGGACTTGCCCTTGCGCGCCACGATGACGCGCCACGAGCCATAATCGCGCCAGGGAAGGAGGATCCGCAGAGCGGTTTCGGCTACAGCTGATCCCCGACGCGGTGGGAAGCACCGACGGAGGAACTCGAATGAGAAGCGGGAAGCAGCTCACCTGGATCGTCGCATGCGCACTCGTCGTCGGGTGCACGGCCCATTACCCCATCAACGATCCGTATTCTCCTTCGTCGGACGCCGACCCAGCCCCGTCGCTGCCCCACGCGGACGCCGGGCGCTCGGACACGCTGCTCGTCGGGCTCGCATTCTCCGGGGGAGGAACCCGGGCCGCCGCGTTGTCCTACGGCGTCCTCGAGGTTCTGGCCGACTCGAAGATTCGCATCGAGGGTCGCGAGCGTCGCCTGCTGGATGAGGTCGACGTGATCTCCTCGGTCTCCGGCGGGAGCTTCACGGCGGCCTACTACGGCCTGTTCGGAGATCGGATCTTCGAGGAGTATCCAGAGAGATTTCTCTACCGAGACGTACAGGGGCACCTGACCTGGTCGCTGTTCTCGCCGATCTCCTGGGCCAAGCTCGGCTCGGGGCAGTTCGACCGGAGCGATCTCGCGGCCGAGTACTACGACGAGATCCTCTTCCAAGAGAAGACGCTCGGCGACGTCGTCGCCCGGGGAGGACCGCGGCTGAACATCAACGCGACCGAGATCGCGCTGGGCGCGCAGTTCACCTTCGACCCCGCGCAGTTCGCCCTGATCTGCTCCGACTACGCAAGCTTCCCCGTCTCGCGTGCGGTCACGGCGTCGTCGGCCGTCCCGATCCTCTTCAGCTCGGTCATCCTCCAGAACTATGCGGGGACCTGCCCGGTGGCGATCCCGCCGTGGGCGCGCGCGGCGGCCCAGGATCCCGACCGCAACTCGCGCGCGCGCCACCTGTTCGAGCAGATGGAAAGATACGAGGACAGCGAGGAGATGCCCTACCTCCACCTCTTCGATGGAGGCCTGACCGACAATCTGGGCGTGCGGCCCTTCCTGAACCGACTGACGCTGGCCGGAGGCTCCTGGGATCTGGCAAAGGCGATGGGCGTGGCCGACGTGCACAAGATGCTGGTCATCGTCGTCAACGCGGAATCCGAGATGGACGTGGACTTCCGGCAGTCGAAC
Organism: bacterium; assembly: GCA_030430245.1. Taxonomy (GTDB): domain Bacteria; phylum Desulfobacterota; class Binatia; order UBA12015; family UBA12015; genus VGTG01. The sequence goes on along the minus strand of JAUIFY010000099.1, from coordinate 2,654 downwards.
TTCGACCTGTCCCTGGGCGACGCGATCATGGCCAGCACCTCGATCCCCCTCAACGAGTACACCTTCGACTCGCTGAGCCTCGTCCGGCTCTCTCTCGACGCGCTGGCGGAGGATCTCGTCCAGCACCGTTGCGCCGACTGGGCCGCGACTCGGTCGAGCACCAAGGGGTGCGACGACTTCGAGGTCTACTTCGTCGAAGTCGATTTCGACGAGCTCGCCGACGAGAAGAAGCGTCAATCCCTGAAGCACCTGCCGACGAGCTTCTACCTGCCCCCCGAGCAGGTCGACGGACTACGCGCGGCCGCACGCGAGATCATGGGCGATTCGGACGCGTTTCAGCAGTTCCTGGGGAGCACCGCGGGCGAGGGTGCGCGACGAACCGACGCGGCTCCGCCCTCAGGCGGATAGCGCGGGCGCCGCGCCGCGCGCGACGACGCCCGTGCGGTACTGGAGAGGCGTGACCGACGTCCAACGCCGGAACGCTCGCGTGAAGTGCGCCTGGTCCGAATACCCCAGCGACAACGCGACGTCGATGATCCGGACGTCCGGATCCTCGACGAGGTCGAGCGCCTTCTCCATCCGCACGGCGTCGACGAGCCTCGCGTAGCTCGTCCCCGCGGCGGAGAGCCCTCTCTGCACGCTCCGAGGGCTCATCCCCGCGACGCGCGAGACGGCGGCGATCTCGACCCTTCCCGAGTCGAGAAACACCGAGATCGCCTCGCGAACCGAGGCGACGAAGTCGCGCACATGCGGGCGCTCGCGCCAGGCGTCGACGGGGGGACGCGACGGCGGAGCCGTCGCCGGAACTCGTCGCACCGGCCGATGGAGGAGCTCGCGCGGGACGAAGATCCCGGTGGCCGGACGACCCGTCGTGATGCGGGCCCCGGAGATCATCTCGCTTTCGGACGCGAGCACGCCCGGGCTCTGGAGCTCGACGGATTCGGGACGCCACTCCGGGCCTGCGACCGATCGAACGAGACCCACCATCAAGCCGAGCGTGAACAGATCGGCCTGGCGGAAGGAGCCGTCGACGGAACGGACGCGCCGACAGACACGGACCCCGTCCCGCTCGGGGACGGTCCAGACGCGCTCCCCGGAGTCGTACGAGGAGACCAGGAGGGCCGCGGTCTCGATCGCTTTCTTCAGCGTCGGCTGCGCTCGCACGGTAGCCCCGAAGACGCCCAGACTCTCGATCGCCGACCGCTCGGCGATGCGGAGCCCCAGATCCGGCACGGAGAGATCGGCCGCCGCCGCCTCACCGAACTGGATGAGGGCATGGAGCGGGACCCACCGATCCGCGTCGAGCAGGACGTCGGGGTCGATCCCCACCCGATCCCATAGCCGATCGACGGGCGCGCCGGCTTCGGCCACGGGCGCGGCGAACGCGGCGACCCCGGCCGCGCGGATGAGGGAAATCGGCCGCGCCATCCCCTCATCTCGCCCGGGGAGCCCCACGCAGTCAATCATCCGCGTCGACCGAACCTCGAACGCTCGTTCGGAGCGATGCGATGGCGCGCAAAGGCAAGACAACGCACCACCCCCGATCCTACGGTTCGCGGTGCCATGAACACGACTCGACCGCGCGTGCCCGGGTGCCGCGAGCATGTGCGAGCATCTCGCCTCCGTTCCTTCGCTCTCCCCTGGCTCACCGCCGCCCTGCTCGCCACGACGAGCGCCGCCCCGCCGGCCGCGGCGCAGATTCCAGGCGCGGCGGCACCTCCCGGCGAGGCCACCGCGGACCCGGCCCGAGAGAGCCGCTGGTCCTTCCTGTTCAACCTGTACGGCTGGATCCCCGAGATGCAGGGCACCGTGAAGACCGGGGACATCACGGCGGACATCGACATCGGGTTCGACCAGGTCTTCGACCTCCTCGGCGACGGGAAGGCGCTGGCCGGCGCAGGGCACTTCGAAGTGGTGTACGACCGGAAGTACTCGTTCTTCCTCGACGCGTTCGGAGGGACCGCGCGGCCCTCCAGCAACGTGACGCTGGGCCTGCGCCGCGACGTCTCGGCCACCGCGGATCTCACGATGAACTACACGTTCTTCGAGTTCGGCGGCGCGTACCGCGTGTTCGACTACCACGAGGGGGACAGCCGGCCCATCCTGGTCGACGTGCTCGCGGGCGGCCGCCTGATGTATTTCTACGAAGCCGTCTGTCTCGAGGGCCAGGGCCCGCTCGGGATCCAGCGCAACGTGAGCACGTCGACCACCTGGGTCGACCCGTTCGTGGGCGGACGCTTCGTCGTGCCGGTCTTCGACGATCTCGGCATTCTCTTCCGCGCCGACATCGGAGGGTTCGACGTCGGATCGAAGCTGGCGTGGAACCTCCTATCCGGCTTGACCTACCGGCTTCCGTGGAACCCCTTCGGCGCGACGACCTCGATCGTCCTCGCGTACAAGGCAATCGACTTCGACCAAACGAGCGACAAGGGAAACATCGTCGTCGACCTCAACATGCGAGGCCCCGCGGTGGGCATGGCGTTCGCGTTCTGACGCGAGAAAGCGGTGAGGAACTCGCCCATGACGGAATGGATTCGAACGGTGTCCGCTGGACTGGCCGTGGCGCTCCTCTGTGTCGCGAACACCGGCCCGGACGCTCTGGCGGCGGACGAGCAGTCCGATCCTCGCGCAACCGAGATCATCGCGCGGATGGA
>JAUIFY010000098.1 GCA_030430245.1 bacterium | reverse complement strand
GGGCATCTATGAGACGAGCCGGATTGCCTGGGAAATCTGGGATGGCCGGGAATGGCAGCCGGTGACGATCCTGAAGGACGACACGTGGCGGCTGACCCGCACCGGCGCTCTGCAGATCCGCGGGCCAAAGACGGGGCTGGCGCAGCCGCTGGCAGTGGGCCGGGTGGCAGCACCGCTTTTCTGGCTGGCTTGCCCTATGTGGATGCCAAACGCATTGGCGTTCACGGTCACAGTTATGGTGGTTACATGACGTTGATGAGTATGTTTAAGGCCGGGGATATCTTTGCGGCGGGTGTGGCGGGCGCACCGGTAACCGAGTGGCGCTTGTATGACTCCCATTACACCGAGCGTTACATGGGTGATCCTCGCGTTGACGGTGATGCTTATACGGCGTCGTCTGTTTTTCCTTATGCCGAGGGCTTAAAAGGTCCATTACTAATTGTTCACGGTATGGCGGATGACAATGTGCCGTATGCAGGTGGCGAAAGTAACGGCGCACTCGACGACCCGCGCATCTTCTACGACGCGCGGGGGTCGGAGGAGCGCTTCGAGCGGAACTCACGAAAGATGCTCGAGAGCGTGCAGCAGTTTCTCGACCTGACGAAGGTCGACGCGCATCCGATGAGCGAGTACGTCCTCGGCGATCCTTCGCGAAGTTGACGCAGGTCGCACCTTCAGGGAAGCTCGGCGGACGATGGGGAAGGGTGGGGGGACGCTCGGCGTCGCGTTGATGGTACTCGCCGCTTCGACGGCCGCGCACGCCGTCGGGGGCTTCAAGACGGGCGAGGATCTGCTGCGCCAGTACAACCTCGGGCCCGAAGGGCGCGCCGAGCAGGCGGCCTACGTCGGCGGCGTGCTGGATGGCGAACGGATCGTATCGACGGTCGCGAAGTTCAAATCGCCCATCTGCCTGCCGGGAGGGGTACCGACCCAGCACATCAGCCTCGTCGTGCACGAATGGCTCGAGAGCCACCCGGAGCGGCTCGGCCAGCAGGCCGCCAACCTGGTGCTCACCGCGGTGAAGGAGCGCTTCCCCTGCCGCTAGGCGCAAGTTGCAACGCGCGCCCTCTCGTCTAGGCCTAGGGCATGGACTCGCCGTTCGAAGCTGCGGGCCTCACGGAGGCCCTGGCGTTGGAGCACGATGGTGCGGACCACTTCGTGGCCGGCGCTTTGGCGTACCCGTGGGGGCGCGTGTACGGGGGGCTGGTCGTCGCGCAGGCGCTCACGGCGGTGGCGCGGACGGTCGAGGACCGATTTCACGTCCACTCGCTGCATGCGTATTTCATCCGGGGTGGAACCTCCGAGGAGAAGATCCGCTACGAGGTCGATCGGATTCGCGACGGGCGGTCGTTCTGCACCCGTCGCGCGGTCGCGCGTCAATCGTCCGGCGCGATCCTGAATCTGTCGGCGTCGTTTCAGGTGGACGAGCACGAGGCCGCCGACGTGCAGTCCGTGACCATGCCCGCCGGCGTGACGGATCCGGACGAGCTGCCCGCCGCTGCCGACAGCTGGAGTCGGATTCTCGAGAACAAGCCCGTCCCGCTCGAGGACTGGCGCGGCCGCGCGCGGAACTGGATCCGTGTGCGCGAGTCGCTCGGCGAGGATCGCAGGGTCCACGCCGCGGGGCTCGCGTACGCGTCGGACGACGTGCTCGTGGACGCGGCGGCGCGGTGTCATCCGCGCTGCCCCGCTCCGGACGACGAGGCGCGCCACCACCACGACGAGCTCATGGCGGCGAGCCTCGACCATGCGATCTGGTTCCACCGCCCGTTTCGGGCGGACGAGTGGCTGTTGCACGACGTGCGGGCGCGCGGTCTCAAGGGGGCGCGCGGCCTCTCGACGGCCGAGCTCTACGACCGTCGCGGGAGGCACGTCGCCACCGTCACGCAGGAATGTCTGCTACGCGAGATCCGGAAGCCCCCGACGCGAGACTGATCCGGCGAGTCCGTCGGCCGCGACTACGCCGCGCGCAGGCCGAAGCCCGAGCGCTGGCGGAGGTTCCGCCGGATCTTGGTCACGTCGAGCCCCGCTTCCTCCATCAGCTCGCGCGCGCCGAGACCGCCTTCGGTGGCCTCGTCGCTGAGGAGCCAGCGGCGCGCCTCCCAACCGTACCGTCCGCCCTGGCGAACGTCGTCGAACGCGCGCAGCAGCACCGCCAGACGCAGTCGGCGGCCCGGGAGCTCGGGATCGTCCGGGATCTGACGGATCTGGTCGATGAAGTTGGGGCCTTCCTTGGCGAGTGTCGCGTTCCGCATGTTCGGGGGCGGTTGCAGCGCTCGTGCCAGGCCGAGCCCGCCCGGCGGGGGCCACCAAGCCCCCGTTCTTCCTCCGGATTCTCGCGGGGCCCGCGCCGCGGCCCGCAGCCGGGTGCCAAGATCGGTTAGCGGGTCGCCAACCAGACTTTGCAGGCGCTGCTAACCAGACCATACGGCGTTTCCGACACACGGTGCTAAAGCTCGTCCGGATGACTCTGGCCAGCCTGCTTGTCGCAAATCGCGGTGAGATCGCGATCCGGATCTGTCGAGCCGCGGAGGACCTGGGGATCCGGACGGTTGCCGTCTACTCCGAAGACGACGTGCGCAGCCTCCACCGGGATCGCGCGGACGAGGCCCGAGCGCTCCGCGGCTCCGGCCCGGCGGCTTACCTCGACGCAGATCGGCTCGTCGCCATCGCCCGGGAGGCGGGGTGTGACGCCGTTCATCCCGGATACGGGTTCCTCGCCGAGAGTGGAGACTTCGCGCGGCGCTGTCGGGGCGCGAACCTTCGCTTCGTGGGACCGCGGCCCGAGACGCTGGACCTCTTCGGCGACAAGGCTCGCGCTCGCGCGCTCGCCGCCCAGCTCGACGTCCCCCTGCTGCCCGGTTCCAGCGGGCCGACGAGCCTCGCCGACGCCGAGGCGTTCTTCGACGCGCAGGGCGGCGTTGCGATCCTTCTCAAGGCCGTCGCGGGCGGAGGCGGTCGTGGGATGCGGATCGTGCGGTCTCGCTCGGAGCTCGCCTCCGCGTACGACCGATGTCGTTCCGAGGCGGCGGTCGCGTTCGGAGTCGGTGACGTGTACGTGGAGCGATGCCTCCTCGCGGCACGGCACGTCGAGGTGCAGGTCGTGGGGGATTCGACCGGCGCCGTCCGCGTCCTGGGCGACCGCGAGTGCACGCTTCAGCGCCGCCATCAGAAGATCGTGGAGATGGCACCCGCCCTCGACCTGTCCGATGCGCTCCGCGGCCGTTTGCATCGAGCGGCGCTCGCGTTGGCCGAGCGCGCGCGCTTCGAGAGCCTGGGTACGTTCGAGTTCCTCATCGAGGCGGACGCCGCCGACCCGGCGTTCGCGTTCCTCGAGGCGAACGCGCGCCTGCAGGTCGAGCACACGGTGACGGAGGAGGTGACCGGCATCGATCTCGTGCAGACCCAGCTCTCGCTCGCCGCGGGCAAGACGCTCGCCGAGCTCGGCCACGATGCGGATCGTTTACCGCCGACCCGGGGCGTCGCCATCCAGGCGCGGATCAACACGGAGACGATGACCGCCTCGGGCGAAGCGCTCCCGGCCGGAGGTCGGCTCACCACCTTCGAGGTACCCACGGGCCCGGGGGTCCGCGTCGATACGTTCGGCTACGCGGGCTACGAGACGAGCCCGCGCTTCGATTCGCTCCTCGCCAAGGTCGTCGTCTCGCATCCCGGGGCCGATCTCGGAGCGGCGCTGACCCGAATGCGCCGCGCCCTGGGCGAGCTTCGCGTCGAAGGCGTGCCGACCAACGCGACGTTTCTTCGAGCGTTGTTGGAGAGACCCGAGGTCGCGGCGGGCCGGGTGCACACTCGCTTCGTGGAAGAGCACGCGGCGGAGCTTCTCGGGGCCGCGCGCGGGTTTTCGGCTTCGCCGACGGAGTGGAACGCCGGCTCGCCCCCGGCTCTCGCCGGCGCCCGCGTGGACGTGTCGGACCCCCTTGCCGTTCTGCGACACGGAAAGGGGGAAGGGCGGTCCCGCGGACCGGTGGACGCTCCGCGTGCCCCCGCCCCGGCCGAGATCGAAGCTCCGGAGGGAACGCGCGCCGTGCGTGCACCTCTCCAGGGGACGATTCTCTCGATCGACGTGGCGGAGAACGACGAGGTCTACGAGGGGCAGTCGCTTCTCGTGATGGAAGCGATGAAGATGGAGCACGTGGTCACCGCGCCGGCGGGTGGCGTGGTCACGCATGTCGGAGTCGCCGAGGGCGACGCCGTGTTCGAGGGCTACGGACTCCTGTTCCTGCGCGAGGCGGACGTGCGCGCTCGCGGCCCGGAAGAGGAGCGGCAGGTCGATCTCGAGCATGTCCGCCCGGATCTCGCGGAGGTCCACGACCGCCGGGGGTTCGGATCCGACGAGCGCCGCCCCGACGCGGTCGCGCGGCGTCGCAAGACGGGGCAGCGCACCGCACGGGAGAACGTCGCCGATCTCTGCGACGAGGGGAGCTTCGTCGAGTACGGTCCGCTCGTGATCGCTGCGCAGCGGCGTCGGCGGTCGGTCGAGGACTTGATCGAAAAGACGCCGGCCGACGGTCTCATTGCCGGCATCGGCACGGTGAACGGAGATCTCTTCGGCCCGGAGGCCGGGCGCTGCATGGTGCTCTCGTACGACTACACGGTCTTGGCCGGGACGCAGGGGCTCCAGAATCACCGCAAGAAGGATCGGATGTTCGAGATCGCCGAGAAGTGGCGGTTGCCCGTCGTGTTCCTGACGGAGGGCGGTGGTGGCCGCCCGGGCGACACCGACGGACTCGGTGTCGCGGGCCTCGATTGTCTCGCGTTCGCCTACTTCGCCGGCCTCTCGGGGCACGTCCCGCTGGTCGGAATCGGCTCCGGGCGGTGCTTCGCGGGGAACGCGGCGCTTCTGGGCTGTTGCGACGTCGTGATCGCGACCGAGAATTCGAACATCGGCATGGGCGGTCCGGCGATGATCGAGGGCGGCGGTCTGGGGGTCTTTCGCCCGGAAGAGGTCGGACCCATGGACGTTCAGGTTCCGGGAGGCGTCGTCGACGTGGCGGTGGCCGACGAGGCGGAGGCGGTGCGCGTCGCGAAGAAGTACCTCTCGTACTTTCAGGGCCCGCTCGACGATTGGTGCTGCCGAGATCAGCGCGGACTCCGTTCGATCGTTCCGGAGAACCGCCGGCGCATCTACGACGTGCGCGAGGTGATCGAGACCTTGGCCGATGTCGACTCGGTGCTCGAGCTGCGGCGCTCGTTCGGGCTCGGAATGGTCACGGCGCTGGCGCGGGTCGAGGGGCGGCCGATCGGGATCGTGGCGAACAACCCCACGCACCTCGCCGGGGCGATCGACAGCGATGCGGCGGACAAGGCGGCTCGCTTCATGCAGCTCTGCGACGCGTTCGACCTGCCGATCCTCTTCCTCTGTGACACGCCGGGGATCATGGTCGGTCCCGAGGCCGAGAAGACCGCGCTCGTACGACACGCCGCGCGGATGTTCGTCACCGGAGCCGGCATCGACGTGCCGTTCTTCACCATCGTGCTGCGCAAGGGCTACGGCCTGGGCGCACAGGCGATGGCCGGGGGCAGCTTCAAGGCAGGGATGTTCACCGTGGCCTGGCCGACCGGAGAGTTCGGCGGCATGGGCCTCGAGGGCGCCGTGAAGCTCGGGTTCCGCAAGGAGCTCGAGGCGATCGACGATCCGACGGAGCGGCGGAAGACCTACGAGGCGATGGTCGACCGCATGTACGAGCACGGCAAGGCCGTGAACATGGCGTCACACTTCGAGATCGACGAGGTGATCGATCCGGTGGAGTCGCGTCAGTGGATTCTCACCGCGCTTCGCTCGGTGCCCCCGGCACCGCCGCGCACGCACAAGAAGCGCTGGGTCGACACCTGGTAGCGCGCACGGACCCCCTGCGGCCGACGTGAGAAGGGCCCGGTCGATTTCTCGGCCGGGCCCTCTCTTCGTCGGGAAGGGGGAACGGGCGGGAAGGCCCGTCCCCCCTTGGTTGGGCTCGCCCTACGGCGCGGCCGGGCTCAGGTCGGCGAACAGCGACAGGAACTCACCGTTCTTCGAGACCTCGACTCCGCTGAGCTCCAACCCGAGGAACTCGGGCAGCGGGAAGCTCGCCAGCGACGAGGCCAGGTCCGGCAGGAGCACGGTCACGAGCGGCGGCAGAACCGTCGTCTCGAGCGCGACCTCGTCGACCCCCAGCGGGTTTTCGATGATCGCGACCGTGATGTCGCCCGCGAGCGGCGGCGAGAGCACGATGCCCAGGCCACCCGGGGCGAAGGCGAGGTCCATGCCGATGTTCGCGTCGAACGCGCCGCTCAGCACGACCGTCTCGCTGCCATCGTTCTGCACGATGTTCGCGAGCACCTGCGCCACCTTCAGCTCCGTCAGCTCACCCGACGGTCCGTCGCCCGCGACGACCGGTGCGATGGTCGGCACGATGTCGATCCGGAACGGAGTGGCCGGCGGGAACACGCCGAACTGCGGGATGAGCAGCGACAGCGTGCCGGCGTCGATGGCGACCGGCCCACCGCCGAGATCGAGCTCGGTGATGCTCGTGACGAGCAGTCCGCACTCGATCTGTGTCTTGAGGAGCTGGTTGAAGCCCTCGGACGAGATGCACAGTCCGAGCTCGTAGGGGACTCCTCCGACCGGCGTCGTCGCGCCGAAGGTCGGGAACGGGGCGTCCACGGCCAGCGAGGCCGTCAGATCCGGAGCACCCGCCGGAGGCAGACACTGTCCCGGGCCTCCGCCGATCGAGGTCGTGAAGGACGAGTCCGTGCCCAACGTGATGCCGGCATTGTCTTCCAGCACCGCGAAGAGCGGCGTCTCGAGCTGGGCGCCCAGACCCTCGCCGATCGGACCGGAGATCGAGATGTCCGCAAGGGCCGCCTCGATCGCGTCGCCGATCGGACCGTCCTGAGGCCCGGCACCATCCGGGTCGTTCAGGAAGTCTCTCATCGCGTTGATCGTCAGAGACTGAATGTTGGGCAGGAACAGCCCGATGATGTCGCCGATGATCGGCGCATCACAGAGGCCCGAGGTGAACTCGTCGTTGAAGCCGGAGAAGGACACTCCGAGGCTCCCGACCTGGTTCACGTCGATCACTCCAGGGTCGCCCGGATCCGGCTGGAGGGCGTAGTCGCCATCGAACGTCGCGCTGTTGGCCGTGATGCGGATGCCGCAGGTCGGCACCACTCCGGATCCGCTCAGCTGCACGTCGACCTGGATGTTCGTGACCGTGATGATGCCCTCGACCTGGTTCGTCATCGAGTCCATCGCGATCGCGAAGCCGCCGATCGACGGCGGCGGGTTCGAGACCGCAACCGAGCCGCTGCCGAGGCACCCGAAGATCGAGTCGACGAAGCACGTGTTGCTGATCAGGACCGTGCCGACCGGAATGAGGGTCGCCAGGTCCAGGCCGCCGCCGGCGAGCTGGGCGACCAGCGGCTCGGCTTCGTCGAGACCGCTGTCGTTCAGCCGCAGGGCGACACTCTCGTCGGAGAGCGCACCGTCGGCCACCGACGGGCCGTAGATCGCCACGACGCGGTCGTGCGCCGTGCCGCCGAAGATCGTGTCGGCGACCGTCGCGCGGATCGGCGTGAAGATGCCGGGCTGGTCGAGGGTGACCGTGGCCGAGAAGGCGCCCCCGGCTCCGACCGGGACCGGCGCACCGTTGATCGTCAGCGCCGCCTGGGCGGGGTCGAGGAAGTTCACGACCCCGGTCACGTTCACCGTGGCGGTCTGGTGGAACGAGCCGTGCGTCGGCGTGTTGATGACGACCGTGAACCGGTTGCAGACGCTCGGCTCGCCCGAACATGCCCAGAACGGCTCGACTCCGCACGTTTCGTCGCAGCCGTCGCCCGGTGCCGAGCCGAGGTCGTCACAGGTCTCCGGCGCGATCACCAGGCCGTCGCCGCAAACTGGAGCACAGACGCTCGGCTGACCGCCGCAGGCGTAGCCCGTCTCGGTCTGACACGTGGCGCCGCAGCCGTCGCCCGGCGTGGTGCCGCCGTCGTCACAGGTCTCGCCCGAGACGACGAGGCCGTCGCCACAGATCGGCGAGCAGACCGTCGGGATGCCAGAGCAGTTGAAGCCCGGCTCGAGCTGACACACGCTGCTGCAGCCGTCGCCCGACGACGTGCCGCCGTCATCGCAGCTCTCGCCGCCGACGACGAGTCCGTCGCCGCAGATCTCGGAGCAGGTGCTCGGCGCGCCCGCACAGGCGTAGCCGCTCTCGATGGCGCAGCTGGCGTCGCAGCCGTCGCCGGCCGCGGTGCCGCCGTCGTCGCAGGCCTCGCCCGCCACGATCTGGCCGTCGCCACAGATGTTCGTACAGACGGTCGGCTCGCCGGAGCAGTTGAAGCCGCCCTCGAGCTGACAGGTGGCGTCACAACCGTCACCGGCCGCCGTGCCGCCGTCGTCGCAGCTCTCGGCGCCACGGATCAGGCCGTCGCCGCAGATCTCGGTGCATGCGCTCGGCTCACCCGTGCAGTCGTAGCCGGCCTCGACCTGACAGGTCGCGTCGCAGCCATCGCCGCCGCTCGTGCCGCCGTCGTCACACGTCTCGCCGCCGACGATGATTCCGTCGCCGCAGACCTCGGTGCAGGAGCTGGGCTCGCCGGTACAGTCGTAGCCGGTCTCGGTCTGACAGGTGGCGTCGCAGCCATCACCCGCCGCGCGGTTCCCATCGTCGCAGGTCTCGCCGTCGAGGATCGTGCCGTCGCCACAGATGTTCGGCGTGGCGCAGCTGAAGTTCGCATCGCCGTCGTCGTAGAGGTCGCAGTCCGTCACCACCGCGTCGATCTCGACCGCGAAGTTGCAGAGGCGGCAGCGCGCCGCTTCGTCGACGCAGTCCACGAGCTCGCCGGCGTCCGTCGTGCCGCAGCCCGGGAACGCCGTGTCGAGCGCGGCGCCCTTGCTGACGCACCGGCTGTCGACGTGCTTCTGGGTCTTCGTGATGCAGTTGGCCGCGATCTTCCCGCGGGGGTCGGTCTGGTCGGCCGACTGGAGACACAGGAGATCGATGTCCAGCTCGTTGTTGATCTGGCCGAACTTGATGCCGTCGGCCACACACTTGCGGAACTCTTTCTGCCGGGTGTCGATGCACTTGTGCATGTCCTTCAGGATCGTCACCTGGCACTTGGCTTCCGGATCGCTCGTCGCGATCTGGGACTCGACCGGCGCGGGCCCGAAGACGTCGGAGAGCAGATCGAACTGTGTCCCGATCGCGACCGACGGTTGGTTCGTGATGCTGAAGGGGCCGAACGAGGGCGGCGCCCCGTCACAGACCTTGTCGGCCTTGAAGAGCGCCTTGTCGACGGTCAGCGTGACCTTGGGCGGGATGCCCTCGACCATGCAGTCGTCGAGCGACGTCTGAAGCAGGCCTTTCGACTGGAACTTCACACACTTGTGAATGGCCTTGTTCTGGATGAGGGCCACCTTGCGGGCCCCCTTGTTGATTTCGTCGATGCACTTGCGCTCGTCCGCTGAGACGAGTGCGAACGCCGGGCTCGCTGCGAGCAGAAGAAGCGAGGTAACGAGGGTGCAGAGACGTGCGGAAGAGTTCCGGTTGCCCACGCGGGTTCCCCTTTCAGGTCGAGGGAGCAGATTCTTGGCTCCTACATGAGTGTTCATGTGCGCAATGGGTTTGGGCCATATCAGCCCGCGGGCCCCAGAGTCCACAGCAAATCCGGGCCCTTACGATTGTTCGAGGCGACGGCGCCCCGCCCGCGCCTCGCCCGCGGACCCAGTTGCCCCGAAAAATCGGGCCTGTAGCGTCTGCGCTAGCGCCCGGGCCGAAACGCAGGCGTTCTCGTCGGCCGGGGGCCTAGTGAGAGCCCGTGCGGGTCGTCCACCGGACGATGTGGTCCTCGGTGACGAGGCCGAGCAGCTGTCCGCCGTCGTCGACGACCGGCAGGAAGTCCAGCTGGTTCTCCACCATCCGCTTCCCGGCATCGAGCACCGGCTCGTCGGGCTTCGCCGTCGTGAGCCGGGAGTCGACCGCCCGGCCGACCGCGAATCGTCCCAGCATGCGGGCGCGATCCTCGGCGTTCAGCTTGGCGGGTGCTTGCGGGGAGGCGAAGAGCAGGTCGCGCTGGGTCAGGACGCCGATCAGTCGGGCGTCGCGGTCGACGACCGGGAGGTGGCTCAGTCGGCGCATCCGCATCAGGTCGTGTGCGCGCTGGAGTGAGTCGTCCACCCCGACGGTCGCGACGTTCCGCGCCATCAGGTCGGCCACCGTGGGCCCCTTCGCCAAGCGGGAGGCGGCCTGCATCGCCTCGGACTTCTTCCAGAGCGCCTTGCGGGTCTCGTAGAGGGCGGCGTCGAGACCGTTCCCGATGCTCTCGACGTCGGGCACGAGGGCCGGGTCGACGACGGCGCAGATCGAGATCCGGTCGCCGTAGCTCGCGACGGCGAACGCGAGCCCCACGTCGAGGAACAGCGGCGCGATCGCGTGGATCTCGGTGATCTTCTTGCCGCAGACGTGAAGCGCCTGCTTGGGGCCCGGTACGTTCGTCACGAGCGTGTTCACCATCGAGAGGTCCGACGCCGCGCCCAGGAGTGATGCCTCGGTGAAGGAGGGAAGGGCGCCGGCGACCGCCAGCACCATGCTGGTGGCGCGGGCCTGCTTGCGCTCCTTCAGATTGCGCATCTCGTCGCGGATCCGGTGCAGCCGCTCGATCGGGTCGGCGACCTCGACCGGGAGCCTCGGGAACATCGCCGTCACCTGGTTGCCGAGATCGCCTTCGGCACCTTTCGTCCGGATGCTGGTCGGCACGACGCATCGCACCGCGCCGTGGTCGGGCGCCTGGCCGTTCTTCAGCGCGTACGTCCGCAGCGCACCCGCTACGACGGCGAGCACGGCGTCGTTGATCGTCCCGTCGGCCGCCAGCTTGAGCGAGTTGAACTCGTCGATCGGATACGAGCGCCAGAGGATCCGACGGCCCTGGCCGAGCCCGCCGTTCCACGGCATGGGCGCCGGGGGCTCCTCGAGGAACGTCGCAATCGTCTCGGCGGCCTCGGCGAGGTCGCGAATCCCGCGGGTCGCGACCCCGCGCGGGTCCGCGACCAGTCCGTTCAGGAGTCCGACCAGACCTCCCGACGCCCTCTCGTCGGCGGCGGGCGCCGGTACGGTCCGTCGCAGGGGAGAGGGGTTGGGCTCGGGGGGCGTCGCCCGGGGCGGTGGGACGGCGTCGGCGATGGTCTCCAGCACGTGGAAGCCGCTGATGCCGTCGTTCATGCAGTGATGCACCTTGCAGAGCATGGCCGCACGCCCGTGCTCGAGCCCCTCGATGAGGTGGACCTCCCACCGAGGGCGATCCGTGGGCAGGGCGGTCGTCACGAGGGTCTCCAGGACGTGCGCGAGCTTCTGTCGATCGCCGGGGCGGGGGAGCGCCACGTGGCGCACGTGACGGCGGACGTCGTAGTCCGGGTCGTCGCGCCACACCGGCCATCCCAGATCGAAGCGGGCGCGCTCCGGGACCTGGCGGAAGCGCGGGAACTCGGCAAGCCGCTCGTCGAGCTTCTCCACGAGCTCGTCGAATCCGGGCGACGTGTCGAGCATGGCGACGCACCCGATCTGGAAGTTCTGGTGGGGCTTCTCCAGGAACAGGAAGCCGGCGTCGAGGGCGCTCAGCTTCTCGGGCGAGCCGTCGCCGGCGCGGCCCGACACCTCGGCGATCCAGGAGAACGGAGACTCCGGCCCCGAAGCGCCGCGTTCGCTCTCGCCCGGAAGCCCGATGTCGCGGGACGGTGCGCTCTCTTCGAAGGAGTCGCGCTCCGACTCGCTCTGCAACACTCCGCGGCCGACGACCTTCCAGCCGCCGCGCGAACGGTCCGCCTTCTTCATCCCAACACCCCACACCGCAGCAGGAGCCTGCCCGGCACCCCCCTTGGCCGCCGGCCGTTCCCGGCTCGAGACGGCGAAGACGATACCAGGCTTCGGAAGGGGCTTCCACGCGACGGAATCGAAAATCAACGCGGCGCGGGACGATTCCCCGGGGGTTCGTGACCTCGACCAAGCCGCGGCCCTCCGCGACGGCGGCGCGGGCCCGGGGGCGCGCTCGTGCTCGTCGTTCCGCACGGTCGCCCGGCGGGTGCGCGGCGTCGCGGGCGCTCCCGCCGGGTGACGTTCGTCGTGCGAGGATCAGACCTCTTCGAGAAAGATGATCTCGGGCGCTCCGGCGAGGACCGCACCGAACGCCTTGCCGTGCTTGCCGAGGTTCTCTCCGTGCCTCGCGAACGCGGCGTCGTCGGCGTACTTCTCATAGAAGACGAACGTCGTCGGATCGTCCTTGCGCTGATGCGCGACGTACGCGAGCGTGCCTTCCTCGGCCTCGAGGGTCTCCTTGGCGAGCTTCGCGAAGAACTCCTTCGCTTCGTCGACCTTGTCGTCCTTCACTTTGAGGTTGGCGATGACGCTGGGCATGGTGGCGGTCCTTTCGTTCGTTTCGGGTTCAGGCGATCTTCGCGAGCACGTCGTCGCCCAGGCGGGCGAGGCCCTCCATGGGCTTCTCTCCGAGTGCTTGCAGCGGAATGATGAGCCGGCTCACGCCGAGGTCCCGGTACTTCGGAACCGCCTCGCCGGCCGGCTCCATCGCGGGGACGTACATCGTCGAGATCTCGATCTCGGACCGGTCGCGCCCCTCGGCCGCACAGGCTTCGTCGAGCGCCGGGAGAAGTCCCGCGACCATGTCGACGGACATCGCCGGCGCGTACCAGCCCTGGCCGTATCGTGCGACGCGGCGCAGGGCGTTCTTCTTCGAGCCGCCGATGACGAGCGGCAATGGATCCTGGACGGGCACCGGATGGCTCTTGAAGTTGGTCCAGTGCAGGAACTCGCTCTCGTGCTCGACGGTCTCACCCGACCACACCTTGCGCATCGCCTCGACGTAGTCGGCGAATCGAATGCCCCGGCGCGCGAAGGGAACCCCCAGCGCCTCGAACTCCTCCTTGAGCCAGCCGATTCCGATGCCGAGCATGAGGCGGCCGTTCGAGACGAAGTCGAGGCTCGCGGCTTGCTTCGCGAGCATCAGAGGGTTCGCCTGGGGGAGGATGTTCACCCCGGTGCCGAGGCGGAGCGTCTTCGTGTGGGCGGCGACGGTGGCGAGCGCGATCAGGGGATCGACGAAGTTCGTCTCCGGCGTCGCGCCCATCTTGCCGTCGGCGCTGTAGGGATAGGGCGACTGGTAGTCGACCGGGACGATCGCGTGCTCGAAGGTCCAGAGGGACTCGAGCCCGATCTCTTCGGCGGTCTTCGCCATGTGGACGATCATGTCCACGCTCGGCACGCCGACGTTGCAGGGAATGAGGCCAATCTTCATTTCGCTCCTCCTCACGCGGCCCAGGGGGCGAGTTGGACGGCACGCTCCCGGTGCTCGCTCGGGGTACCGAGGAACGCGCGGTCGAACATCGCGCGCTTGAACCAGATCTGCACGTCGCACTCCCAGGTGAAGCCGATGCCGCCGTGCGCTTCGACGCTGTCGCGTCCGATCTGCATGTAGCGATCCGTGATGTGCGCCTTCGCGATCGCGGCCATCCGCTGCGCCTCTTCCGGCGCGTGATCCTGCGCGTACGCGGCGAACCAGTACAAGCCGCGGTTCGGCTCGACGTCGAGGGCCATGTTGGCGAGTTGGTGCTTCAGTCCCTGGAAGCTGCCGATCGTCACGCCGAACTGCTCGCGCGTCTTGGCATACTCGACGCACATGTCGAGCAGTCGGTGCGAGCCTCCGAAGGCGTCGGCCGCCAACAGACTGAGGCCGACGTCGCGCACGGCGGGCGCCGCGGCGGCGCCACCGGGCAAGGTTTCGCACGGCGTGTCGTCGAAGCTCACGTGGAATACGCGTCGCGTGAGGTCGGCACAGTCGACCGGCTCGATCGCGAGACCGCTCGCCCCCTTCTCGACGACGCCGAGCTGGCCGCCGGTGAGCCCGACCACGATCAGGTCGGCATCTGCGGCGGACGGCACGAAGGTCTTCTCGCCGGTGAGAGATCCCGAGCCCGACAGACTCCAGTGCTCCGGATCCCACACGCTGCCGGCCTCGCCGAACGCGATCGTCGCGATTCTCTCGCCGGACGCGAGTGCGGGGAGCCAGCTCTTCTTCTGCTCTTCGCTTCCGCCGAGTCCGATCGCATGGGCCGCGAGCACGTGTCCGAGGAAGGGCCCGGGGACGGCGTGGTACCCGAGGGTCTCGCTCACGACGGCGAGGTCGAGGATCTCGAGACCTGCTCCGCCGTGGGCGGCGTCGATCGCGAGCCCGGGCAGGCCGAGCCCGGAGAGCGACGACCAGAGGGCCGCGTCGTGCTCGTCCGATTCCAGACGCTTGTGGATCTCGGTCGGCGGACATTGCCTTTCGGCCAGCTGTCCCACGGTTTCCTGCAGCATGCGCTGCTCTTCGGTCAGGTCGAAGTTCACTTGGCGCTCCTCTTCGCCGCCGCGTCGCGGGGAAGCCCGAGGCCTCGCTCGCCGATCACGTTGCGTTGGATGTTGGCGGTGCCGCCGGCGACGGCGATGCCGAGCGAGTACATGTAGGCGCCGATCCAGCTCTGGGCGTCGCTCGCGGGCTTCCCGAGGTGTGCGTCGCCCGCCGAGAGCATCCCGTCCGCACCGAGCAAGTCCAGCGAGAGCTTCGAAACCTCGTGCTGGAGGTTCGTCGAGAAGAGCTTCATCATCAGCGTGATGATTCCGGGGGACTCGCCCTTCGCGTCCTTGGTGAGCTGCCGGAAGCCCGAGTACTTGTGTGCCTGGACGTAGCCTTCGATCGTCGCGAGGCGCTGCCGGATCTCCGGATCCTCGATCGCGGGTCGCCCGTTCCGCATCGTCTTCTTGGCGAGTCGTGCCAGCGAGTTCAGCGATTCTTCGGTGCGCCGGGCTCCCCCGATCGAGTTGCGTTCGTGCTTGAGCGTGGTGCGCGACACGAGCCACCCTTCGCCGCGCTCGCCCACGATCCAGTCGCGCGGGGTCCGTACGTCGTTCAGGAAGACCTCGTTGAAGTCGGCGGTGCCGGTCATCGTGCGCAGGGGACGCACCTCGACGCCAGGCTGCTTCATGTCGATGAGAAGGTACGAGATGCCCTTGTGCTTGGGGGCGTCGGGCTCCGTGCGAACGAGGCAGAACATGTAGTCCGCGAGGTGTGCGCCGCTCGTCCAGACCTTCTGTCCGTTGATCACCCACTCGTCCCCGACCAGCTCGCCCTTGGTGCGGAGAGATGCGAGGTCGCTTCCCGAGCCGGGCTCGCTGTATCCCTGGCACCAGATCAGCTCGCCGGTCAGGGTGCGCGGGATGAACTTCTCCTTCTGCCACTCGGTGCCGCGCTCCAGGAGCGTCGGCGCGAGCATGGACGGGCCGATTCCCAGCGGCTCGCTGGGGGCTCGCGCCCGGCCGAACTCCTCGCGGATGATCTGCCCCTTCAAGGGGTGTGCCTCCTGCTCGGACCCTCCGTACTTGCGGGGGAAGTGGCGATACAGGTAGCCGGCCTCGATCGCCCGCTGGCGGAACGCTTGAACCGCGTCGTCGCCCTGGCGGGGCCAGTTCTCTTCGAGGAAGCTTCGCACCTCGTCGCGGAAGCTCTCGAGCTCGCTGTCGTACGTCAGGTCCACAATTGCTCCTTTGGCATTCCCAGGGAAGATTCTTTGTGGCACAATAACTGCCAATATTTGAAGAGCGCAACCGTTCCCCCGTTTCGGGGACCGGAGCCGAGGTGGGGCGAGATCGAGTGACCGTATCACACAGGGATGGACGCAAGGGTGGGCCCGGCCAGGTCGACGGGAGGCGCCGGCGCTCGGCCCAGAGCCGGGAAGCGATCGTGACGGCGATGTTCGAGTTGATCGGGGAAGGCGACCTGAGGCCGTCCGCGCAACGGGTCGCCGATCGGGCCGGGGTCGGGATTCGAACGGTGTTCCGTCATTTCGACGAGATGGACCGGCTCTACGCGGAGATGACGGCCCGCCTGCAGGAACGCATCGGGCCGCTCCTCGCGAACGCCGAGCCGAACGGGTCGGTCGCGAAGCGCGCGCGCGACCTCGTCGGCACGCGGTGCGACATCTACGAACGACTGGGCCCCTACAAGCGATCGGCGAACGTGCATCGCATGAGCTCGCCGTTTCTCCAGAAGAACCATCGCTCGATGGTCCGCGCGCTCCGGGCCGACCTCGAGCGCTGGCTCCCGGAGATCGAGCAGGCTCCGGCTGGCGTATCGAATGCGGTCGAGGCCCTGCTCTCGTTCGAGACGTGGGACCGGCTCCGCTCGGATCAGAAGCTCACGCAGAAGGATGCGCGCGAGGCGCTGGAGACCGCGCTCGACGCGGTCGTCACGGCCTCGTTGCGCGGCCGCGGGTAGAAAGGCGGATTCGTGAAGAAGCTCCTCTTGATCGTCGTCGTAGTCGCGCTCGTTATCGGTGGGCTCGCGTACGTCTTTCGTCGCCCTCTCACGATGGCGGCCGTGCCGCGTGTGGTCGCCAGAAACATGGTCGGCTCGCTTCTCGACGAATTGCCCGACGGTCTCCACGTCGGGCTTTGCGGTGCGGGCTCGCCGCTGCCGGACCCCGCGCGCTCGGGACCGTGCGTCGCGGTCGTCGCGGGCGAGCGCATCTACGTCGTGGACGCGGGGTCGGGAAGCAGCCGCAATCTCGGGCAGATGCGGCTGCCCCAGGGGCAGATCGCGGGGATCCTGCTGACCCACTTTCACTCGGACCACATCGACGGCCTCGGTGAGATGCTGATGCAGCGCTGGGTGAACGGGGGGCACACCCTTCCGACGCCGCTGCATGGCCCCGAGGGAGTGGAGGCCGTCGCTGCCGGCTTCAACCAGGCCTACGCGCAGGACTCGGTCTACCGAACGGCCCACCACGGCGAGGACATCGTGCCGCCCTCCGGAGCGGGGGCGCGTGCCGTTGCGTTCGCACTGCCCGCGTTGGGTGAGGGTGTGAAGGTCGTCGACGATGGGGACCTCACGATCACCGCGTTCGCGGTGGACCACAGTCCGGTCCGACCCGCGGTCGGCTATCGGTTCGACTACAAGGGGCGGTCGGTGCTCGTGAGCGGCGACACGGCCAAGTCGGACAATCTCGCCCGATTCGCGGAAGGGGTCGACGTGCTCGCGCACGAGGCGTTGTCGCCCGACCTGGTCGCGCTTCTCACCGAAGGCGCTCGGACGGCGGGACGTCCTCGGCTCGAGAAGATCACGACGGACATCCTCGACTATCACGCGAGTCCGGTCGAGGCGGCCGAGATCGCGCGGGACGCCGGGGCGAAGGAGCTGCTCTTCTACCATATCGTCCCTCCGCTCGTGCTGCCGACGATGGAAGAGATCTTCGTCGAGGGCGTCGCCGACCGATATTCGGGGCCCGTCACGGTCGGCAGGGACGGCACGTTCCTGAGTCTCCCCGCGGGCTCGAGCGAGATCTCGAAGCGCGAACTCCTCTGAGGTCGCGCTTCGGTGTCGCTCTCCCGGCGGATTCGCACGGCGGTCGCCAGTGCGCTCACGACGAACGGCGTTCGCGACCTCCGTCGGGGAGCCGCCGAGCTGCGTCGACGTCTCGGCCGAAGGCCCCACGAGGTGCACTACTTTCACGAGGTGGCGGACCCGTACAGCCAGCTCGCGGCCCAGGTGCTCGAGCCGTTCCTCGCACGCTACGAGGTCGAGCTCGTACCGCATGTCGTGGGCGACGCGGAGTTCGTGCCCGAGCGGGAGATGCTCGCGACATTCGCCCGCAAGGACGCTGCCGACGTCGCTCCGGCGTACGACCTCGCCTTTCCCCGGACCGCGGCGCAGCCCGATCCGGACGTGGTCCGGCGAGCCGTGCGTCTTCTGGCCGGCTCGAGTGGCGCGGTGTTCGCGTCGCGAGCCGCCCGGGTGGGAGCGGCGGTTTGGGCGGGAGATCGCGGCGAGCTCGAGAGGCTCGCCCGGGAGCTGTCGACGGTTTCGGAGGAGGAGGCGCAGCGCGAGGTCGCCGAGGGGACCGCGCTCCGGCGGCGGCTGGGCCACTACTCGGGCGCGATGTTCGACTACGGGGGCGAGTGGTACTGGGGGGTCGACCGGCTGGAGCATCTGGAGGTCCGACTGCGCGGGCTCGGCCTCGCGCGAGACGACGATGCCGCTCCCCTCGTCGGCCGCCCCACCGCGGGCCACCTGCCGGGGGCGGAGCCCAAGCGCGACGTGATCCTCGAGTACTTCGTCTCGCTGCGCAGCCCGTACACCTACATCTCCATGGAGCGGGTCTACGATCTGCCCCGCCGATACGGGATCGAGCTGCGTTTGCGCCCGGTCCTGCCCATGGTGATGCGCGGAATGACGGTGCCGCTCTACAAGGCGATGTATATCTCGCTCGACACGAAGCGCGAGGCCGACATCGAGGGGCTGCCTTTCGGGCGCATCTGCGACCCGGTCGGAGAGCCCGTCGAACGTGGCTTCGCACTCTACCCGCACGCGCGGGCGAGGGGACGTGCGGCCGAGTATCTCTTGTCGTTCGCGCGCGGCGTCTTCGCCGAAGGCATCGATGCGATGACGGAGGATGGTCTGCGTCGGATCGCGGAGCGGGCCGGCCTCGACTGGGACGAAGCGCAGGAGGGACGCTCCGACGAGGCCTGGCGTGAGGAGCTCGAGGAGAATCGCCAGGCGATGTTCGAGGCCGGGCTCTGGGGTGTGCCGAGCTTCCGGATTCCGGCCGTCGGCGGTCACGACGAGTTCGCCACGTGGGGCCAGGACCGAATCTGGCTCGTCGAGCGGGAGATCCGGAAGCGTCTCGCCTAGGGCGGCGGGCCGGACCGGCCGCCTTGAATGCGTCGGTATCAAATGGCAGAAGTTATGCCAATATCGAGGGCGGGCCCGCCCTCGACGTCCAACAGACCATTGAGGAGTGACCCATGAGAGAAGCCGTCATCGTCTCGACCGCGCGGACCCCGCTCGGCAAGGCCTACCGCGGAGCGTTCAACAACACGGACGCCCCGAGCATGGTCGCCCCCGTCTTGGCGGAGGCGGTGAGGCGCGCGGGCGTCGACAAGGCCGAGGTCGACGACGTGGTCATGGGAGCCGCGCTCCAGCAGGGGACGACCGGCTTCAACGTTGCACGTCAGTGCGCCGTGGCTGCGGATCTGCCCGTGAGCGTCGCCGGGCAGACCGTCGACCGGCAGTGCTCGTCGGGTCTGATGAGCGTCTCGATGGCGGCGAAGCAGATCGTGGTCGATGGCATGCAGACGGTGGTCGCGGG
>JAUIFY010000412.1 GCA_030430245.1 bacterium | reverse complement strand
GACGGCTCGATCGACCCCGTCCGCGACATCGAGGTCATCAACACGGAGCTCATGCTCGCGGACGTGGCGACGCTCGAGCGCCGACAGGAACGCAACGTGAAGAAAGCGCGCGGCGGTGACAAGGAGGCCACCGCCGAGAACGCGCTCATCGAACGCCTGCTACCTCACCTCAACGAGGGACGTCCGGCGCTCACGCTCGAGGTCGACGACGAGGAAGCGAAGCGGCTCCGGAGCTTCTTCCTCCTGACCGCAAAGCCGACGATCTTCGCCTGCAACGTCTCGGAGGACGATCTCGCCGGCGCCACCACCGATCCGGACTCGAACGCCCACGTCGCGGCGGTGCGCCGGTATGCCGCCGAGACGCACGGAGCGAAGGCGATCGTCGTGAGCGCCGCGATCGAGGCCGAGCTGATCGACCTCTCCGAGGAGGAGGCGGCCGAGTACCTCGAGAGCCTCGGTGTGGCGAGCAGCGGCGTGGGCACGCTCATCAAGGCAGTCTACGAGCTGCTCGGCCTGCGCACGTACCTCACGACGGGAGAGAAGGAGACCCGCGCCTGGACCATCCCCGCGGGGACGAAGGCTCCCGGAGCGGCCGGCGTGATCCACTCCGACTTCGAGCGCGGATTCATCGCCGCGGAGACGGTCCGCTACGAGGACCTGAAGGAGCTCGGCTCCTTCGCGAAAGCGAAGGAGGCCGGCAAGCTCCGCATCGAGGGCAAGGACTACGTCGTGCAGGACGGCGACGTCGTCGAGTTCCGCTTCAACGTTTAGCCGAGGGGTCCTCCTCCGACGGACGTTTAGCCGAGGGGTCCTCCTCCGACGGACGTTTAGCCGAGGGGTCCTCCTCGGACGGACGTGTAGCCGAAGGGCCCTCCTCCGACGGACGCGGGTACGTCTGGCCCCCGTCGACCTCGACGCGCTGCCGCACGAGGACCAGCTCGAGAATCCGCCACTCCCCGTCCGACTCCTTCCGGTACGTCTCGTAGTACCAGCCGGTGCCCCACACGTGGGCCCCGCCGGCCGCCGGCGACCACCAGAGCATGTCTTCCATGGCCCAGATGCCACGCGCGCTCTCGGGCCCGGTGATCTCGATCTCCGCCGCGTGACCGTGATGCACCGTGCGGACGTTCTCGAGGATCGGTCGCAGGAAGGCCACGAAGGCGTCGCGGCCCTCGATCCGGGGAGCTCCGTCGTCGGAGGTGTCGATCGTGACGTCCGCGCAGAAGACCCGGGCCCACTCCTCCCACTTCTGCTGATCCATCAGGCGGAAGTACCGGGCCTTCAGCTGGCGGATCCGCTCGATCTCGACGAGGTCGTCGCGCGTCATGATCCCCTCTCAGCACGCCTCGAATCCCGGGGCAAACTCCACTATCCAGCAGAGCGTGCCTGCAACGGACCGAGCCGAGATCATCTTCGAGAGCGACGAGCCCCGCACGTGCTTTGGCTGCGGCCCGGACAACCCGAAGGGACTCCGACTGCGGTTCTTCGAGACCGGCGAGGGCGTCGAGGTCGACTACGTCGCCCCGGAGCACCTGAACGGCGCCGCGGGCGTCGTCCACGGCGGCGTCCAGGCCACGCTTCTGGACGAGGCCCTGTGTATGACGGCCTACGCCAAAGAGGGCACGACGGTCGTCACCGGCGAGCTCACCGTGCGCTACGTGGCGCCGCTCCCCACCCGGACGCCGCTCCTCATCCGCAGCAAGATCACCGAAAAGCGCGGACGGAGCTTCTTCGCCGAAGGCGAGATCCTCGTCGCCGGCACGGAGGAGGTCCTCACCCGGGGACGCGCGCGGCTCTTCCCCGTGGAGCAAGGGTAGGAGGAGCGCGCGATGCCCTACGAAGCCATTCCCTTTCCGTACGACGGGACGATCGACGCCGACGGGCACATCCTCGAGCCCGCGAATCTGTGGGAGGAGTACCTCGAGGAGAAGCACCGCCCCCGGGCGCTTCGCATCGAGCTGCGCGACGACGGGTTCGAGCATCTCGTCATCGACGGCAAGCCGGCCGAGCGAACGCGTCCCGGGTCGCTCGGGATGCTCGGCGCCATGGGCGAGGAGATGGCACGGCTCAGTCCCGAGCGGCGGTACGCCGACCACATCCCCTACGGGGGCGGCAACGCGTCGGAGCGTGTCGAAATGACCGACCGCGAGAACCTCGACAAGGTGCTTCTCTACCCGACTCTCGGGCTGCTGTGGGAGGCCGAGCTCGCCGACCCCGAGCTGTCGCTGGCGTACATGCGGGCGTACAACCGCTGGATCGCGGACTTCTGCCGCGATTCGGAAGGACGACTCGTTCCGATCGCGCACGTGACGTTGCTCGATCCCGAGGGCTCGGCAGCCGAGCTGGAACGGGCCGTCGCGGACGGATGCCGAGGCGCATTCGTCGCGCCATTCAATCACGCGCAACGCGCGCACGGACACGAGGATCACGACCCCCTGTACGCGATGGCATGCCGGCTCGACGTCCCCATCGCCATCCATCCCACGATCGAGCCGACGTTCACGCTGCCCGTCCGGTTCAAGAAGCTCGGTCTCGTCAGCGAGTTCTTCTACAACACGATGCTGCGCCAGGGCGCGCAGCAAGCCCTACTCTCGTTCTTCGCTCTCGGGACCCTGGAGCGGTTCCCGACGCTCAAGCTCGGGGTTCTCGAATCGGGATGCGGGTGGATCGGGGCGTTTCTCGACCGGATCGACGCGATCTACGAGACGAACCTCGGCCGCACGACTCCCCTCACCCGCCCGCCCTCCGAGTACTTCCGCCGACAGTGCTTCATCTCGGGCGACCCCGACGAGACCGCGGCTCCGCTCTTGATCGACCACGTGGGCGCCGAGTGCTTCCTCTGGGCGACCGACTACCCCCATCCGGACCACCCGGCGACGTGGGTGCCCGCTCTCACGCGATTCGTGGAGTCCCTGTCCCCGTCGACGCGCGCCGCCGTCCTGGGAGACAACGTCCGCCGCCTCTACGGCGTCTAGGATCGCGCCCGAAGCCCACCCCGGGCCGTGCGGGCCCCGCGCGTTTCGGCGGACACACTGGCCCGGAGAGCCCCCTCGGCGGAGGCCTCGCGGCCGGCCGGACGCCCGGGGCCGCTCGGTGGGGCGAACTTGCGCCCGGGCCGGCCCTCCCGTACCTCAACTAGACCGAGGCGAGTCACCCCTGGAGGAATTTCTCCTGCGGGATACGTGACTTACGACTGCTCCACGCCCCGGCTCGAATAGGACCGCGTACGATGAGCCCAGCAAAGAAGACCACTTCCTCAAGTTCGAAGACCATCGAGGTCGGTGACGAGGTCGACGCCAAATGCACCAAGTGCAAAGGCGTCACCAAGCACATCGTCCTGGCGAAGATCGGCTGGAAGCCGACCCGGGTCGAGTGCATCACCTGCAAGGGGCAGCACCAGTTCCGCGCTCCCGGCTCCACCACCCGCAAGACCGCCGCGAAGGCCGCTCCCGAGGTCAGTCCGGAAGAGCAGT
>JAUIFY010000097.1 GCA_030430245.1 bacterium | reverse complement strand
GAGGCGTGGTGCCAGCACGTCACGTACACCAGCGAGGACATGCGCGAAGGCATCGCGTCGTTTCTCGAGCGCCGCGAGCCCCGGTTCCGCGGCTGCTGAGAGGTCGGTCGCCCGAGACCGGTCGGGTCGCCCGAGGATCGTCACGTCGCCGAGCGTGGCCGGCCGCGGCTCGCCAGAAGCTCCTGCAGGCCGGCCTTGTCGACCTTCCCGGTCGTCATTCGCGGCACTGCGTCGGCATCGCTCACGACGAGCCACCGCGTCGGGACCTTGAACGCGCTGAGACGACCGTGCACGGCCGCGAGCAGAGCATCGGGCCCAGATGTCGACACGACCAGAGCACCGACCTCGGGCCGGCCATCGTCCGACACGACGTCGGTGACGAACGCCTGCCGGACGTCGGGCAGCGCGCGCAACGCGACCTCGACCTCCGTCGGATACACGGTCGCGCCCTTCACCTTGAACATGTCGTCGGCGCGGCCCGTGAACCAGAGGTATCCGTCCTCGTCGATCCGTCCGAGATCGCCCGTCGCGTAGAACTCGTCCCGCCCGAAGACCTCCGAACGAGTCCGCCCGCAGATGCCACGCATGAGATTGCGTCCGCGAATCTGGATCTCCCCGGGCTCGCCGGGCGCAACGACGTCCCCGGTCTCCCGGTCGACGGCCCGCGCTTCGACGCCCTCGAAGGGTCGCCCGCAGCTTCCCGCCTTCGCGGAGGGCAAGTCGAGGTCCAACCGCGCGCCGCAGTACGGCCCCGCCGACTCGGTCATGCCGAACAGGTTGGCCCGGGCGCCGGGTCGCGGGCGCGCGCTCTCCCGCTGGACCGCCGGTAGGCTCGCCGGGCCGAGCGCACTCAAGTCGGCGGCCGCGAACCCCGGGTCCGCCGCGATGCGAGCGGCCTGGTCCGGCCAGCCGCGGAAGAGCGTCGCGCGCTCGCGCTCGAGAAAGCGGAGGGTGCCCGCGGGATCGGGAGCCGACTCCGTCAGGAGAGTCGCCCCCGCGACGAGAACCGAGAGCAATCCGCCGCAGAAGCCGCCCGTCCAGAAGAACGGCATCGGGATGTAGAGCCGCTCCCCGGGGCCGACACGACGGGATTCGAGACCGGCGGCGGTCGCCGCGAGAGCGCCCGCGTGGGTGTGCAGGACGCCCTTGGGAGCACCCCGGCTCCCCGACGTGAAGAGCACCGCCATGTCGTCTGCGGGTCGCACCGCCGCTTCGAGGGCGTCGACCATCACGGACGTCACGCGCTCCTCAGGGAGGTCCGGCCAGGTCCACACGTGTCGGAGGGCGGGCACCGCGACATCGCCGCCCGCGCTTCCCGCGCGCGGCGCGACGGTTCGCAGCTCGTCCACGTAGTCGCGGCCGCGATACTGCCCCGCCACCACGAGATGGCGCACCGCCGCCACCGCGAGCTGGGCCCGCAGCTCGGGCGGCCGAAGCAGGGTGCTGAGCGGTACGAGCACACCGCCGACCCGCATCACCGCGAAGGCCGCGACCGCCCAATCGATGCCGTTCGGCAGGAGCAACCCGACCCGATCCCCCTTGCCGAGCCCGCCCCCGACCATGCGCGCCGCGAGATCGCGACTCGACTCGTCGACCTCCCTCCACGTGATCGACGCGTCGTCGCTGACCAACGCTTGCACGTCCGGCGTGTGACGCGCGCACCGGGCGAGCAAGGCCGGGATCGACGTGCGCTCAGGCGGCATCGAACATCGCCTCGAGCGTGGCTTTATCGAGCTTGCCACTGGACAGGACCGGCACCTCGTCGTCCGCGAGCAGGAGATACCGACGGGGAACCTTGTAGGCGGACAGACACGCGGCGAGACGCGCTCGGAGCTCCTCGGGATCGAGCTCGCGCCCCGTCGGCACGCGGATCGCGGCGGCGACGACCTGACCGCGCGCCTCGTCGGCCAGTCCGAGGACGTGTGCGACGAGCCCCGTGAGATCCAGAATCGCCGCCTCGACTTCGCGCGGGGACACGTTCGCGCCGGACGTCTTGATCATGTCTCCCCGCCGCCCCTGGAAGTAGAAGAAGCCGTCGTCGTCGACGTGGACGAGGTCACCCGTCCGATACCAGCCCTCGGCGTCGAACGTCTCCCACCGCTCGCGCCCGTAGTAGCCCTCCATCAAGAAGGGCCCGCGCAGCCACAGCTCGCCGGTCTCCCCCGCGCCGCAGACCCCCTGCGTGTCGGGGTCGACGACGCGCGCCTCGAAGCCGGGCGCGGGACGGCCGAAGGATCCGCGCCGGTGCTCGGGCTGATCCGACTCGTCTTCGCTCACGAGACACACGCTCCCCGTCTCGGTCGTGCCGAGCATCGCGTGGCGAAGCTCCGGATCGGCGGGCCGTGCCTCTTTCGGCAGGATCGGGTAGAGGTTGCCGCGCCGGATCGACCGCAGGTCGCGACCGGCAAAGCTCGGATCCTCGGGGAGGTGGGCGACCGTCTGCGCGAACCCGTTCACCAGGGTCGGCCTCTCGCGCTCGAGAAGGTCGAGGACGTCGGCCGCCTCCGTCGCGTTGGAGCACACCAGATGCGCGCCCGCGACGAGAGTCCCGAGAAGGGAATACGCGAGCCCGCCGATCCAGAAGAACGGGGAGTTCGAGAACAGGATCTCCTCCGGCGTGTAGCGTCGGATCTGGTTCAGGTTGTCGAGGTGACGGATCAACGCCCCGTGCGTATGAACGACACCCTTGGGATCGCTCGTCGACCCCGACGTGTGGACGATGGTCAGGCGATCGCCGGCCGAGACCGACCGCCCCATCGCCGCGACGAGGTCCGGATCGACGCCGGCGCCGGCCTCCTCGAGCGCGGCGACCGACCACTCCGGGTGCACGCCGGCTCCCGGGTCCGAGAACGCGATGCGACGCAAGACGGGCGCCGTCGGATCGAGCAGCGGTGGCGCGGCGGACGGATCGAACCCCGGCAGCGCCTCGCGCAGCGCCGCGACGTGGTCCTGCGAGCGGTACGAGGTCGCGGCCAGCAGGAGGCCGACGTCCGCGTTCCGGAGCAGGGTCCGAAGCTCGCCTGCTTTGGAGAACGTGCTGAGCGGCACCGCCACCGCACCGAGGCGCGTCGCGGCCAGCCACCCCACGACGAACGCCGTCCCATTCGGGTGCAGGAGGCCCACGTGCCGGCCCGGCCCCACACCCGCGGCCACGAGTCCTCGCGCCAGCCATGCCGATCGTCGCTCCGCCTCGGCATAGGTCAGTGTATCGTCGTCGCACGTGAGAAGCGGGGCCTCCCCCCGCTCCTCCACGCGCGCCCGGAGCAACCCGGGCAGCGTCAGGGGAAGCGCGTCGCCGGCATGGACGACCGCGGACGTCACGCGCCCGTTCTCCGCGGCGAGACCTTCGGCATCGCGGAAAGGTCGCCCGCGAACGCGCGCATCTCGGCCTCGCAGAGCAGCACGTCGTCGGCGAGCAATCGCGCGGTCGAAGAGATGCGCTCGTCGGCGGCGGTTCTCTCGATCTCGAACCGCAGCTCCCGCAACAACGGGGTCGGCCGTCGGTAGCTCAGGGCCAGAGACGTCGTCTTGCCAGCCTGCCCGACGTCACAGTTGTGATGCTGCATCGCGGAGTCGAAGAACACCGCGAGCAAGCCCCCGTGCACGGTTCCCGGCGGCCCCTCGTAGGCCAGCGGGAAC
Organism: bacterium; assembly: GCA_030430245.1. GTDB lineage: Bacteria > Desulfobacterota > Binatia > UBA12015 > UBA12015 > VGTG01. The sequence goes on along the minus strand of JAUIFY010000097.1, from coordinate 15,614 downwards.
CGAACCGTTCCCGTAGCGCGATCGCCGTCGACGCGGATCTCGTAGTCGGGGAAGCACGGATTGAAGTCCCCGATGTCGCGGGAGTGGTCGATGTAAGGGCGCTGCGTCGGCGAAGCCGCCCGCCCGAGTCGCGGCGCGGGATCGGCGGGAGCCGCCGCGGCGAGATCCTTCTCCGCGCGTCCGAGCTCGTCGATCAGCCGGTCGACGGCCGCGTGCGGTGCCTCCAGCGAAACGGCGAGGCCGACGACCCGGCGCACGAGTGCCGCCAGCGTCCGGCTCTGCGCGAGAGGCTCCACGCCGAACGACCAACGCATCTCAACGCGCCTTCGGCATCCCGAGGATGCGCTGAGCGATCAGGTTCCGTTGAATCTGCGACGTTCCCGCCGCGATCGTCGCCTGCAGGGACCAGAGGTAGTCCCGTGCGATCTCTCCCGTCCGCACGCCGTCCGCGTCCGTGGCCGCCAGCATCGCGCGACCGGTGACCCGAACCGCGAGCTCGGTGATCTGCTGACAGAGCTCGCTGTAGCGGAGCTTCACCGCGGAACCGAGCGGCGACGGCATGCCGGTGCGTTCGGCTTCCGACACGCACATCTGCGTCATGCGCCACAGTGCTTCGACGTTTGCATCCAGCCTCCCGAGCGTGCCTTTGAGGTCGTCGTTCGTGTGCCCTCGTCCCGGACGCCGCTCTCGTACCAACGCCGCCAGACGTCGCAGCTGCGAGCGCATGAGGATGATGTGCTGCGCGAACGCGGTCCCCCGCTCGAAGCGAAGCGTCACGTTCGCGACGCGCCAGCCGTCGTTCTCGGCGCCGACCCGGTTTTCCACCGGAACCCGCGCCTCGTCGAGAAAGACCTCGCAGAAGTGGTCCTCGCCGTCGATCGTCCGAATCGGACGGACCCTCACGCCCGGTTGGTCCATGTCGAGGATCAGCCAGGTGATGCCCCTGTGCTTCGGTGCATCCGGATCGGTTCGCACCAGAAGCTCGCAGTAGTCGGCGACGTGGGCACGTGTGCTCCAGATCTTCTGGCCGCTGACGACGTACTGGTCGCCTCTGAGCTCGGCCCGTGTCCGAAGAGAGGCGAGATCCGACCCGGCCCCTGGCTCGGAGAATCCCTGACACCAGACGGCGTCACCGGAAAGGATTCGTGGCAGGTGGAACGAGCGCTGCGCCTCGCTGCCCTCCGCGATCAGCGTCGGACCGGCGTGCATCAGCCCGACGAAGTTCACGCCGATGTACGGCGCGTCGGCCCGCGCGTACTCTTCGAGGTAGACGAGCTGTTGGCTCGCCGGGAGCCCCCGCCCTCCGTACTCGACCGGCCACGCGAGGCCGGCGAATCCGGCGTCGCACAACTTGCGCTGCCATGCGGCGTCGTACGCGCGCCGGGCCGGCCAATCGTCGGGAGGCGGCGCGCTCCCATGCTCCGGCACGGCGGTCTCGAGCCAGGCACGCACCTCGGAGCGAAACACCTCGTCGGCCGCGGAGTAGCGAAGGTCCACGCTCACGCTCCTCCGAGCAGCGCCGTCACCGCCGCGAGGTCGATCTTGGCCGACGCCGTGCGTGGCAGAGCGGCGACGACGCGGATCTCGGCCGGCAACTCGTACCGCGAGAGCACGGACGAAGCGTGCGCGAGCAGCTCCTCTTCCGTCACCCGCGGCGCCTGCCGGCGAAGCTCGACGGCAGCCACCGGAACGGCGCCGAGCCTCGCGTCGGGACGACCGACGACGGCCGCCCCGCGCACCTCGGGGTGACGCTCGAGCGCCGCCCGCACCGTCTCCGGGCTGACCTTGAACCCCCCGCGGAGGATGACCCGATCCGCGCGCCCGAGGATCCAGAGAAAGCCGTCGTCGTCGAGCCGAGCGAGATCGTTCGTGCGCATCCACGGAGCGTCCGATCCGAGCTGCGCGGCCTTCACCTCGAGGAGGCCTTCCGCGCCCGACTCGCGCACCGCTCCGCTCTCGGCGTCGACGACGCGAAGGGCGCACCCCGCGTGCGCGCGCCCCACGCTGCCGCGCTTCGCGTCCCAGAAGCGCTCGTGGTCCGCGAGGTTCCACCCCGCGACGCCGCCGCCGAACTCGGTCGCGGCGTACGAGGTCAAGACGGGCACGCCGTACTTGGCTCGAAATGCTTCGGCGTCGTCGGGCGACAACGGCGCCGTTCCCGAAACGACCGAACGCAGGCTCGACAGGTCCTCGCGGTCGAGATCCGCCTGCAGCACCATCCGCAGCGCCGCCGGCACGAGGCTCGCCGTCGCCGGCCGGTGGCGGCGTACGGCGTCGACCCAACCCCGGACCGTGAAGCGCTCGAGAAGCGCGAACGACCGGCCGTCCGCGACACACTGAAGCACGCGAAACAGGCCGCCGAGATGAACGAGCGGCGAGTTGACGACCGCGACACCGTTGCGCAACCGCAACGCCGCGTCGCGGTTCGATTCGTAGTGCTTCGCTCCCACGAGCACGCGCCACAGCGTCTCGTAGGAGAGGTCGATGCGTTTGGGCGGTCCCGTGGTTCCGCTCGTCAGCATCTGAACCGCGATCCCCGCCCGAACGGAAGAGTCCCCGCCGCCGCTCCCGCGCCGCACGACGACCGCCTCTCCGGCGTCGTCCACCGCCCATGTCGCGGCTCGCGGCTCCGGTCCCGCGAGCATCGCGAGATCCTCGGACTGGCCGGCGAGGTACGCCAGATTCAGGCCGGCGATCTCGGCGCGCGTGCGCTCGACGCCGCGTTGCGGATCGATCGCCACGACGCACCCCCCGGCGCGGAACACGCCGAGAAGCAAGGCGACCGGAGCGGGCCGGTTGCGCAGCAGGACACCGACACGGGCTCCCGCATCGGGGATCTCTCGCACGACCGACTCCACCGTCGTTTCGAGATCGCCCCACGTCCGCCACCGGCCCTCGAACTCGAGCGCGGGCGCGAAGGGGTCCAGGCCGAGGACCGCCCCGATCCGCTCGCGAAGACCGATGATCCCCGCGTCGGTCAACGGATCCTCGGAGTCTTCCGCTTCGGCGGATTGCGTTCGACCTCGGCCATTCCGATCGGGTTTCCGAGACGGGTGTAGATGAGACCCTGCTCCATCGCCGCGCGGTACGGCCGATCGAGGGACTCCCAGATGGCGCGCACCGTACCCTGAGTCGCAGCGCTCGGCTTGGCGGCGATTTCCGCAGCGATCTCGTTCGCCCGCTCCCAGAGCGATGCGCGGGTGACGACCTCCGTCACGAGACCGATGTCGAGTGCGGTCTGCGCGCCGACGCGCTCGTCGTTGCCCGACAGGGCCATGCGCAGCGTCTGCGCAAGCCCCACCCGTCGCATCAGCCCCACCGGCTCCAGAGCCGAGACCATGCCGTACGTCACGTGCGAGTCGAAGAACGTCGCGTCCTCGGAACAGATCACGATGTCGGCTTCGTTGAGGAAGTAGAAGGCCCCCGCGGTGCACATGCCCTGAACCGCGCATACGACCGGCTTCCAGACCTTCTGCCACTTCGGGCTCAGCAGCTCGCCCGGATCTTCGTGATTCCAGACGTCGTCGGGCTGCCCGTAGCTCTTCTTCACGTCGAGTCCGGCGCAGAACGCGCGGTCGCCTTCCGCGCGGAGCACGACCGCGTGAATGGACTCGTCCCCCCGGACGCGCTGCCAGACGGAGCGCATCTCTTCGCACATCTGTCGGTCGAAGGCGTTGAGCGCCTCGGGGCGGTTCAGAGTGATCGTGGCGACCCGGTCCGCGGACGTCTCGTAGCGAATCGTCATGTACGCGCCGCTCACCGACATTTCCAATCCGGAGGACGCTTCTCGACGAACGCGGCCGGGCCCTCCTTCGCGTCTTCGGTTCGAACCACCCGCTCACGGAAGGCCTCTCCGAGAAGTTCGGCTTCGTGCAGAGGCAGGTCGAGTCCTCTGCGGATCGCCATCCGCGTACCGCGCACCGCGAGCGGAGCATTGCGATTGATCAAGCCGGCGATCTCTCGCGCCCGATCGAGAAGATCGTCGTGCGGAACGACCTCGGTCACGAGCCCGAGCTCGTACGCCCGTTGCGCGTTCAAACGCTCGTGGCGTCCGGTGAGCGCGACGCGCATGGCGACACCGAGCGGCAGCACCCGCGCGAGCCGGACCATCTCCCGCCCCGACACGAGCCCGATGCTCACGTGGGGATCGAAGAACTCCGCCCGGTCGGAGGCGATGGTGATGTCGCCCGTCGTCACGAGATCCAGCCCCGCCCCGCAGCAGAGACCGTTCACCGCGGTCAGGATGGGCTTGGTCGTCGTGCGGAACGGCGGAGTCGCTTCCTGCGGCGCTTCCCATTGCGCATGCGTCGAGAGGTACGGCTCCGGATAGATCACCCGCCCGTCTTCGGGAATCTCCGTCACGTCCGCACCGGCGCAGAAGGCCCTCCCCGCCCCGGTCACGATCGTGATCCACACGCTCTCGTCCGCTTCGGCGGCGTCGTAGGCTTGCCGAAGCTCCTGGACCATCTCCGGACTCACCGCGTTCAATCGGGCCGGCCGATTGAACGTGATCGTCGCGATCCGGTCTTCGACCTCGTAGAGAATCGTCTCGAACGACATCGCCACCTCACCGGCCCTCGAATCGAGGGCGCCGCCGCTCCTTGAACGCGCGAAGGCCCTCCTTGAAGTCCGCGCTGCGGGACGACAGCTCGAGACCGAACGCTTCGCTCTCCATGGCGACGTCGAGACCCGATTCGAGCGCGCGCCGCATGCAGTGCTTCGTCAGACCGAGCGCCACCGTCGGCCCCGTCGCGAGGCGGGCGACGAGCTCGTCCGCCACCGTCTCGACCTCTCCCGCCGCCACCGCACGGTGGATCAGGCCCCACTCCGCGGCCTCGGCCCCCGACAGCTTCCTTCCGAGGAGCAACAGCTCCTTTGCACGCGCGACCCCGACCAGACGGGGCAGGAGCCAGGTCGATCCGCTGTCGGCGCTGAAGCCGCGCTCGAGAAACGGCTCCCAGAAGACGGCGTCGTCCGCCGCGACCGTGAAGTCGGCGGCGAGCGCCATCTGAAAGCCGAGACCGGCGGCCCACCCTCGTACCGCGCACACGACCGGCAGCTGGATGTCGACCAGCAGCGCGATCAAGCGATGGGCCTGAAGAGGCACCCGCCGCTGCAGGCTGCCCGTGCGCGGCCGCTCCCCTCCGGTGTTGGAGGCGATCCAGTCCGCGCCAGAGCAGAAGTCCGTGCCAGCGCCCTTCAGCAGAACCGCGCGAAGCCCGTCGTCCGTGGCCGCGGCCTCCAGCGCCTCGACGATCCGGCCGATCGAGCCCGCGTCGAGAGCGTTCTTGTGGGAAGCTCGATCCGGACGGATGTGCAGGATGTCGCCCCGCACCTCGATCGACACGCCTTCCGTCTCGCCTGCGGTCGTCATGCCACGGAATCCATCATCGTCTCACCCAGCGCGAAGGCGTGCTCCTCGGTCTCGCCGAAGACGTGCGCGAGCGCCCACGCCCGCTTCAAGAGGTAGTGCGGAAGCATCTCCCAGGTAAAGCCCATACCGCCGTGGATCTGAATCGCCGCGCGCGCGTTCTCGCGCGCGGCCTCGCCGGCGAGCAGCTTCGCGGCGGAGCCGGCTCGGTCCGCGTCCCCGACCGCGGGATCGTCCAGCACCGCCGCCGCCGCATAGACCGAGCTCCGGGCGAGCGCGGCCTTCACGTACATGTCCGCGAGCATGTGTTGGATCGCCTGAAACGTGCCGATCGGAGCCCCGAACTGCTCTCGATCGAGGGCGTACGTCCGGGACGCCTGCAACGCGGCCTCGGCGATCCCGACCAGGAGCGCCGCGCTCAAGACCGTACCCCCGCGGCGCACGTCCGCGGCGGCCGCCGCATCTCCGACGCGCTCTCCCTCCGGCAGACGGTCCACACGGACCACCGGCGTGAGAGGATCGAACGGCGGGAGCGAACGACGAACGCCCAAGGCCGTCGCCTCGCAACGAAAGACTCCCTCGTGACGCACGACCAGGACGGCATCGGCCTCGTCTCCATGCTCGAGCAGCAACACGCCGTCGTCGTTCGATGCTCGCTTCTCGATGCCCGTCACGACACGAGCGCCGGTCGCCGCTCCGTCGACGTGACGCGCGGCGAGGACCGTCCAGAGAATCGGACCCGTCGCGAGATGCTCGCCGAGCTGCTCGAACGCGACGGCGGCCTCGACCACGCCCGTGCCAACACCCCCGTCGGCCTCGGGGAGCAGCAGCCCGAACAGCCCGAGCTCCGCCATCTCGCGCCACGCGTCGCGGTCGACGCCTCTCCCTTCGCGGTCGCCGATCCGATCCGATGCGAATCGCGTCGCGCAGAACCGCCGGATCGTATCGCGGAGCTCCATCTGCTCTTCGTCGAGACGAAAATCCATGATCTGACGGCCTCGCCGCCTCTCGCTGGTAAATATCTAGATCTTAATCTAGGGTCAACGCAGCCAGGAGGATCAGGGCGTGAGTGACAACCGTGTACTGCTGGAACGAGACGACGCCGCGGGCATCGCGTGTCTCACCCTCAACAACCCCGAGCGCAAGAACTCCTACGACCCGGCCATGCGCGAGCGGCTGGGCGCCCATCTCGACGAGCTCGCGATGGACGACCGGGTGAAGGTCGTTCTGCTCCGCGGGGAGGGCGGCGTCTTCAGTACGGGCGCCGACATGGGCAACGCGTACTCGTGGTACGGCGCCGACGCGGCCGACCAGCGCGCCGAGGGTCGCTCGCGACGACCGAGCCAACGACGTCGGCTGTCCGTCGACCGGAAGACGTTCAGCTTCTACCACAGCCTGATGGGGTACCCGAAGGTCGTGGTGGCCGAGGTCCGCGGCTTCGCTCTGGGAGGCGGCCTCGAGATGGCCCTCATGGCGGACATCTCGGTCGTGGCGCGCGACGCGAAGATCGGAATGCCCGCGACCCGATTCCTCGGACCGGCGCTGGGCTCCCTGCACCTGTTCTTCTACCGGCTCGGGCCCGTGCTCGCGCGACGCCTGCTCCTGACGGGCGACACGATCCGGGCGGAGAGCCTCGAGAATCACACCGTGTTCACGGAGGTCATCGACGACGAGTCGGTCGAACGGCGGGCGCAGTGGTGGGCCGAGAAGGCCGCCCGCATGCCGGCCGACGGGATCGTCCTCGCGAAGGAAGCGTTCCGCCTCGTCGAGCAGCTGCAGGGCTACCAGGGCGAGGAGGTGGCGAGCTACCTCTTCCACGCCTTCGGCACGAACCTCCAGTTCGACGAGGGCGACTTCAACTTCGTGAAGACGCGCGCCGAGCACGGATCAAAGAAGGCGTTCCGCATGGCCCGCGAGCACTTCGAGGTTCCCGAACGGTGAACCCCCGCGACGCGGTTCGTTCTCAGCCGAGCGAGACCGCGTCCTTCGCGACCTCTCTCGCCCACGCGTAGTCGGGCTTGCCCGTCGGCAACCGTCGCACGTCCGAACGGACGGCGACCGCCCGGGGACACTTGAAGCGCGCGATCGAGCCGGCCGCGAACTCCCGCAGCGCGGCCGGCTCCGCCGCCTGTCCCGAACGAAACGCGACGACCGCCACGACCTCCTCGCCGAAGCGCGGACTGGGCCGCCCGACGACCACCGCGTCGGCGACCGCGGGATGCGCGCGAAGAGCCTCCTCGACCTCCTCGACGAAGATCTTCTCGCCCCCGCTATTGACCACCATCGAGTCCCGCCCGAGCAGGACGATGGTGCCGTCCTCAAGCAGACGCGCTCGGTCCCCCGGGACCGCAACGCGCCGTCCGTCGATGATGGGAAAGGTCGCCTCGGTCTTCTCCCGGTCGCCGAGATAGCCGAGCGGCACCCGCCCCCGACGCGCCGTCCACCCGACCTCGTCCTCTCCGGGCATCAAGAACCGACTCCGGTCCGAAGAGAGCACGGCCGCGCCGCCCCCCGGTGCGAACGACGCGGCCTTCTGCCCACGCGCCGACGCCCCGAAGGCCATGCCGCCGGTCTCGGACGACCCGTATCCATCGACGATCGTGACGTGTGGCACGAGCTCGAGCAGCTCCTCCTTGACCGAGTCGCTGGTGATCGCGCCACCGGTCGCGATCGTCGCCAGCGCGCTCAGATCGTGGTCGCGACGCCGCAGCTCCTCGATCAATGGTCGGGCGAACGCGTCGCCGACGATGGAGACGAGATTCACCCGCTCGCGCGCGACGGTCTCGAGAATCCGCCGCGCGTCGAAGGGAACCGAGTCGTCGTGCAGGACGACCGTCCCGCCCCCGTGGAGAGCGGCGAACGCCGTCCACTGAGCGGCCGCGTGCATGAGCGGCGGTGCCGCGAACCAGACGCTGCCCCCCGCCGCGACGCGCGCCTTCAAAGCCTCACGGGAGCCGACCCCGGCGCCGCCCATACCGGACTCGAAGATGTCGCCTTGCCGCCACAGCACCGCCTTGGGCGATCCCGTCGTCCCCCCCGTACAGACGACGTACAGATCGTCGGGCGACGGGACCGGGAGATCCGTGGGCGAGTCCGAGGCCACGGCCTCTTCGAAGCTGGTGCTGCCATCGAGCGGCGCATTGCCCGATGCGTCGTCGACGTCGATCAGCACCGGCGAGCGCCCCGTCACCGCCGCCCCGACGAGCGAGCCCAGCCGACGGTGGTAGACCACCGCCCGGGCATCGACCATCTCGAGCAGGCCGCGGATCTCTTCCGGGCGGTAGTGGTGATTGACGTTGATCGGCACCACGCGGGCACGGAAACATCCCAGCATGGACTCGATGTACTCGGGACCGTTGTAGAGGATCAGCGCGACCGTGCTCTGGCCGCACTCCCAGCGCTGGAGCTCGGGCGCCTCTCTTCGCACGCCGAGTCCGCGACCGGCCAGAAACCGGGCCAGGCCACGCGTCCGATCCGCGACCTCGCCGTGCGTCCGCCGGACGTCCTTCCAGACCAACATCGGGCGCTCGGACGCGGCCCGAGCGATCACGTCGCTCGCCGCCGCCAGAGACCACTCGCAGGGCTCCACGCCCTCCCCTTACGTTCGACAGCCTCACGTGGCAAGAACATGTAGACATTTTCTACCGAGGAGAACGACGATGGATCTGGGACTCGCGGGGGCGACCGTCTGCGTACAGGGTGGGTCGAAGGGAATGGGCCGCGCCGCGGCGCGGTGCTTCGCTCAGGACGGCGCGCGGGTCGCAATCCTGGCGCGGGAGCGGGCGACTCTCGAGGAGACCGCCCGGGAGCTTGCGCGACTCGGGAGCCCCGAGGCCTTCGGCATCTCGACCGACCTCTCCGACGACGAGGCGATCCGCCGCGCGTTCGCCGAGATCGGAGAGCGCTTCGGTGCGCTCAATACCCTCGTGAACGCGGCCGGTCCGACCGGCGGCAGCCTGCGAACGTTCGACCAACTCGGCGACGAGGAGTGGATCGAGGCGTTCGAGATCGGCGCACTCGCCGCCGTCCGGTGCGCGCGCGCCGCCCTCCCGCTCCTGCGCAAGGCCGAGTGGGCGCGGATCGTGAACGTCTCCGCACACTCGACGAAGCGGCAGACGGCGATCCTCGCGGCGTACACCGCGGCCAAGTCCGCGATGACCAGCGTCAGCAAGAACATGTCGCTCGCTCTGGGCCCCGAGGAGATCCTCGTCAACACGGTCTCTCCGGGCTCCTTCGCCTCGGAAGGATTCCGCCAAGCGATGGCCGGCCTCCCGAAAGAGCGCGGACTCGATCCGAGCGACCTCGGGGATTGCATGCGCTGGATCCGCGAGGACTTCGGCCACCCCGCCCATCTTCCGCGCGCCGGCGACCCGTCCGAGATCGGTCCGGTGATCGCATTCGTCGGCTCCAAGCGGAACAGCTACATGACCGGAGCCAACATCAACGTCGACGGAGGCTCGGACTTCACCTGACCGCCGCGCCGTCCTCCGCACGCGCGCGTTCGCGCGACGAGACACGCAACACGGAGCACCTCCCATGAAAGTCGAAGATCTGATTCTCGTGAGCATCGACGATCACGTCGTCGAGCCGCCCGACATGTTCGCCAACCACGTGCCCGACCGCTGGAAGAGCGAGGCGCCGCGTTGCATCATCGACGACAACGGCAACGAGACCTGGATGTTCCAGGGAGCGACCGCGACGTCGGTCGGCCTGAACGCGGTCGTCACCTGGCCCAGGGAGGAGTGGGGCCTCGAGCCGGCCTCCTTCGCCGAAATGCGGCCCGGGGCGTACGACGTCGACGAGCGCGTTCGCGACATGAACCGCAATGGGATCCTGGCTTCGATGTGCTTCCCGTCGTTCGCCGGCTTCAACGCGCGCTTCTTCCACGAGTCCGAGGATCACGACCTCGCGCGGATCATGCTCGAGGCCTACAACGACTGGCACGTCGACGAGTGGTGCACCGCCCACCCCGGCCGGTTCATCCCGCTCGGCATCGCGCCGGTCTGGGACCCGCAGGGCGTCGCCGACGAGGTCCGCCGCCTCTCGCGCAAGGGTTGCAAGGCGATCTCGATGCCCGAGCTACCCCACCTGATGGGGCTGCCGAGCTACCATGACGTCGACTACTGGGGGCCCTTCTTCCAGGCCGCGAGCGAGGAGCAGGTCGTGATGTGCCTGCACATCGGCCAGGGCTTCTCCGCCCTGAAGACCGCACCGGACGGACCGATCGACAACTTCATCATCCTCGCGACCCAGATCTCCGCGATCGCGGCCAACGATCTCCTGTGGGGCCCCGCGATGCGGAGCTATCCCGACCTGAAGGTCGCCTGGTCCGAGGCCGGCATCGGCTGGATCCCCTTCTATCTCGATCGCTGCGACCGGCACTACAAGAACCAGACGTGGCTCGGGAACGACTTCGGCGGCAAGCTGCCCAGCCAGGTCTTCCGCGAGCACTCGCTGGCGTGCTTCGTCACGGACCGCACCGCGCTGAAGGTTCGTCACGACATCGGCATGGACATCATCGCGTGGGAGTGCGACTTCCCACACTCCGACTGCGTCTTCCCGGATGCGGCGGAGCAGCTCCTCGACGAGATGGACTCCGCCGGCTGCACCGACGACGAGATGCACCAGATCAGCTGGGGCAACACCTGCCGGTTCTTCGACATCGATCCGTTTCGCGTGATCCCGAAGGACGAGGCGACGGTCGGCGCGCTGCGCGCGCGGTCGCCGGACGTCGACACCACGATCCGATCCCGCAAGGAGTGGGCTCGACTCTACGAGCAGCGGCAGAGCGCCTGACCGCAGAAGAAGCACGATCCCCCACGGCGTCGCGTGGCCGGCCTTCACGACGAGACGCGACTCCGACTCGAACGGGCCTTCGCCCGGACACGAGAGGGACGCCCCGGCCGGCTCAGCCGAGCCGCACCGGCATCGAGTCCCAGCCGCGGACGGTCGACGTGGGCGCCAGACGCGCACCTTCGTGCTCGACCTCCCAATCGGGGAACCGGCGCAGCACCTCCTCCATGGCCACCCGCCCCTCGAGCCGCGCGAGGGAGGCACCGAGGCAGAAGTGCAACCCGAAGCCGAACGTCAGGTGCCGCCCCTGATCGCGGTGGATGTCGAAACGGTCGGGGTCCGTCCAATGGCGTTCGTCCCGGTTGGCCGCACCGACGAGGATGAGCACGGCGCTTCCCTCGGGCACGGTCCGTCCGTGGCACTCGAAGTCCCGCGCGACGTAGCGAGCGAGGTGTGGTCCCGTCGGTTCGAAGCGCAGCGTCTCCTCGATCGCGGCCGGGATGAGGCTCGGGTCGGCCGCCAGCTCTCGTCGTTGATCGGGATGCTCGCCGAGGACCTTGCCGAGCCACCCGATCAAGCGCCCCGTGGTCTCGTTCCCCGCGCCGGCCAGGACCTGCGTGTACGTGAGCACTTCCTCGCGGGTGAGCGTGCGCCGCTCGCCGCGCTCGTCTTCGAACTCGGCGTTCAGCAGCGCCGTCATGAGATCGTCCGAGGGATGCTTCGCGCGCCAGTCGATGTAGTCGCCGAACATGCGACCGTCCGCGATCTGGTCCTCGCGCACGCGCAGCGGCTCGCCGGGCCGGGTGCGGAGGATCTCGTCCGATCTCTTGCGCACCGCCGGCTGCTCGGACTCGGGGATGCCGAGCAGCATCCCGATGACCTTCATCGGCATCTCGTTGCCGAGATCCGCGACGAAGTCGAAGTGCCGCTCCCCGACGAACGCGTCGAGGATCTGCACGCAGAACGCGCGCACCCGGTCCTCGAGGGCCTCCATCCGTCGCGGCGTGAAGACGCGCGACATGAGCCCGCGGTGCATCGTATGCTCCGGCGGGTCTTCGAAGAGAACGGCGCCCTTCGGCAGTCGGACGCCGGCCCCGGAGACCGCCTTGATGATGTCGAGGATGTCGCTGCGAGCGTTCGAGAAGGTCTGCCAGTTCGTCAGCGCCGGCTCCACGTCTTGCCAGCGCGACAATGCCCAGAAGTCGTAGCGGTCGTTGTGGAAAACGGGCGCCTCGTCACGCAGGCGGCGGAAGTTCGGGTACGGGTCGGCGTTGATGTCGACGTCGTAGGGGTCGTAATAGGCCTCGCCGTGCCGGGTCGACGTTCCGACCGTCGCGTCGTCGTCCGCGCTCATGAATCGCCTCCCCCGCTTCCGCCGAGCAGCATCACGGACCGACCCGCGACGGCCGCGCGTACCCGAGAAGCGCTCCGCGGTCTTCCGCGAGAACGAAGCCGGCGGCGATGGCGCGGTCCGTCGCCGCTTCGTAGCGCCGGACGTAGTCGTCGCGCGAGGGGTATAGCTCCGCGATCCGTTCCGCCGACAGCGGCGTCGTCGAGCCGAGGAGCAGACAGATCACGTCCGGGTTCGGGCCCGGCTCGCCCGAAAGTACGTCGACCGGAACGTCCACGGTCGGCGTACGGATCCCGCCCAGGGCGATTCCGTCGGCATCGCGGCGCGCCGCGGGCGTCGCGTCGTCCGTCAACTCGAGTCGGGGCGCTTCGGGCGGCGCGGCGCCCGTGCGCACCCACGCTTCGAGCGCACGGAGCGCGGCCTTCGCCACGACGTGGAAGGGCGCGTCGTTGATCTCCGCGCCGCAGTCGAGAAGCCTCTGCAGCTCCTGCCCGACGAGACGGGAATCGGCGTGCGCCGTGCCGGCGACCTCCCAGAGACGGAAGCGATCCGTGTCGGCCTGGCGCACGGCGCTCGAGGACAGGAGTCCGGTCACGTCACCTTCCGCCTGCAGCTCCATCACGGGCGCGTCGCCGTCCGTGCGTAGGATGGGGCGAAGCGCGGCGCCGATCGAGCCGGCCAGGTCCGCGAACTCGCCCGGCCCGACCAGGGGCAGACTCGTCGCGCCCCGGCTGTGCACGAAGAAGCCGTCAAAAGCGTCGGTCCGGGGCTGCACCCCGTTGTAGTAGGTGGTGAGAGCGATCGCCGACTGCGACTCGCCGACCGCGAGCACGACCCCGGGCCGGATTCCGCCGAGAACCCCGCCGCCCCGTCGCACCGCGCGTGCCACCTGGGTGTAGATGTCGAAGGCGTACCCGTCGCCCGGATGCGAGAGGGATGCGTAGCGCGCGGGATCGAGGCGCTTCAGCCCCTCGCCCAGTGGAGTCGTGACGAGCACGGGCCCGCCTTCGATGCCGATCAGCTGCGCCGACACCCCGACCCACACGTGGCCGCGCCGCACGATCTCCTCGGCCAGCGTCGCGTAATCCGGGTTCGCATCGATCCCGCCGCTCACGTTCAACCACTCGACCAGCACGGTCCCGCTGGCGTCCGACGCGTTCGCCGGGCGGCGCACGACGATGCGCGTTCGGTACGCGGCCGCTTCGTCGGGACGAAGGCGCCACCGCCCGTCGTCCGTCAAGACTCCGTCCGGCGCGTAGGAGGTGGCGGTGCCCGCCGCGACGTACTCGTGGTCGACGTACCCGGCCGGCGCCGTGAACGCGTCGGCCGAGCCCAGGAAGATCCCGTTCCCACCCGAGAGCTCCTCGGACACGTCGGCCGCTGGACCGTCGGGCGGGCTCGTCGTCGGTCCACTCGCGTCGTCACCGCAGCCCAGCGCCAGCGCCGCCAGGAGCAACGTGCAGACCGTCGCCCCGCGACGGGATCCGTTCATGCGATCACCCATGGTCCGAGTCCTTTCACCTTGACCCCGATGGGGCGAGAGGTAGAATACCCCTCTACTTTTTCGAGGGTCAACACTATCCAGCCGTCGCCTCTCGGCACGCAAAGGGGGAAACGATGTCCAGCACCACCGGGAACGGGTACCTCCGCCACCCGGATCGATTCTTCATCGGAGGGACGTGGCTCGAGCCCTCGTCCCCCGCCCGGATCGACGTCCGCGACAGCGCAACCGAAGAGGTCTTCCTCTCCGTCGCCGAGGCCCAGGTGGAAGACGTCGACCGGGCGGTCGAGGCCGCGCGGCGCGCCTTCGACGACGGCCCGTGGCCTCTTATGCCGCACGAAGATCGCGCCGAATGGCTCCGGAAGATCGCGGACGCCTGGGGGACGAAGACGGACGCGCTCGCCGAGACGTGGACGCGCGAGTCCGGAGCCCTGCACGCTCTCGCCAAGCGCGCCGTGCACGCGCCCCCGCTGACGTTTCGCGAGCACGCGGGCTACGCCGAATCGTTCGCCTGGGAAGAGCCGCACGTCTCGCAAGACAAGAAGCGCTCGCTCCTCGTCCGCGAGCCCGTGGGCGTCGTCGGGGCGATCATCCCCTGGAACGCCCCCTACTCGCTCGTCGCCTACAAGACCGCAGCGGCGTTGATCTGCGGTTGCACCGTCGTGGTGAAGGCCTCCCCCGAGGCGCCGTCGGCTCCGTACCTCCTCGCCGAGATCTGCGAGGAGATCGGCCTGCCCGAGGGCGTCTACAACGTCCTCACGGCCGAGCGCGAGGTCTCCGAACGACTCGTCACCAGTCCCGCAGTGGACAAGATCAGCTTCACCGGCTCGACCGCGGCCGGTCGTCGCATCGCCTCGATCTGCGGCGAACGGATCGCCCGGTGCACGCTCGAGCTCGGCGGCAAGTCACCCGCGATCATCCTCGACGACTACGATCTCGACACGGCGGCGAAGTCGCTCGCCCAGAGTGCGCTCGCCATCAACGGCCAGGTCTGCTCGTCGCTCACCCGCCTCATCGTGAGCAAGAACCGCCATGACGACTTCGTCGACGCCCTTGCCGGCCGCATCGCCCGCGTGAAGGTCGGTGACCCGTTCGAGGAGTCCTCCCAGCTCGGACCGCTCGCCATGGCGCGACAGCGCGACACCGTCGAATCGTACATCGCGAAGGGCCGCGAGGAGGGCGTACGCGTCGCGACCGGCGGCGGACGCCCCGCGCACCTCGACCGCGGGTACTACGTGGAGCCCACGGTGTTCGCGGGCGCCGACAACACGAGCACGATCGCACGCGAGGAGATTTTCGGCCCGGTGCTGACCGTTCTGCCGGCCGACGACGAGGAGCACGCGATCCGCATCGCGAACGACACGAACTACGGGCTGAACTCCTCGGTGTTCACGAACGACCCGGAACGCGCCTACTCCGTCGGACGACGGATCCGCGCGGGGACTGTCGGCCACAACGCGTTCAAGACCGACTTCACGATCGCCTTCGGGGGCTTCAAGCAGTCCGGAATCGGGCGCGAGGGCGGCACGGAGGGGCTTCACCCGTACCTCGAGGCCAAGACGATGATCTTCGACGAGCCCGCCGAGGCCTCGTCCTGA
>JAUIFY010000096.1 GCA_030430245.1 bacterium | reverse complement strand
CCGGGAACTCGTCCTCGTGGACGCGGCTCGCCGACCGCAGGAAGAGTCCATCGGTCAGCTTCATGATGTTCGCCTTGTGAAAGACGGTCACCTTGCGACGCTGACGCGCCTGCGCGTAGCGAAACGCCCACCGGGCGATCCGCGTGCACGCGGCACTCGTCGCGACCTTGAGGCTGGTGACCACGCCGTCGGTGATCTCGTTCTCGACGCCGCTGTACAGCCCCTCGGTGTTCTCCCGAACCACGACGAGATCGACGTCCGCGTACCGGCTCGCCACGCCCGCCAGGTTCCGGACGGGGCGCACCGCCGCATAGAGATCCAGCGTCTTGCGGAGCTTCACGTTGACCGACGTGAAGCCCTTCCCCACCGGAGTCGTGCAGGGCCCCTTGAGGGCCACTCCGGTTCGCCGGATCGCATCCAGCGTCTCGTCCGGAAGGACGTCCTCGCCGTCCTCGAGCGCGGCGACACCGGCCTGGCGAATCTCCCAAGAAATGGGCGCCGCTGCCTTTTCGAGCACGCGGCGCACCGCTTCGGAGACCTCGGGACCGATGCCATCCCCGGGAATCAACACGACGTCGTGAGCCATGACCGGAAGGATAGCGTGTCGCGTGCCGAACGAGCCAGGTGCGGCCGAGATCGACGCCGTGCGCCCAGATCGGCTCCCGGAGGCCCGAAGCTCCGGGGTGCGCTCTCCGATGCGGTCTAGGCGAGCTGCTCCTGGATGGCGCTCGCGCGGGCCGTCTGTCGTGCGATGAACTGACGTCTGTCGACGTTCAGCTCGTCACCGAAGCACGACTCGAGGATCTGCCACTGCTCGCGGAGCGTGCGCGCGATGATCGGCAGGGAGAATCCGTGGCGCAGGACCTTCTCGGTGGCCTGCAGGTAGTTGACCGAACCCGTCCCCTGGTGACGCTGTGCGTTCCTCTCGGGCGGAGCATCGATCCCGATCATCTCGCGAAGCGCGGCGAGCGCCCCCGCGACGTAGCCGGGATCGGTCGAAGCGCGCTTCTCGAAGTACGCGACGAACCATTGCTGGTGCCGTCGCTCGTCGAGCGAGATCCGATGCAGCAGGCTCTTCAGCACCGGTTCGTCGGCGATCTTCGAGAGCTGCTGATAGAGGTGCACGTTGAGCGTCTCCCCGAGCAGATTCACCAGCGTGACCCAGTGCTCGTTCCGGTACTCCTCGGGATCGAACGCCTTCTGCTTCCGAACGACGCCCGCCTCGGTATGCTCCGCCGCCATCTCGTGCCCGACGTGCTCGCAGTAGTGGCGCACGACGTGAAAGTGCTTCGACTCCTCCCCCACCTGATAGGTCGCCCACGCCGCGAACTCCGCATCGAAGAGCATGACCGAGAGTTGGTTCACGACGATCGTCGGAGCGTTGCCCTCGACGATCGCGATCTCGCCGATGCAGTCGACGACCTTGCGATCGGCTTCGGTCAGGATCTTCGGGTCGACCGTCGCGATCTCTCGTCGGATGTCCGACATCTTCCAACGATGAGACTCGGCGAGATCGAGAAACCTGTCGTACAGGGCCCAGTTGTCGGCGGTGTCCGCCACGACGTTCGGAAGCCGCCACGCGAACGGCCGGGGCCGGTGTCCCCGCGCCGAAGAGATGCTCTGGTCCCCCATCGGCGCGGACCCAATCACGAGCCCGAGGAAAAGAAAAGATCGCCCATTTCCCGTCGCGCCTCGGATCTGTACGGGGAGACTCGGATGCGTACTTGCGACGCCGTCGTGATCGGCGGAGGCCCTGCCGGGTCTACCGCCGCCCATCTGCTCGCGCGGTCGGGCCACGACGTCGTGCTGCTCGAACGCGAACGGTTTCCGCGCTTCCACATCGGGGAGTCCCTCCTTCCCGCGAACATGCCCCTGCTCGAGCGTCTGGGAGTTCGCGAGACCCTCGAGCGCGGGGGCAGCGTTCCCAAGTACGGGGCCCGCTTGTCGACCGCGACCGGCTCCCCCGCCGTCCGGATCCGCTTCTCCGACGGCCTCCTCCCCTGTGCACCGCGTGCTCTGCAGGTCGTCCGCTCGACCTTCGACGACGTCCTTCTGCGCGCGTGCGCCGGGGCCGGAGCCGAGGTGCGGGAAGCACACGAGGTCACCGAGGCCCGGAGAGACGCCGACTCCTGGATCGTCCGCGCCGCGGGGCCCGACGGTGTCGTCGAGGTGCGCGCCCGCCACCTGGTCGATGGAAGCGGCCGCGACACCTTCCTCGCGCGGTCGCGCGGAACGAAAGAGATGGCGAGCGGGCATCGCCGCGCCGCGGTGTACGCCCACTACCACGGCGTGCCCCGCGAGTCCGGCCCCACGGCGGGCGACGTACGGCTCACGGTGCGTCGCGACGGCTGGCTGTGGATGATCCCGCTGGCGGACGATCTCACCAGCGTCGGACTCGTCGTCCAGGGCGACGCTCTTCGAGCGCAGTCCCGGACACCGGAGCTCGCCTTGGAGCACGCGCTGCAGCACACCCCGGTCTGGCGGGAATGCCTCGCCGATGCGACCCGCGTCTCGCCGATCCATGCGACGAGCAACTACTCCTACAGCTGCGGAGCGGTCGTCCGCGACGGAGCGATCACGATCGGCGACGCGTCGGCCTTTCTCGATCCCATCTTCTCGACGGGCGTCTGGCTCGCCATGCGCGGAGGCGAGTCGGCCGCCGACGCTCTACGACGCTGCCTCGCCTCTCCCGCGCGCAGCACCGCGATCCTCGACGAATGGCGCATCGACCAGGAGCGGACCACACGGTATTACTGGCGATTGATCGACTCGTTCTACCGGCCCGAGTTCGTCGACCTACTGCTCCAACCCTCGAACGCGCCGATTCTCCGCGGCATCGTCCCGGCACTGAACAGCGTCTTCGCCGGGATGGGTCCCGGAACCCTCGAACTGCGCGCGAGACTCTGGCTCTTCGAGACGATTCAAGCGCTGCACCGCCGATTCGACATCCGACCGCACCTCGACCTGGGATCCGTATTCGATCATTGACGGCACTGCCTCAGAGGCGGCGGCGATCCAGCTTCCCCCGCTCGTTTCGCGGCAGCTCGTCGCGCAGCTCGATGCTGCGGGGAACCTTGTACGGCGGCAGGACGGCTTCGCAACCACGCACGATCCGAGCGCGGTCCACCCCGGGCTCGACGGCCAGGATCGCGCGCAGGCCTTCGCTCACGTGCGACCGCTCGTACGGAACGACGGTCACGTCGCGAACGCCGGGCAGCGACCGGATCACGCGCTCCACCTCGACCGGGTGCACCTTGTGCCCGTGGATCTTCACGAACTCCCCGACGCGCCCGAGGAGGTGCAGCCGTCCGTGCTCGTCGATCCGTCCGAGATCGGAGGCGAGGAGGACCCCGCGAGAGAGATCGGGCGTCGGCCGCGGGTGGGTTCCCGACGCAACGGAGGCACTCCGCACCCGGATGCGCCCCACTCCGTCCTCGACGTCGACCAGGTCGACCGTCACGCCGTCGAGCGGCGAGCCGACGCACCCCTCGGGAACGTCCGGCGTACCCTCGCGATCGAACGCGATTCCTCCGCACTCCGTCGCCCCGTAGAACGTGCGTGGCCGCAAACCGAAGCGGCGCGCGAACGCCTCCCGGGTCGCGACCGGCAGCGGCGCACCCGCCGAGATCACGAGGCGTAGCGCCCCCAGCGGCCCCTCGCCCGATGCGCCCGAGCGGGTCAGGAGATCGAGCAGCAGGGGGACCCCGGGCCAGGCCGTGACGCCCGTCTCCCGAACGACGGTGAACAACCGCCGCGGCACCAGGTCCGAGACCAGAACGGCGGGAATCCCGACATACGCGAGGGTTCCGAGGACGTTGTCGAAGCCGTACGAGTGCGCGAGCGGTAGCGTCGCGAGGTTCCGGTCCCCCGGTCCGATCCCCATCGTCGAGCAGATCTGCGCAATCCCCCGGATCAGGGCGTCCTCGGCCACCGCCACCGCACGCGGCTCCCCGGTCGAGCCCGAGGTGAGCTTCAACAGGCAGGTGCCCGCCGCCAGGCCGAGACGGACGGCGGACGGCGCGCAACGGTGCGGTACGAGGTCGGCTCCGCGGAGAACGACGCGCAAGCCCAGCGCCTCGGCGAGGGCCTCGACGTCGCCAATCGACCGCTCGCGGTCGATCGGGAGGGCGACGAGCCCATCCCTCCACGCCGCGAGAACCGCCGCGATCAGCTCGGGCGCGTTCGCCGACTGGACCGCGACCACGCCGTCCTCCGACGCGGAAGAGCGCACGGCCGGTGCGCACGCGTCGACGAGTCTGGCGAGCTCGTCCCGCGACAGGGCTCTCCCGCCGTCGACGTCCACGATCGCGTCCGCTCCCGGCTCGGCGCGGCGGAGCTCCTCGAACCGCTGCCAGAGCGCATCAGCCACGGTTGCTCCCGAGGCACCCGTTCGCGAGGATGCTCTTTGAGCCTCGCTGGTCCGGGGTGATCGTCGGCATGGATCTCGAGCTTTCGGGAAAGAGAGCGCTCGTCACGGGCGCGAGCCGGGGCATCGGCTTCGCCGTAGCGAAGCGGCTCGCGGCCGAGGGCGTCCGGGTGGCCCTGAACGCGGGCCATTCGCGAAAGCGCCTCGACGCCGCGGTCGGGCGGATCGAGGGAGCGCTCGGCTGCTTCGCAGACGTCGGAGATCCGAAGGCCGTGGACGAGATGTTCCGCACTCTCAAGACCGAATGGGGTGGGATCGACATTCTCGTCAACAACGCCGCGGTCACGCGAGACTCCCTCGTCATGATGCTGCAACCCGAAGCCTGGCGCGAGGTTCTCGACGTCTCCCTGAACGGGGCCTACCTGTGCGCCCGCGCCGGGCTTCGATCGATGATCGGTAGCCGATGGGGTCGCATCGTCAACGTGGTCTCGCCGGCGGCGTTTCTCGGCAAGCCCGGCGCCGCGAATTACGCCGCCGCGAAGGCCGGGCTCGTGGCTCTCACGAAGACGCTTGCCGCAGAATCGGCGCGCCACGGGATCACCGCGAACGCCGTCTGCCCCGGGTGGGTCGACACCGAGCTGGTCACCGATCTCGCGGAGGAGGCACGGAGCCAAGAAGCCGCGCGGATCCCGATGGGTCGGTTCGCGGACCCGGACGAAATCGCCGACGCGATCGCCTTTCTCGCGTCGGAACGAGCCCGCTACGTCACCGGAACCACCCTGGTCGTCGACGGCGGCCTCACGATGCGCTGAGCGATGGCCCGCGACGCCACTCGACGCGCCGTCGTCACCGGCATCGGCGCCATCACCGCCGCCGGGCCCGGAACGGCCGATCTCGAAGCCGCTCTGCACGGGTCCACGCACTGCTTCCGAGACGTGGACCTGTTCTCGACCGAAGGGCTTCGCGTGCGAATCGCGGGACAGGTCGAGCGGATCCCGACGTCGTCCCTCTTCGGAAGCGCCGCGGCCCGACGGGCGTCCCGGTCGGACCGACTCGCGATGTTCGCCGTCGAACAGGCACTCCGGGGGAGCGGCATCGACCCGGGGGAGCTCGACCGACGTCGGATCGGTACGTCGATCGGAACCTCCACCGGCGGCATGCTCGAGACCGAGGCGTACTATGAGACCCGCCGGAGCCCCGCCCCGGCGGGACGCTGGCGACCGCGGCTCCTCGCGGCCACGGTGGGAGCGACGACCGACGTCGTGGCAGCGTCCATCGGAGCGTTCGGTCCTCGCGTCGCGCCGTCGACGGCCTGTTCGAGCAGCGCGATCTCGATCGCGATGGGTCTCGGCTGGATCCGATCGGGACGGGCGGACGTCGTGGTGGCGGGTGGAACGGACGCGCTCTGCCGAATGACGTACTCGGGCTTCCACGCGCTCCAGGCCATGGCTCCCGAGCCGTGTCGCCCGTTCGACCGCGACCGCGCTGGACTGACGCTCGGTGAGGGCGCCGCCGCCCTCGTTCTCGAGGACGAAGAGCACGCGCGAGCGCGGGGTGCGTCGGTCCTCGCCTTCGTCCGGGGCGCGGGACTGTCGTGCGACGCGACGCACCCCACCGCACCGCACGAGGACGGCCGCGGCGCGCGGCAAGCGCTCGAAGGAGCTCTCGCCGACGCCGGACTCGGCCCCGACGCGATCGACTACGTGAACGCGCACGGGACCGGGACCCCCCAGAACGATGCGTGCGAGGCACGAGCCCTGCACGCCGTCTTCGGCGACCGCGCCGCCGAACCGCCCGTCTCGTCGACCAAAGGTCTCCTCGGCCACACGCTCGGCGCGGCCGGAGCGATCGAAGCCGTCGCGACCATCCTGGCGCTTCGCGGCGGCTTCGTGCCGCCCACGGTCGGCCTCGAGAACCCCGATCCCGAATGCGCCCTCGACCTCGTGCGCGGGCCGGCGCGCGCTCTCCGGCTCGAGCGGGCGGCTTCGAACTCCTACGGCTTCGGCGGCAACAACTGCAGCCTCGTCCTGGAGCGCGCGTGACCGACCCGATCGTCGTAACGGGCCTCGGGTTCGTGAGCCCGCTCGGCACGGGTGCCGAAGAGGTGTGGAATCACTGGTCGCGCGGCTCGAGCGGAGTGCGGCACCTCGGGAACGGCGACCCCCGACTGGCACGAGGCGTGGACCCCATCTCGCTCCCACCGGTCGGGAAGGCCGGCTTCGTTCGCGGCTTCGATCCGAAGCAACACGTCCGATCCCCGCACCTGCGGCGGATGGACTGGTGCTCGCGCATGATCGTGGCCAGCGCGACGCAGGCCGTCGCGGACGCCCGCCTCGACCTGAACGACGAAGAGACCCAGATCCGGACCGGGCTGGTGGTGGGGTCGTGCTTCGGGAACCAGCGGGAGACGCAGAGGTACATGGACCGCGTTTTCGACCGCGGCCCCGCGGCCGGCCAGCCGATCCTGTTTCCGAATCTCGTGCTCAACGCGTCGGGCGGGTACGCGGCCATCGAGCTCTCGCTTCGGGGCCCGAACGTGAGCGTGTCGGAGCACGAAGCCTCGGGCGAGGTCGCGATCGCGACGGCCCTGGATCTGCTCGACGGCGGACTCTGCGACCGCGTGGTGGCGGCCGGCGGCGACGAGTTCGGGGCCGTCTACCTCGGCGCTCTGCGCGAGCGTCGGCTCCTCGCACCCGAGACGGCACCGGATCGGGCGCGCGACGACGCCCGCCGCGGCAGGCTGATCCCCGGGGAGGGAGCGGCGGCGCTCGTCCTCGAGCGAGCGTCCGACGCGCGAGCGCGCGGCCATGCCGCGTACGCGGTCGTGTCTCGCGTGGGCCTCGGCTCGATCGAGTGCAGCCCGTACCTCGCCCCCGAGCCGGAGCGCGCCGCACGGGAGATGGTCGAGAGGATCGCGCAGGCCCCGAGCCGCCCGATCTCCGCGGTGTTCGGCGGCGCGAACGGAACGGTACCGCGTGATGCTCTGGATCGGGCCTTCCTGGCGTCTCTCGGTGCGCACCAGGGGGCTCCACCCGGCTACCTCCGCTTCGACGATCTCGTCGGCGACTGGCCTTCCCGCGGCGTCTTGATCGCGGCGCTCGCGGTCCTGGCCCTTCGCAACCGCCACGCCCCGGGAATCGAGCGGTCGACGATCGAGCGCGTCGTGGTGCCCGGAAGTGGTCGCAGCGGCATCCTCGTGCCTGTCGTGCTCGACATGCTAGCGTGAGTGGAATGACGTGCCGAGCACTCCTGGTCGTCGCCGCGCTCGCTTCCCTTCCCGGCTGCTTCGCCTCCGTCGAGCAGTGGGAGAAGACGCGCAAGACGGAGATCGATCCGATCAACTCGGCGATTCACCGCCACCTCGCCGGCGACATCAAGTCGCGCGACGTCGACACGATCCTGCGGAACTACGACCTCGAGGTCGGCGACGGGATCACCTGGTCGTCGCCCGCCGACGTCTCGGGCGACTTCGAGGAGCGTCGCACGCGCTGGGAGACCGAAGGCACCGAGTCGATCCGCGAGCGCTACGAGCGGCTCGTCGACCTCTTCGCCGAGATCGAGAAGGCCGAGGTTCGGATCCACCGCATCCACTGGGACGAGTCCAACCAGGACGGCTATCCGACGGAGGCCCGTTTCGTCGTGCGCGGCACCGCCCCGGGGGGCGAGTCGCGCTTTCTCGAGCAAGAGGCGCTCCTGCACATCGACCGACGCGGCGGCGAGTGGGTGGTGACCCGCGAGACCATCGAGGCTCGCGAGATGCTCGACTCGAGCCGGCCCCGCTTCGCGGTCGCGACGGCGATGGCGGGTCTGAACGACGTTCACGACCTCTCCGGCTCACCGCGGTTCCGCCTCATCGGCGAGATGGCGGCCTCGTCGGGCTCGGCCGTCGCCGACTTCGACTGCGACGGCTACGAGGATCTCGCCCTCCTGAGCACGAATCACGTCACGCTCTACCGCAACGCGGCCGACGGCTCGTTCCTGCCCGTGAACGACGAGGTCGGGCTCCCGCCGACGCTCCCCATCTCCGGCTCGGGAATCGTGTTCTTCGACGCGGAAAACGACGGCGACCCCGACCTGTGGATCTCGGGCCTGCTGGGGCAGCGGTTCTTCTTGAACGAGGGCTGCGGGCAGTTCGTGGATCAGACCGACATCGTGGGCATCGCGCCCAGCACGTGGTCGAGCATGCCGCTGGTCGCGGACTACGATCGGGACGGCTTCCTCGACGTGTACGTCGTCCGCATGGGCGATCACGAGAAGTCCGCACCCAGCCCCAGCTGGAACGCCCGCAACGGTATCCAGGACAGCCTCTACCGCAATCGAGGCGACGGTACGTTCGAAGAGGTCACCGAAGAGGCCGGTGTCGCCGAACGGGGATGGGGGCTCGCCGGCGC
Organism: bacterium; assembly: GCA_030430245.1. Classification (GTDB taxonomy): domain Bacteria; phylum Desulfobacterota; class Binatia; order UBA12015; family UBA12015; genus VGTG01. The sequence goes on along the minus strand of JAUIFY010000096.1, from coordinate 10,581 downwards.
GTGGGGCGATTTCGACGGGGATGGCGATCCCGACCTCTACGTGGGCAACGAGTTCGGGACCAACGCTCTGTACCGCAACGAGGGGGATGGCACCTTCACCGACGTCGCGGAGGAAGCCGGCGTGCTCGATCGCGGCGCAGCGATGGGCATCACGTGGGGCGACTACGACGCCGACGGCCGCCTCGATCTGTTCGTTTCCAACATGTACGCGAACTCGCGTTGGGCGATGTTCCATCCCGACTATCCGACACCGCTCCCGTGGTATCTGGGGTGGGTTCCTCGCGACGTCGTCGACGACGTGACCGACGAGCTCACCCGCGGCTCGACCCTCTTGCGAAACCAGGGCGACGGCACCTTCGAGGACGTCAGCGACACCGCGGGAATCCGCGACGGTCAGTGGGGTTGGGGTGCGGAGTTCCTCGACTACGACAACGACGGTCTGCTCGACATCTACGCGGTGAACGGCTTCATCTCCGGGCCGTTGCTCGACGACGTTTGACTGGAGATGTTCGATGGCGTCGGTCGGCGCCAAGATCAAACCACGGGGCAGCTGGTCGACATCGGGCAACACAGCCTGAACGGCTACGAGCGCAACTGCCTGTTCCGGAACAACGGCGATGGCACGTTCTCGGACACCGCCCGTCCCAATGGGGCGGATCGAGTCGAGGACGGTCGTGGGCTCTCCGTCTTCGACTACGACCAGGACGGATTCGTGGACATCCTTCTGCGCAACTACGCGCAACCGGCCCAGCTTCTGCGAAACCTCGGGGGAAGCGAGCACTGGCTCGAGATCAAGCTCGTCGGCACGGAGAGCAATCGTGACGCGGTCGGTGCCCGTCTGTCGCTGGAAGCCGGCGGGCGCATGCAGGTCCGCGAGGTGCACGCTGGATCGAGCTACCTCTCCGCGTCGAGCCTGATCCAGCATTTCGGCCTCGGCGAGGTCGATCACGTCGACGCGCTCGAGATCCGCTGGCCGTCGGGCCGGGTGGACCGTCTCACCGACCTGGACGCCGATCGGCAGCTGATCCTGGTCGAGGGGTCCGACGGACCGGTGGCCGTCACGTCCTGGCGTCTGCCGATCCGTTGAGCCCCTTCGAGCGACGGATTGACCCTTCTCGCCGCGCGAGGTTAGATCTTCGAGACGTGGGGGCCGGGCGAAAGCACTTCGAGCTCGACGCCGAGCGGATCGACGCCATGATCGTCGACGCGCGGGCGCGCGCGAGCTCGCCCGACGATGCCGGGTCGCTTCAGGCGCTCCTGCACGCCGCGGCGGACGGCGTGCCGCCGTCACCGAGCGACGCCGTGGCCCTGTGGTGCTCGTCGATCGACACCGACGTGATCTACCGCGCGGCGTGTCGCGCGCAGTCGCGACGGGGCCTGCCCCTCGAGACCTTCTCGCCGCTCTACATGACGAACACGTGTGATGCGGAATGCCGGATGTGCGGGATGCGGCGCGACAACCGCGCACTCGTGCGGGAAACCGCATCGTCCGAGCAGGTCGAAGATCAACTCCGGACGCTGAAGCGACGTGGCATGAATGCGGTCGCACTCCTGACCGGCGAGTACCGCTCCGAGCGACGCGGATGGGCGATAGAGTTCGTGAATCGTGCCCTCCGAACGACCGAGGAGCTCGGGTTCGGCCACGTGCTGATCAACATCGGCTCACTCGATCCCCAGGAGATCGACGCGCTCCTCGACGGCGTCTCCCGAGCCCCGGACGGCTCGGTCGCACCGAAGGTCACCATGTGCACGTTCCAGGAGACCTACTCCCGTGAGTACTACGGTCGCTTCATGGGTCGCAGCGCGGACAATCCGCGCGCCGACTACGATCGCCGCCTGGAGAACTTCGACCGGGCGCGCGAAGCCGGCATGCGGATCGCGAACCCGGGCATCCTCATCGGACTGAACCCGGATCTCGCCTTCGAGCTCACGGCACTCATCCTGCACACGCAGCACCTCCTCGCCTCGGGCATGGAGGTCTACCTCTCGGTTCCGCGCCTCCGACTCACGGCGGGCGGTGCCGAACCGCGAGGCGCGACGGACGATCAGTTCGTGCGGCTCGTGTCCCTCCTGGCTCTCACCGTGCCGGACGGAAAGATCGTCCTGACGACGCGCGAGCCGAAGGAGGTCCAGCACAAGCTCGTTCCGATCTGCACCGTCCTCTCCGCCGGATCCGCCTCCGTCACTCCCTACACCGACGACGGCGCGCGCTTTCCTCTCGAGACGAGCCAGTTCGAGGTCATCGACCAACGACCGTTCGAGGACGTGCTCGGGGAGTTCGCCGCGGACGGCGGTGGGATCGTGAACTTCGGAGAGCGGACGGGCTGACGGGTCCGCTCCGACGGGCGACGGGCTTCCGCATTCCGTGGCCCTCGCGCGGGACAGAGGTCGCTCCCGGGGTCCGGTCGTGGTCTCATCGGAGCAGCTTCCCCCGCGCGCTGCGCGGGAGAGATCGGGCGCGGGCGACTCGCATCGAGCGCGCCGCGGCCGGCATCACCTCGCGCGCGGCCGCGCCGACGCCGCGCAGGACCGAGTTCGCGTCGGCACCGTCGTCGAGAACGAGATGGACGACGGCACGAGCCAGGCCCCGGTCGTCGGTGTCCGCGGCGACGAGGCACTCTCGAACCCCCGCGACGCGGCGCAGGTGGTTCTCCACTTCGGCCGGCCGCACGAACTGGCCGCGCACCTTGAAGCGATCGTCCAGGCGACCGAGGAACGTGAAGCGTCCTTCCTCGTCGACCTCGACCTCGTCTCCGGTCGCGCACCAGTCGCCCCTCGCCGACTCGATGGCGTTCGTTCCGGCCCGCGAGAGCCCGATCGCGCGACTCTGGCCACGCACCTCGAGGGCGCCCCGCCCACCCGGGGCGGGCACCCGCCCGCCGACGCGCACCTCGAAGCCGGGGACCACGCGTCCGAGACTGCCGGGCGCCGCCTCGTCCGGCCGCGGCGACAGGAACGAGTTGAACATCTCGGTGCACCCGAGGTTGTCGATCGGCGATTGGCCGAACGTCTCCCTCCAGCGGTGAAAGACCGCCTCGGCGAGAGGCTCTCCCGCAGACAGAACGCGCCGGAGCGCCCGGAGTGCGTCTCCCCAGCCCCGGCGGTCCGCGAGCCGAGCCATCGCCTCGAGCGACCACGGTCCGCTCACGAGGATCGAGGCCTCCCAACGTCGGATCTCCCCCAAGACCGTGGGCAGCAGGAGATCCGAGGGCAGGATCGCCGCGCCCCCGGCGAGAAGCGGGAAGAGGAGATTGTTCCCGAGGGCGTAGACGAACGGCAGCCCCGCCGTCGACGCCGTGCGATCCGAGGAACGGAGCCCGACGACGCCACGTCCGAACGCCTCGAAGGCCGCCCTCGGCCCGCGGTGGCCGTGGATGACCGCGCGAGGCTCTCCCGTCGTGCCCGACGTGAAGGTCCAGAACGCCGGCTCCCGAGCGGCGACGGCGGGGCACCGGACGGGTCCGTCCGCTCCGGACGCGATCCAGGCACGCACGTCGTCGAGCCCGAAGACGTCACCGAGCTCGCCGACCAGGTCCGGGTCGCCCAAGAACCCGCGAACGTCCCAACGCCGAGCGACCCGGGCGAGGTCCGATGGAGACTGCGGATCGACGAGGAGCGGAACGCAGCGCGACTGCAGCGCCGCGAGGAACGCCACGGCGACGGCCATCTGATCGTACGCCGCGATCAGGAGCCGGCTGCCCCGGGCGAACCTCTGGTCGATCTCCCCCGCGCCGCGGCGGACCGCCCCGGCGACCTCGCCGTACGTGAGGCGGACCGCGCCGCCGAGGAGCGCGGGCTCGCGCGCGCGCCCTGTGGCACCCTCGCCGACGATGTCCCACAGAAGGTGGGTCCGGCTCTCTCGCGAAGGATCGGACGGTGGAGACACGGTGGCGACCCGGAAGGCGCGGGTCACGCGTCGGCGGGCTTCGCAGCCTTCTTCGTAGCGGTCTTCTTCGCGACGGTCTTCTTGGCGACGGTCTTCTTGGCCGTCGTCTTCTTCGCCGCGGTCTTCTTCGCGACCGCCTTCTTCGCCGTGGTCTTCTTCGCCGTCGCCTTCTTCGCCGCGGCTCTTGCGGTCGTCTTCTTCGCGGCGGTCTTCTTGGTCGTCGCCTTCGCGGTCGTCTTCTTCGCGCTCGACGCCTTGGCCGTCACCGTCTTCTTGCTCGCCGCTTTCTTCGCGGCCGTCTTCTTCGCCGTGGCGACCTTCGCCACGGTCTTCTTGGCCGCGGGCTTCTTGGCGACCGCCTTCTCCGTGGCCGCGCCGTCGGCCGATCCCGACGCCGCCGCTTTCTTCGCGGTGGTCTTCTTCGCCGACAACTTCTTCGCGGCCGCTTTCTTCCTGGCCGCCGGTGCCGCGACGGGCTCGACCGACCCCACGTCGGCAGTCACGGATGCGTCGGGCTTCGTCGGGGCGGGGGAGACACCTTCCTTCGGCGCGCCGCTGGGCGCAACGTTGGTCCGCCCGGACACCGCGTCGCGAGCCGCGGACGTTGCGGAAGCACTCGCCGGCGACGCCGGTAGAGCCGGCGCGGCGTCGGACGCCGATCCGCCGGCAACCTGTGCGGGCGCCTCCGTGCGCGGTGGCTGGCCCTGCGCCTGCGGAGGGGCCGGGTTCGAGCCGGCGTTGCGCCCACGCCTTCTCCGCCGACGGTTCCGACGGGATCGGCGCGAGCCGCCCGGCTGCCCCTCCTGGCCCGCGGCTTGCGCTTGTTGCTGCGCGCCGTCGCCGCCCTTCTGCGGACGCGACCGATCTCCGCGACCCTTGTCTCCCTTCTTCCGATTGCGCCCGCGGCCGCGCCGCTTCTTGCCCCGCTTCGGGGGTGCGGCGATGGCCTGGAAGAACGTCGATGGACGCTCGGGCCGTCCCCGACAGACGTCGCAGAGGTGACACGGCTCGCCGTCGTCCTCGCCGAAGTAGCTTCGAAGGTAGGTCGCTCGGCACTCCGTGCTGTTCGCGTAGTCGGCGATCGAGTCGAGACGGCGGGAATCCTGCGTACGCAGATTCTCGAACTGCCCCGCCAGGCTGCTCACGCGATCCTCGACCTCTTCGGGCGGAACGGTGACCACCACGTTCTGATCGTCGAACTCGATGATGCCGGCCTCTTCGATGGGGACGAGGAGAGCCGTCGTCGCCCGATCCCCGAGCTCGGCCGAGAGCGCGAGCGAGGGGACGTCCGGAGTACGGCCTTCGCCGGCCCACGCGGCGAGCGCCCGCCCGAGGCGGTAGAGCTGCTCGGGACGCAACCGGCTTCGTGACAGCAACGCCTCGTGCGTGCCACGGTCCTCGGGATCGTACAGGAGAATGCAGTTCGACTTGGCTCCATCGCGGCCGCCGCGACCCGCCTCCTGAACGTACTGCTCCAGGGAAGCCGGAGCCTGCTGGTGCACCACGTAGCGGATGTCGGGCTTGTCGATGCCGAGGCCGAAGGCGCTCGTCGCCACCATCACGGTGCGACGGCCCGGCTTCATGAACAGCTCCTGCTGAGCGTTGCGGTCGCCGGCGTTCATCTTGCCATGGTAGCGGTGCGCGGGAATGCCCAGCTTCATGAGCATCGCGTAGACCGTGTCGACCTCACGCGTGGTGGTGCAGTAGATGATTCCGGGCCGGCGGAGCCTCTGGGCGAGGCGTGCGAGCGCGCGAAGCCGCGCCGTCGTGTCGCGACACAGCATCACCTCGAACGCGAGGTTCGAGCGATGCGGGGAGCTCGCGACGACTTCCGGCTCCCGCATCCCGAGGAAGCGAACGATGTCCTCGCGCACCTTCTCGGTGGCGGTGGCGGTGAGCGCCATGAGGGGAGGCGCGCCGAAAGCGCGCAGGCGCTCTCCCAAACGCTGGTAGGCCGGACGGAAGTCGTAGCCCCACTCCGAGATGCAGTGCGCCTCGTCGATCGCGGCCAGTGAGATCCCCGACGCCGCGATCACCTCGGCGAACGCGTCGGACCCGAGGGTCTCGGGAGTCGTCATCACCAGCAACGAACCGCCTTCGCGGATCCGCTCGAGTGCTTCCGTGCGCGCCTTGCCGCGGACGGTCCCGTCAAGGCGCACGCACGGGATCTGGTACTTGATGAGCTTCTCGTGCTGATCGCGGAGCAGAGCGAGAAGGGGCGACACGAGAACCACCGGCTTCGGCAGCAGCATCGACAACGTCTGGTAGACGGCCGACTTGCCGAAGCCCGTCGGCAAGACCATCAGGACGTCGGAGCCCTCGAGAGCGGCGTTGATCCCCGCTTCCTGCTCCGGGTGCAGCTTCGGAATGCCGAGCCGGCGTGCCGCGCGCTCCGTGTCGTCCTTCGGCTCCGGAAGCGACGCGAGATCGATCTCGGACGTCGCTTCACCGCCGGAACGCCCACGCCCTCCGCGCTTGTGGCCCCGACCGCGCCTGCGGCGGCGACTCCCGCCACCGCTCTTCGCGTTCGAGGACTGTTCGGTTGCCCGGCCCATAGGTCCAGCCGCCATGCCCTCTCCCTGCACAAGGCGCGCGCGCCTGGTCTTCCGGACGACCTCGACGACCAACAAACTACGATGAAACCCGAGGTCGGGGATGGCGGCTCACCACGACGATTCGTGGGACTGCAGCCGCGGGCGGAGCGCACCGCTTACCTGGAACTGAAGCTAACCTGGGCCGCGCGGCGAAATCAAGTCAATCGCTGGTGGCCGCGCGATAAACCTTCGTGACGGGCTTGGCGCCGGGGAGCTCCGGTGCGGGGTCCTGCAGCAGCTGCGAAGCGCGGTCGACCTCTTCGGCCGTGAAGGCCCTCGTCGTCAGGCAAAATTCGACCATGATTCCGTTCGGGTCGAGCGTGTAGATCGAGACGCACCACTCGTGGTCGACCTCGAGGACGTCGTGCCCCAGCGACACCCAGCGCTCCCGATTCCGGTCGAGCTCTCCGCGGTCGTGCGCCGTGAAGGCGACGTGGTTGGTCCACGTCGGCAAGCCGAGATCTTGTGCGATCGCCGACTTCGGCTCCGGGATCGAGTCGTCGTGCAGCTCCCAGAACGCGATCATGCTCGCGTCGCCCGTCTCGTAGAAAATATGCTTGGCCCAACCCCCTTCGGGAGTCGGGCCCACCTCGACCTTCGCGAGGTGGAAGCCCATCGCTTCCGTGTAGAAGTCGTGTGTCGCTTTGGCGTCGCGCGTCACGAGCGCGAGATGATGGAAGCCCATGGCGGCGCCGAGCATAGGTCGGCGCCCCGTCGCAGTCAAAACGGATTCTCAACCCAGGTCGGCGTCGAGGACCTCGCCTCGGAGGACCGCAGCCTCGGGAATCCGGAGGCTCGCGACCGGGGCCGCACCGGGACCGGTCACCCGCCACCTGGAATCATGACCGAGGTCGGGGCGATCGGAGGAGTACGGCAGCACCACCTCCGCGCCACCCCCCGGATCCGTCCGCACCGCCACCGCGTAGCGTCGCTCTCGCCCGGCGCTCGAGACGAAACGGTATTCGAGCTCGTAGGTCGTCCCCGGCCGTCCACGGAGACGCAGGCGGGCGCCCTCGACACGTTCGAAGACACGCGGGTGTCCGCCCGTGTGATCTCGCTGCGCGTCGACGACCAAGCGGAAGTGTCGGAGAGGCTCCGCGGCGCCCTCCGCGCCGGCTCCGGCCAGCACCGCGAGCCGTCCGTACAGGGTTCGCAGAAGGGCCGGTCGGTGCTCGATCCGCTGCTCCCCGGTGGGCAGGCGGGTGATGGCGTAGTAGTCTCGCGTCGACGCGCCGCGCGCGCGAAGCGACGCGCCGATGGTCCCCAGATCCGCGTCGACCACGACCCAACGCAGCCTGCGCTCGGTCATTCGACGGACGACGCTCGCCTCGTCCTCTTCGAGAAAAAGAGCGCTCGCCTCGTCGAACGACGTCCCCCCGAGATGCGAACCGAAGGGACTCGCGAGCACGGGGAGGTGGGTCAGGTACAGGACACGATGCCCGAGCGGCCAGAGGTTGAGCACGCCCTCGCCGCGCCGGGTGGGCGCGAGGTCCCGCAGGCGCAGCAGGTTGGTGTGTGTCTCGGGAGGCAACCGAGGCTCCGGGGCGGGCACGCTCGCATGGGCGATCGCGAGCAGCCCCGAGGGGTCCCGAACGATGGGTCCGTAGTAGGGACCGATTCCGAGGACGAGAGCGAGAGCCGCCACGAGCGCCGCCCCCGCACTGGACGTGCTCGGCGTCAGGCCCCACGCCAGCCACGTGCGCACCCACACGTAGATCCCGCGCACACCGAACGCCGCGAGCACCGCGAGTGCCGGCGCGAACGACTCGGCAAAGCGTCTCTGGCGCAGCGCCAGGACGAAGAGTCCCGTGCCCCAGATCGTGAGCAGGAGCCATCTCGAGTCGGCTCGCCCGGCCGCGAACGACCGGCGGGCGCTCGAGACGAGCAAGAGAGGGACGACCAGCCAGAAGCGCGTCAGCCAGATGTTCGCCGCGCCCAGGTCGAGCGTGCCGTCGGAGCGGAGGAAGATCGGCACGACCTCCTGGATCGACGACATGAAGGCGTCGCGCCCGAAGACCCAGGTCCCCAGCTCGGTGAGGCCTCCGCTCGCGATCCCGGCGACGATCCCCACCGCGACCGCCGCGACGATCCAGATCCAACCCTTCTCCGGCCGCCGCGCGATCGCAACCCCGACGACGGCCACCGCGGCGAGGGCCACGACGTGAAGATACGAGACCGCGAACGTCCCCCATGGGGCACCCGTCGCACGAGCCGTCGCGAGAGCGAGGGGGACGAGGGCGAGCGCGGCCGCTCCGTGGCTCCAGGCGACGACCTCCCCGACCCGCCTGCGGGTCGCCGTTCCCCCGAGGGCGAAGACGGCGAGGAGCCACCCGTCGAGCAAGCCGACGAAGAGGATGAATCCGTTCCACAGAAGCATCCCGACCGCGGTGCTCGCGACGAGGAGCCCGGCGCGCCCCTCGCGCATCGCGCGGAGGCCCCCGAGGAACATCGACACCTGCACGAGCGTGACCGCGGCATGGTGATCGACGAACCCGAGCCGGGAATACCAGAGATGAGCCGGGATCGAGACCGACAGAGCCGCGGCGAGCCACGCCCACGGAGCATCGAGGATGCGTCGTGCGAGGCCATAGACGGGTATACAGATCGACGCCCCGACAAGTGGCGTCGAGACCGCGAGCAGAGTCTCGACGGCCCGGGTGGTGTCCAGGCCCAGCGCCCACGCGAGCGTCGCGAGAAGCCAGGGGAACACCGGTGGCCAGATCGGCGCGGCGCCGTAGGGGTGGTCCAGCAGCGGATCGACGAGCGGCACCCAGGGGTAGGAGCCGAGCGCCTGGAAGACGCGATGTGCCTGGTAGTACGGGTCGTTTCCCGGGTAGACGACGGCGCCGCCGACGAACACGTCGGCCGCATTCGTCGTCCTCAAAAGGAAACCCAAGACGACCAGCGCGGCCATCCAGAGAATCCGTCTGGCTCGCTCCCCGCCCATGGCCCGACTTCATGAAAGTCGGCCGTTTGCCCGATAGACTGAAACGCGAGCCATGCGCCGGGTCCTCGTCTTCCAGCATGTTGCGTTCGAGATCCTCGGGACGCTCAACCCATTGTTGAAGTCCGCTGGGATGAGGATCCGGTACGTCAACTTCGGTCGGGATCCCCAGGCCCGCCCGAACCTCGACGGCTATGAGGGGCTCGTGGTCCTCGGCGGCCCGATGAACGTCGACCAGGTCGATCGGTTTCCGCACCTCCGGACCGAGATCGAGGCGATCCAGGACGCGCTCGATCGCGACATCCCCGTTCTCGGGATCTGCCTCGGCGCCCAGCTCATCGCTCGCGCGCTCGGCGCTCCGGTCGGTCCCGCCGTGCAGAAGGAGATCGGCTGGTACGACGTGTCGGTCTCCGACCCCGGTCGCGAGGATCCGCTGCTGTCGGGCTTCGAGCCGACGGAGCGCATCTTCCAGTGGCACGGAGACACGTTCGATCTGCCTCACGGAGCGGTGCATCTCGCATCCTCGGATCTCTGCGCGAACCAGGCGTTCCGCTATGGCGACAAGGTCTACGGCTTCCAGTTCCACCTCGAGGTGGACGCGCCGCTGATCGATCGCTGGCTCAGCATCCCGGTGCACCGCGCCGAGATCGCTGCGCTCGACGGCGAGGTCGATCCCGACCAGATACGCCATGAGACCACCCATCGAATCGCCGGCGCATGCGATCTTTCCGACCGGACCTTCGGCCAGTGGATTCGGCTCTTCGGCCGTGAGAAGCGAGGCCGGATCCTCGCGTCGCGGTAGGACCACGGCGCGCGATCGGGCATAGTCGGAACAATCGTGCGGATCCTCCTGATCGAAGACGACGAGGAAGCGGCGCGCTACGTCGCGAAGGGCCTCGGCGAGAGCGGCTACGTCGTCGACCACGCCGAAGACGGCCCGCGGGGGCTCATGATGGCGACGAGCGAATCGTACGACGTGCTGGTGGTCGATCGCATGCTGCCCGGGGTCGACGGCCTTTCCGTGATCGAGGCGCTCCGCAAGAACGGAACCGACACCCCGGTGCTCGTCCTCTCGGCCATGGGCACCGTGGAGAACCGCGTCGAGGGGCTTCGTGCAGGAGGCGACGACTATCTGGTCAAGCCGTTCGCCTTCGCGG
>JAUIFY010000095.1 GCA_030430245.1 bacterium | reverse complement strand
TGCGAGCCATCCGGTGGCGCGTCTCGGGGCCGCCCGCGCCGACGACGTTTCTCGTCTCCTACCCGAAGAGCGGACGCACGTGGTTGCGGGTCCTGATCGGACGCTATCTGTCGAAGCGCTACCGGCTTCCGGAGCGCCGCATCCTGCAGACGGAGTGGCTGACGCACCATGCCGGTCTGCCGGTCGCCGCGTTCTCCCACGATGGCTCGGCGATGAAGGATCGGCGGCACCATCGCGACATGGACTACCGGCGGTCCGAGTACGCCCAGCGAAGAGTGCTTCTCCTTACCCGGAACCTCAAGGACACCCTGGTATCGTCGTACTTTCATCAGACGCAGCGCGACAAGAACTTCGCGGGCGAGCTCTCCGAGTACGTTCGAAGCGAGTACTACGGGATGCCGAAGGTGCTGGCCTTCTATCGGGCGTGGGAGCGCGACCATGGCATCCCCGCCGAGTTCCGGGTCGTTCGCTACGAGGACCTGCATCGTGACCCCGTCGCGACGCTGGCGGACGTGCTGCGCTTCCTCGGCGAGAACGATCCCTCGATGCGAGTCGTCGAGGAGAGCGTCCGGTATGGCTCGTTCGACAACCTGCGGATGGCCGAGGAAGAGAACCGCTTCCACGACGGCATCCTGAGCACGCGCGAGGGGAAGCACCCGGACAGCTACAAGGTGCGGCGCGGCAAGGTCGGCGGCTGGGTCGACGATCTATCGCCCGACGACGCGGCGTACGTCGACTCGATGGTCGCCGCGTCGGATCTCCGCGTCGTGCTCCCGGCCATCGACGGCTGACGCCGGGAATGGCCCCGAGCGACGACGTCGCCGGACGGGCCGTCGAGGCCGGCCTTGGAGTAGCCCGCTCCGAGGCCTAAATTGAAAGACGAGTCTCGAGACGGAAAGGAAAGGGTCGATCATGGAATGGACGACGGTGGCATCTTGGCTGTTTCTCGCAGTGAGCCTCTGGGGCGCTTGGTTCACGTACAACGCCTACCGTCCGACGGTGGAACACCAGCGCTTGTCGGTCCTGAGCTTCTTCGCGGGTTGGCTCACGACCGAGCTCGCGCTGCACCACATCGCCTGGCAGGCCGTCGCGACCGCGGTCTTCGTCTGGTTCGGCGCTCTGGAGGCCTGGCCGGGTCGGATCGGCTTCGTCATCACGCTGGGCTCCTGGGCGGGCCTCGTCGGGTGCCTCGTGAACGCCCGGCGGGCGGAGCGCGTCCTCGAGGAGGCGCTGGAAGGCGGACTCGGTGACGACTACCTCCAGAGCCTCGACCCGGAATCGCGGGAGAATCTCACGCCGGCGGTCACGTGGAAGGACATTCTCCTGCCGTTCCCGATCCGTCGGTCGGGCGTCGAGCGCGTGCGAAACATCATCTACGCCCGCGAGCGCGGGATCGACCTGGGGCTGGACGTCTGGGTCGCGGGCGACCGGCCGAAGAACGCTCCGGTCCTCCTGCAGATCCACGGCGGCGCCTGGGTTCTCGGCAGCAAGAACGAGCAGGGGCTGCCCCTCATGCAGATGCTCGCGTCGCGCGGCTGGGTGTGCGTGTCGGCGGACTATCGGCTGAGCCCGCACGCGACCTTCCCGGACCACCTGATCGATCTGAAGAAGGCGATCGCGTGGATTCGGGAGAACATCGCCGACTACGGCGGCGACCCGAACACCTTGTTCGTGACGGGCGGGTCGGCCGGCGGGCACCTGTGCTCGCTCGTCGCTCTCACGGCCGGCGATCCGCGCTACCAGCCCGGATTCGAAGACGTCGACACCTCGGTCGCGGGTTGTGTCTCCTTCTATGGGGTCTACGACTTCGCCGATCACCAGCGGGTGTGGAAGCATCCGGGGCTGGTCGAGCTTCTCGAGAGGCAGGTGATGAAGGCGTCGCGTGAGGAAGACCCCGCCGCGTGGGACGAGGCCTCGCCGATCTTCCGCATCACCGAGGACGCGCCGCCGTTCCTCGTGATTCACGGCACGAACGACACACTCGTCCCGGTGCAGGCGGCGCGCAACTTCGTCGAGCGCTTTCGCGAGCGCGCGCGCGCACCGATCGTCTACGCGGAGATCCCCGGCGCGCAGCACGCCTTCGAGATCTTTCCCTCGCTCCGCACGAGCCTCGTGCTCCACGGCGTGGAGCGATTCCTCTGCTGGGTGCTCAGCCACCGGGGCGCGCAGGCCCGGGACGAGGTCGGGGGTCCTGCGGACCAGGAGGACGCGCAAGCACGAGCCTGACGGGGGGGCCGGTCGGTGGCCGGCCGCGGACGAGGTCCGTCAGCTCGTTCCGGGCAGCCGCTTCAGGTCGAGCGCCTTCTCTGGCTCGAGGTGGTACTCGGCGAGCGCCCAGAGGAGCGATAGGTTCGAGTTCAAGACCTCGCGATTCACGTTGAGGAGCGAGGAAGCGTCGACTTCCGGAACGGCACCGCTGGCGATGCCCGCGAAGATCTCCGCATGCATCTCGTCGTGTCGCTCGTGGACGCCCTGGATGATCTCGACGATGTCCTCCGGAGCGGGGTGGGGCTGCCCCGCGCGGCGCAACGAGTACAGCTCCGACGTGAAGCTGCCCATGACGCTGCGGAAGTGGTCGAGATAGGCGTTGATTCGGGGGCCGGAGGACTCTTCGAACGCCTGCAGGTTGTGGCGGATGTCTTTCAGCTGCTTGGTGGAATGCACGGAGTCGCGGACCGCGGCCAGGAGCTGGCTCAGTCGGCGCGACTCGGCTTCCTCGAGCGGTTGGCGCTGGAGGCGCGTCGCGAACCGCAGGATCTCGCCCTCCAGGCGCTTCGTGCGATCGTACATCGCCTCGAACCTCTCGGGTTCGTCCCGGGCCTCGTCGGACGTCTCCACCGGCAGGCGTCCGGGCGGCATGGGAAGAGGGGGAGAGAAGACGAGCCGGTTCTGCGCGACCACCCGGGCGATCAGATGGGCGGTCTCCTCCTCGATCGCCCGCAGGGCGACGTCCGCGACCTCGGCGCCGACGTCGGGGAGGTAGTGCGCCTCGGCGGGGCTCGCGACCTGGAAGCGGCGGCCGAGCCAGCTCGCGAACGGCTTGATGATCGGCACGAAGAGCAGGAGGCCGATGACGTTGAAGACGCTGTGGAAGGCGACGAGCGAGTAGAGGGGATCCGTGATGCCGACTCCCTCGACGAGCGCAAGCAGCGGGAGCCGAAGGCCGAACGCGATCGCGTCGGTCGTCACGTTGAACAGGACGTGGGCCGTCGCCACGCGCCGCTTGGAGGGACTTCCCTTCAGCGCCCCCAGGAGGACGGTGGTGGTCGTGCCGAGGTCCGCACCGATCGCGATCGCGGCGGCGCTCGCGAGAGAGATGACGTCCGCGTGTAGAGCGGTCAGCGTCACCATCATCACGGCCGAGCTGGACTGGATCACCCCGGCGAACACGACGCCGAAGAGGAGGTACTGCCATGCCGCGAGCTCCCCGAGCCGTTCGATGTCGACGTCCTGCGTGAGCGACGACACGCTGCCCTTCATGAACTCCAGGCCGAGCAGCAGGAGTCCGAGGCCGATCACCACTTGTCCGACCTGCATGGTGCGGTCGCGGCCGAACACGAACAGCAGTCCGCCCACGGCGAGCAGCGGCAGAACGAGCTCCTCGAGATCGACCTTGAAGCCGAGCGTCGCCACGACCCATCCGGTGAAGGTCGTCCCGAGGTTCGCGCCGAAGACGACTCCGATGGCGCTCGCGAGGCTGAGGAGGCCCGCCCCGGCGAACGCGAGGACCATCAGGCTCACGACCGAGCTGCTTTGCAGAAGGGCGGTCGCGACCACCCCGCCGCCGACCGCCTTGAGGGGCGTGTCCGTGCGGCGCTGGAGAAAGCGCGCGAGCGAGCGTCCGCCGATCGCCTTCAACGCCGTCTCGACCTGCGTCATCCCGAAGAGGAAGAGGCCGAGCCCGCCGAGCATCCTCCAGAGCTCGACCGGGGAGCTCATCGGCCGGGGCGGCGCTCGCGGCGACGATCCCCCGCCGTGGTCTGGAGCCATCGAAGCACGGTAGGAAGCAGAAGCGTCTTCGGACGCGTCATGCAAGCGGCCTCGGTCTGCCGGTTCCCTCGAATCCCGTGGAGTGACCGACTAGTGCGGCAGATAGAGGGAAGCGAAGCTGCGATCGAACGGATTGTCGCTCGAGACCGCCGAGTCCCAGTTCGGGACCTTCAGGCTCGCCGTGTGACCTTCCTCGTTGCGCCACTCGACGTCCAGCCAGCGGGGGGTGGACGAGTCGACGTAGACGTCCGTGCCCCAGAGGAACGAGACGTTGTACACGCGTCCCAGGTCGGATCGCTGGTTCGCGTTGGCGTCGAACATGAAGAGCCCCGTGACGCTGCTGCTCGTCCCGGCGTTCTCGCTCGTCAGCACCTCCGCGCCGTCGATCGTGAGGGAGTTGCCCCAGTCCGCCCGGAACACGCCGCCGAGGTAGCGTGCCGCGATCACCGAGTGTCCCGCGCCCCGAACGATCGCGTCGGACGTCGCGCCACGGACGATCGGGTTCTGTGACTCCGAGAGGAGACGCATGAGGTAGTTGCTGCGCTTGAACGGCGCGTAGTACACGTACCCGAGCAGCGTGCCGTCGGCGTCCCACTGCCGGAACTCGTATCGGATGCCGCGACGGAGCTCGACGCGGAAATGGCCGTCAGCATCCGCACGAAACGTCGTGGTCGGCGTGCCGCGGTCCCACGGATCCTCGAGTCGATCCACCTCGAAGACTTCGATCCTCGCATTGGCTCGGATCACGTTGTCCCCGAGCGTCACGGCCTTTCCGTCGAGCACGACCGGGTCCTGCCCGCATTGGATCGTCGTATGCTCGGGGTCCTCGCCGTACAGATACCTCCACATCGCGACGAAGGCGTTCTTCGACCCGGCCACCGCGACGTGATCCTCTCGTTCCAGGGTCACCTGCTGCTGCGTGGGCGTCGCCGGAGGATGGACGGGGCCCGGCGTGCGTACGTCGTCGACCCGGATCCCGAGGTCGTTCTGGGAGGAGAGGCTCAACGACGGCACGCCGAGCCCGTCGCAGCCGCCCGACAGATTGAGGTAGTGCGCGACCTTGTCCGAATGGGATTCGAGGTAGGTGCAGGCGTGGCGGGTGCCCTGCGAATGACCGGCGAGCACGACCTGGTCGAAGCCGGTTCGGGCGAGCACTTCGTCCACCAGGGCCTCGAGCTGGCCCAGGGGGGAGTCGCCGAGGGAGTCGTATTCGACGGCGACGAAGCGATCCTGGCAATAGCCATTGCTCCCGAAGAGCTGTGCCGGGGTGGAGATCTCGGTGGCGGATCCGAACGTCCCGTGGATGAACACGATCGGCCGTTTGCTCGTATCGCAGTCGGCATCGGCGACGACGACGTCGCACGAGTAGATGCCCTGCAGCTCGTCGCCGCTGTCGGGTGGCTGGCTGTCGTCACCGCAACCGATCAGTCCCGCGGCGAGAAAGGCGACGTAGGTCCAGCCGGCTCCGTTCCGAAGACGTGTTGCCATGACGATCCTGCTCCCGTGTCGTGCCCTGGCCCCCTTGCCGGGCGGAGCGAGCGTACCGCGCTCACCGGCCCGACGACAAGTCGCCTCGGGAGCGCGTGGTCGCGGACCCGGTCCACCGACCGCGGGTTCGCATCGTCGCCTGCCGGACGGCCTCGCTTCCCCCCGCCCAGGGACGCGTACGCGCCGCGACACCGGGCACTGTGCGTCTTCCCCGGGTTTCGGGTGCCGGGTGTCCCAAGACGGACCGTACCCGAGACCGGGCACTGTCCTAACTCACTAAGTAGGACAGGACCCGAGACCGCTGCGGGCTTGTCTTGCCGCGTGCCCTGTAGTCTACAAGGCCATGCGAGTGCCGCAGCCCCCGCGCTCCCTCGAGCGGTACCGCCGGGTTCTCCTGGCGCTTCTGGTCGCCCTGTCCGTCGTGCTCGCGATCGATCCGCACGATCGCGCCGACTGGCTGCTCGAGAACGCGCTGGCGATCGTGGGCGTCGGCGTCCTGGTGGCGACGCGCCACACTCTCCCGTTGTCGCGTGTGTCCTACACGCTGATCTTTCTCTTCCTCTGCCTCCACGAGGTCGGCGCGCACTACACCTACTCGCTCGTGCCGTACGACGCCTGGGCCGAGGCAGCGACCGGTCGCACGGTCTCCAGTCTCATGGGCTGGCAGCGCAACCACTTCGACCGGCTGGTGCACTTCGCCTACGGTCTGCTGCTGGCGTACCCGGTGCGCGAGGTGTTCCTTCGCGTCGCGGAGGTCCGGGGTTTTTGGGGATACTACCTGCCCCTCGACGTGGTGATGGCGACGTCGATGCTCTACGAGCTCATCGAATGGGGCGCCGCGGAGGTGCTCGGAGGGGACCTCGGCACGGCCTACCTCGGCACGCAGGGAGACCCGTGGGATGCGCAGAAGGACATGGCGCTCGCGACGGTCGGCGCGGTCCTCGCGATGCTCGTGACCGCGGCGATCAACGGGTTCACCCAGCGTGATTTCGCCCGCGAATGGGCCGAGAGCCTGCGCGTGAAGGCCCACCTTCCCCTCGGCGAGGAGGAGCTGGCGCGGCGGACGCGCGCGCAGCGCGGAGGCGGGCAGGGCTGATCGCCCTCGGTTGGAGCCCGGCGTCGCTGGTCTACACGAGACGGCCCCGGGGCGACGAGCCGCGCCTGCGCCGGCCCAGCAGCGGGTTGATTGGCCGGATTCTGGTGGCATGGTTGGTGCGCCAATGAAATCGAGACGCGGCCCGGCGCCGGCCCGCGGGCTCGATCGACCGGACTCCCCTCATGGAAGCCCTCGTACTTCACCGTCTCCAGTTCGCCTTCACCGTCGGGTATCACTACCTCTTCCCCCAGCTCACGATGGGGCTCGCTCTTCTCATCGTGATCTTCAAGTCGCTGGCGGTCTTCCGGCGGGATGCCGTCGCCAACGACTGCGCCCGGTTCTGGATCCGCATCTTCGGCGTCAACTTCGTCATGGGCGTCGTGACCGGGATCCCGCTGGAGTTCCAGTTCGGCACGAACTGGGCTCGATTCTCCGAGGCGGCGGGCGGCGTCATCGGACAGACCCTCGCGATGGAAGGGCTCTTCGCGTTCTTTCTGGAGTCCGCCTTCCTCTACCTGCTGCTCTTCCAGGAGAAGCGGCTCGGCCCGCGAGGGCATCTCGGCGCGGCGGTCGCGGTCTTCGTGGGAAGCTGGCTCTCGGGCTACTTCATCGTGTGCACGAACGCCTTCATGCAGCACCCCGTGGGGCATGCCGTCGACCCGGACGGAGCCGTGCGGCTCGCGTCGTTGTCGGCGTTTCTCCTGAACCCATGGGCATTCGTGCAGTACGCGCACACGATGGTCGGCTCGGTGGTGACGGCGAGCATCGTCGTGTCCTCCATCGGAGCCTTCTACCTGCTCCAGGACTGGCATCGAGACGTGGCGCGGCGGTTCCTGGGCGTCGCGGTGCCCGTCGGCCTGGTCGCGACCCTCGCCGCGGCATTTCCGACCGGTGACCTGCAGGCGAAGCTGGTGTCCGAGCACCAGCCGGTCACGTTCGCGGCGATGGAGGGGCTCTTCGACTCGGCGACCGGAGCGTCTCTCGTCATCCTCGGTCAGCCCGACATGGAGCGGCTCACCCTGGACAACCCGATCGAGGTGCCGAAGCTGCTTTCCTTCCTCACGCATCGGCGCTGGTCGACGTTCGTCCCCGGGCTGAAGGCGTTTCCGCGCGACGACTGGCCGGACAACGTGCCGATGGTCTACTACGCCTATCACATCATGGTCGGGCTCGGGACGATCTTCATCGCGATCTTCGTCGTCGCGTTCCTGCTGCTTTGGGGTGGTCGCCTGTTTCGCGCGAGCTGGATGCTCTGGGTGCTGATGCTCTCGTTGCCGTTCCCGTACATCGCGAACACGGCCGGCTGGATGACCTCGGAGCTCGGCCGCCAGCCATGGCTCTTGCACGGGTTGATGCGCACCGCCGACGGGAGCTCGGCGAACGTGTCGGCCGGGAACGTGCTGTTCACCCTTCTCGGGTTCATGGGCTTGTACGCGATGCTGTCCGTGCTGTTCCTGTTCCTGGCCGGCCGCATCGTCTTGGTGGGCCCGACGAGCGAAGGCGCGAGCGAGTGATCCTCGAGACGGTATGGTTCGTCAACGTCGGCGCGATGCTCGCCGCCTACGTCGTGCTCGATGGGTTCGACTTCGGCGTGGGCATGCTGCACCTGTTCGTCGCCCGCACCGACGCCGAACGCCGTTGTCTGCTCCGCTCGATCGGGCCGGTCTGGGACGGCAACGAGGTCTGGCTGCTGGCCGCGGGGGGGGCGCTGTTCCTCGCGTTCCCGCGGCTACTCGCCACGAGCTTCAGTGGCTTCTATCTGCCGCTTCTGATGGTCGTCTGGCTCCTCCTGTTCCGTGCGCTGGGGATCGAGATGCGCCACCAGGTCGACGACGTCCTCTGGAAGCGGTTCTGGGACGTGGCGTTCTCCGGCGCGAGCCTGCTTCTCGCGGTGTTCTTCGGCGCCGCGCTCGGAAACGTCGTTCGCGGCGTATCGATGACCCCCGACGGGACGTTCTTCGCTCCGCTGTGGACCGACTTCCGCGTCGGCGAAGCCACGGGCATCCTCGACTGGTACACGATTCTGGTCGCCGTGGCCGCGACCTCGGCGCTCGTCGTGCACGGCGGACTGTGGATCTCGTGGCGCACCGAGGGCGAGATGCGCGAGCGCGCGCGCTCGGCGGTCGAGGTCGCGTGGCTGGTCGCGATCGCGTCCGGCCTCGCGACGATGGCCGCGACCCTCTGGGTGCAACCACGGGTTCTCGAGAACGTCGCCGTATATCCGTGGGGTGCCCTGATCCCGCTGGTCGGATTCGGAGCCGCCTTTTCGATTCCGTATTGGCTGCGGCGGTCCCGAGGCCGACGCGGCTTCCTCGCGTCCGCTGCCTACCTGGTGGGCATGCTCGCGAGTGCGGCGTTCGGCATCTATCCCATGGTGCTTCCCGCTCGAGATCCCGCTCTGAGTCTGGCCATCGGGAACGCCGCCGGTCCGGCCTACGGCCTCGGCGTGGCCCTGTGGTGGTGGGTCCCGGGCATGGCTCTCGCGATCGTGTACTTCTGGTTTCTCTACGGCTCGATGCCCGCCACGTTCGCGGCCGACGACGAGGACCCGCACTAGCGAAGAGGGCGGCGGAACCCCGGGGGATCCGTCGAGGAGCCCACCCCGTGCTCTCCTCGATGGCGTTGAAAGCGACTCTCGAGATCCATACGGGGGCCGGGTGCTTGTCGGAGCGATGACGACTCGGCCGGGGAAGGGGCCCCCGGCGACGCAGGCAGCCCTCCCTGGCGAAAGGCGGCCCGAAACCGGGGACGCTGCCAATTGGCGCGCGTCCCGCTACGATGCTCGTGCATGACGTCTGCCCGCCACGCCATCAGCCCCTATTTCGACATCGTCACCGACCCGGGTGGGGAGCGCTACATCGAGTCTTTCCTGCGCGGAATCGCGCTGTTGCGACTCACGGCGACGAACAAGGGAACCGCCTACACGGACGAGGAGCGGCGCGCGCTGAATCTCGACGGACTCCTGCCGCCGCACGTCTCGACGATGGAGCAGCAGCTCGAGCGATCGTACTGGGGGTACGGGCGGCAGCCGACCGACCTCCAGAAGTACGAGTATCTCCGGGCCTTGCAGGACCGCAACGAGTTCCTCTTCTTCGCGCTACTCTCGCGCCACCTGAACGAGATGCTCCCCATCGTCTACACGCCGACCGTGGGCGAGGCGGTCCAGCAGTTCGGAGCGCTCTACCAGACGCCCCGTGGGCTCTCGTTCTCGCCCGGCAACATCGGACGCGCGCGCGAGTGCGTGCGCAACTTCGTCTGGTCCGACGTCCGGATGGTCGTGGCCACGGACGCCTCGGCGATCCTGGGCATCGGCGACCAGGGGTACGGTGGCCTCGCGATCCCGATCGGAAAGCTCGCGTTGTATACGGTGGGCGGCGGAGTGGCCCCGTACCACTCGCTTCCCGTGTCGCTCGACATCGGGACCAATCGCGCGGACTTGTGCGAGGATCCGTTCTACCTCGGCGTGCGCCAGGAGCGACTCCGCGGCGACGAGTACCTGCACTTCATGGATCGCTTCGTGGACGCGGTCGTGGCGCGCTACCCGAACGTCATCATCCAGTGGGAAGACCTCGCCAAGAACAACGCCTTCACCGTGTTGGACCGCTTTCGCGATCGCGTGGCCTCCTTCAACGACGACATCCAGGGAACGGGTGCGGTCGCCCTCGCCGGACTGCTCAGTGCGTGCAAGCTGAAGGGCGAGAAGCTGACCGACCAGCGGATCGTGATCCACGGAGCCGGCGCGGGTGGGATCGGCGTGGCACTCGAGATCTGGCGCGCGTTGGTCCGCGACGGCCTCTCGGAGCGGGAGGCCCACGGACGGATCTTCGTTCTCGACAGCAAGGGGCTTCTGAGCTCCGATCGCGAAGTCGAGAGCTACAAGCGCCCGTTCGCGCACGACCTGGCAGAGTACGCGGACTGGGAATGCGCGGGGGATCATCCGGACCTCCTCGAGACGGTCCGGGGGGCCCGGGCGACCGTTCTGCTCGGTCTCTCGGGGCGCCCGGGCGCCTTCTCAGGCGCCATCGTCGAGGCGGTGGCCGAGAACACGGATCGACCCATCGTGTTCCCGCTCTCGAATCCCACTTCGGCGTGCGAAGCGACGCCCGAAGAGGTGCTCCGGGCGACGGAGGGACGCGCGCTCGTCGCGACGGGCAGCCCGTTCGCGAACGTTCGATTGGGCGAGACCGAGTTCGAGATCGGTCAGGGCAACAACGCGTTCATCTTCCCCGGGCTCGGGTTCGGCGCGATCCTCGCCGACGCCCGCAAGGTCACGGACGCGATGGTGCAAGCCGCGGCCACGGCGCTCGCGGACTACACCGAGGAGCGCGGCCACCTCGAGAAGGGGAGGATCTACCCGCCGGTCGACGAGCTGTTGGAGGTGTCGGTACGGGTCGCGGCCGTCGTCGTTCGTCAGGCGATCGCGGACGGCGTCGCGACCAAGCTCCGGCTGGTCACCGAGTCGCCCGATCTGCCGACGGCCGAGGCCTACGTCCGCTCGAAGATGTGGCGTCCCGAGTATCTCCCGGTGCGTCCGTCGAGCGGGGTCTGAAGCGACACGGCGGGTCGGCCCGAAGCCGCCCGAGTACACGGAGAGCGCGCCCCCGAGTCGACGTCGCGTCGTGTGGCGTGCCGCGCGTCCGTCCTCCGTCCTCGACCCCGCGGCGATCAGGGGGCGATGAAGCGCTCCTGGACGGCCTCTGCGAGCTGGTCTGGGGGAAGAAGCCCCTGCGCGAGGACGAAGTCGTGGAAGGCGCGTTGGTCGAAGGCGTCGCCGAGGGCGATCTCGGTACGAACTCGAAGCTCCTGAAGGCGGGTCAGGCCGTAGAAGTACGAGGTCGCCTGGCCGGGCATGCGGAACGAGTAGCGGTCGATCTCCTGGTCGGCCATCGCTTCGGAGAGCCCCACCTGGTCGACGAGCACGCGTCGGGCTTCCCCGCGCGAGAGCTTCCCCTGGTTCACCAAGGGGTCGAGGAACGCGCGCGCGGCGCGCATCAGCTGGTGCTGGAGAGAGAACATCTGGCCCTCCAGCGGTAGATACGGCCGCACCAGCGTTTCGGCGTAGAGCGCCCATCCCTCCACGTTCGCCGAGTTGAAGGCGAAGTGGGCGCGCGCGATCGAAACGTCGTTCTCGACCAGCGCGGCGTATTGCAGCTCGTGGCCTGGACGCGCCTCGTGCGCGGTCAGGGTCCAGGAGACGCCGTCGTTGTTGAAGTCGTCGAACACGAGCCCCTCCGAGTGGACGTTCTTCACCGGGAGCACGAACGTCGCGCTCTCTCCCTGGTTTCCGAGGAGGCGAGGCGGGTCGAGATGCGGCGCGGGAGTGCGGGCCGACTCGGCCTCGGTCGCGAGCCGGATGCGGGCCTCCCGGTCGGGAAGCGTCACGATCCTCTCCCGACGGAGGACCTCTTCGATCTCCGCGAGCCGCGCTCGGTAGGCCGGGACGAGATCTTCGTTCGCGATCGGCTCCTGCTTGAGCCGTCGCAGGACCGCGACCGGATCCGTCTCGCTCCAGCCACGCTCCGCGGCGACGAGCGGTGCGATGCTCCGCATGTCGTCGCGAATCGCGGCGAAGGCGGCCGTCGCGCGGCGGACGAGCTCGTCCGGCGGGATGTCGACGCCGCTCTGCCGCAGTCGGTCCTCGTATACCTCGCGGGGCAGCCGGGGGTCGCGCCGCGCGCGCGGGCGGACCGTCGCGCGGAGCCAGTCGTCGTAGGTCTCGACTTGGGCCCGCAGCGCGTCGAGCGGAGGGCGCCACGCCGTCTCTTCGATGGGGCTCTCGCGCAGCAGCTCTTCGATGCCGGCGAGATACGTCGCGGAGCTGGCGAGGTCCTGGTCGAGCTCGGGGGCATAGGGCATGAGCAGCCCCTCGACGTCGAGACGTTCTTCGGTCCGACGTCGCGCCAGCTCGGCGAGCGGGGGGCCGTCGCCCTCGAGGCCGGCGTAGCGCCGCAGCCGCGAGAGGGCTCGTCGCCGTCGCTCGGGCGGATTGTCCGGCGAGAGGAGCGAACGGAGTCCCCCGTACGTGAGCCGGGCCACGTTCGTGTACGGAACGAAGTGCTTTTCGTGCAGCGCGGCCGAAGCGAGATCGCTCGCCACCGCGTCGATCAGGATGTCGAGGTCGCGGCGCAGCTCCGGATCCGACGCGGTGGCGCGTTCCCCTCGGAGCTCGGCCAGGACCGCTCTCCCCGCCTCCATGGATCGATCGTGAACGTCCGGCCCGAGGTCGATGATCTCGACGTCGAACTCCTCGAGCCCCAGCTCGGCCGCACCCTCGGGGTAGAACCGGGCTTCGTAGCGGAGCACGCGGTGCGACGCCTCGTCGCTGGGAGCGCCGGAAGCTGGCGCTCCGACGGCCAGCGCCGCCAGGACGCCGACGACGGCGGCGTCGATTCGTACCACGGACGGGATCGTTCCCTTGCCTCTCATCATCCGTTCTCCCACGTCATCCCTACTCATCGGGCGGTCGTGCCGCTCGGCGGTGTGTCGCTCGGCGGTGTGGCCCGCGGTCGGATCCGTCGCCGGAGACGTACCACGCACCCGACAGGATCACCTCGTCCGCCCGAGCGACTCGTTCACTCGGGCGCACGCGGGGTGCGGCCGACCGGTCGCATCCATGCGAGGTCCAGGCCCGCGAGCTCCCGCGTGGATACGATCTCGAATCCCCTCGGTGGGACGATCGGTGTCGAGCGGGGGCGCGCTCGCACCAGGAGGACGCGTCGAGTCTCGCCGTCGTCTGCGGGGAACGCACGGTCGAGGTCGTCGACGCAGGAGACCCTCGCGCGACGGAGTCCCCGCAGTAGCCTCTGCGGGCCCCGGAACCCGTCGGGCGCGAAATGGTAGCCGAAGGGCATGCAATGGCGCCGCTGCTGTACGACCACTCGATCGCCCGCGGCGCGCGCCTGGCGGGCGATCGCGGACGCGCCTCGCCAGTCCGGCTTCGGGATGGCGGCGGCCGTCGGGAGCGAGAGGGCCTCGAGGAGCACCAGTGCCGTGGCGACCGCAGCGCGGCTCGGTGGGCCGAGCGGGAGAGCGGTCACGGCCCAGGCTCCGAGCAGGAGAAGACCGGGGACCGTGCCGATCAGGTAGCGGGGGAGGAACACCGATACCCACTGGGAGACGCAGAACGCTGACACGGGACCGACGAGAGCCCAGGCCGCGATTGCGGTCGCACGCCTTCGCCGCTCCGCGCACGTGTGTCGCGCTTCGAGCTGGCCCGCGATTCCGGCGACCGCCACGATGGCCAGGATGGCGACGAGCGCGCCCTCGCCCCCGGCCAGGGCGATGGCCGTCTGGCCGCCCTCGCGCCATCCGGGCGAGCCGAGCCACGAGCGGCCGGAGACGGGGGCGTTCGCGAAGACCCGACTCGCCCAGGGAAGGAAGAGGACCAGCGCAAGGACCTGGCTCGCGAGGTACGCCGCGACGCCGCGCGGTCGGACCCGGGCCCAGCCGAGCGCTCCGACCAGCTGGGCGAGGAATACGAAGGCCACCGTGAAGTGGCAGTACGCGCCGATCGCGTTCACCAGGGCGAGTGCCGCCGCGGACCGCGCCGTGGGGCAGCGCAGAGTTCGAAAATAGAGGTGGAACGACGCGATCGAGAGGACGGGGAGGAGAGCGTACACACGCGCTTCGCGTCCGTAGTGGAATCCGAGACTCGACGCCGTGAAGAAGCCCGCCGCGTAGAGTCCAGCCTCGGCCGAGACCCATCGTCGCGCCAGGAGCCAGAGCGAGGAGCCGCCGGCCGCGCTGAGCAGTAGGGACGGAAGACGTGCGCTCGCCTCCGACGTGCCGAAGGCGTCGACCCAAAGGCCGAGCCCGAGCGGGTAGAGGGGCGGGTTCGCGTCCGACCAGGTGAGCCGCACGACGGCGGACGCCGGCAGCCGGCTCCACAGAAGAAAGATCGCCTCGTCGAGCCAGAGCGACGATTTCCCGAGGCCCGGGCCGCGAATGGCGACCTGGAGCACGAAGAAGAGGCCGGCCACGAGCCAGGGATGGCGATTCGCAGTGGCGAAGATCCCTCGCATGGTCCACCAGCCCCATGACGTCACCGCGGCGATCGGTCAAGCGCTGGCTCTTCTCTGCGTCTCGTCGGGACACCTCCCGCCGGGCGGGATCGGGGACGGAACGGTGCTTCTTCCGATGCCCGTCGCCGACCGGCTGTCCGTCCCCAGTTTCGAAAACGGTGGCGACGACTTCGCAGCCTTCCGGGATTGCTCGTCCGTCAATGGAGACTCCGTCGTCCAGACGACCGGAACTCCGACCGCCGTCAAGAATAGCAGCGTGCGCTCTTCGCGCCGAGAAACCCCGTTCGACCCGCGTCGCGACTGGGTGCGACTCATGGATGGGACGACAGGTTCGAAACTTGCGTCCCGCTTGTCTCCGCGCACACCCACGCCGCAAGTCGCGGCTCGACCACACCTCGGAGGAAAGCAATGAAGGTTCATCGAAAGCGTCAGGAGAACGGGCGGGTACTCGGATTCGGATTACTTCTCGTCGGAGGAGTCCTTCTATCGGGCGGCCCGGCGATCGCGAGCAACGTCATCGACGACTGCGGCCAGAGCTGCGAGGACGACTGCGCGAGCGATCCCGACTGCCGCGAGGCCTCCGCCGGGAAGTGCGTTCTCGAGGCGGACGTGTCGTGCGACGGCACCGAGGGGACGATCCAGCTGGTCAGCGGGAACGATCTCGATTTGCAGGGGTACGACATCGGCTGCACGGAGACGTCGCCCGCGGTGTGCAACTACTACGCGATCACGATGAACGACGCCGGGAGCACCGTCACGAGCGACGGGTCGGCCGACGACGGTGAGTCCGAGATCACGGGGCGATTCTTCGGCGGCGTCAACTGCGGGACCGAGTCGAACTCGAAGGTCGAGAACCTGACGTTCTTCGACGACATCATCGCGATCGCCTCGTGCAAGACGGTGACGAACAACGTGATCGGCGGCACCGAGCAGACGCTCCTCGGGGGCAACATCGGCATCTTCACCCTCGGCGTCTCCAACGCGGACGCGTTCAACGCGAACTACATCTCCGGCCGGATCACGCCGATTCTGAGTCAGGGAACGACCGACCTGAGCCTTCTGCGAAACGTGATCCACACGGACGCGGCGGATCAGGCCGTCTGGTTGGGGCAGGGGCAGACGGCCTTCGATGGGCTGGTCAAGTGGAACGTCTTCTTCGGGACGGGCGCGGACTCGAGTGCGGTGATTTTCGATCTGCCGGCCACGGACGATGTGACGTACGAGGGGAACCTCTGCGACGAGAACCATCCCGATTGCGCCGACTGTATCTCGGCCGGCCGGTGCGAGCCCTTCACGTCTCCCTTCGTCGGGAACTGACGACCCGACCACCCGCCCGGGGCCACGTCCACTTGGGTGGACGCCCCCGGGCCGTGGCCGCGCCGCATCGGAGCGTCGCGACGAGCCTGCGCGTCGGCCATGTCGGCCTACGTGCGCCCGGCCGCGCTTCCCTTTCGCGTGCGAAGTCTGCAGGATGAGGGTTATGAGGCGGTTCTTCGAGATGGGGCTCCTCGTGGCCCTGTTGATCCTCGTTTCGGGCGGCGACACCTGTCGGCTGGGCGGACGCGAGTATCCGCCGGACGTCATGGTCTGCTCGGGTGGCCTGGCCGTGGTCTGCCAGAACGGCACCTGGCAGAACACCGACGGCCGCCGCTGCGACGGCCCGACCGGCTCCTACATCGGCCCGCAGCGTCCGTTCTCGGAGAAGAACGACGAGCCCATTCCCGAAGGCGTCCTGCCCCAGTAGGGCGTCGCCGCCGCCACCGCCGACTCCCGCGTTCGCGGCTCAGAACCTCATCTGGACTCCGCCGGTGAAGTTCCGCCCGGGCAGGGGAGCGCGATCTCGGAGGAACGACTCGGACGCGCGCGCCTCTTCATCGAGCAGGTTCGAGATGCGGAAGAAGACGAGGGGGGTGACCGGTGCGTCGACCAGGTCGAGCACGTAGCTGAATCCCAGGTCGAGCATCGTGTAGCCCGCCGTCGTGAACTCGCCCTCGGGGACGCGCGTTTGCTCGGTGGCGCGCAGCGCATCGAACTGAGCCCGGAACGTCTCGTACTCGTAGACGAGGCTGCCTCCGAACCGGACGGGCGGCATCCGAGGCAGGGGCTGATCGGCGGTCAGGTCCTGGGCGTAGACGCCGTCGGCTCGTCCGATCACGTGGAGGCGGTGCGCGCCTTCTTCGAGGGCGTGCACGGCGAGCTCGAGCTCCCCGCCGGCGAACTCCGCGTCGGTCGCGATGAACTGGCCGACCTGGATCTCGTCGATCTCGTCGTCCGTGCCCTGCAGGAAGATGTAGTCCCAGAAACGGTCGTAGAACACGTTCACGGTCCAGTCGACGATCGAGAGCTGGCCCGTGTAGCCCAGGTTCAGGCCGACGGCATTCTCGGAGTCGAGGTTCGGGTCTCCGACCTCGAAGAAGCCGGATGCCACGTGCAGGCCGTTCGCGAACAGCTCCTCGTAGTTGGGGGGGCGCATGCTCCACGAAGCGTCGAAGCTCAGGATCTGGGCCTCCAGGAGCTCGTAGACGGCGCCGGCCGAGGCACTGCCGAGGGGGAAGGTTCGCTTCCGTGCTTCGCCGAACTGCGCGCCGCCTCCGGATTCCACCGATGCGTAGTCGAACCGTCCGCCGAGCTCGAGGGTCACCGGGGCGAGGTCGATCTCCTCGATCACGAAGAACGAGTTCCGGGCGTTGTAGGTGTTGGGGAGGAAGCCCTCCTCGCCGCTGACCTTGAAATCACTGAAGGTGCTCTGAAAGCCGAAGGCGCCCTCGAGCAGGCCGAAGCGCTCGTGCACCGCCTCGACCCGGAGGTCGTACGCTCGGTTCTTGAACGTCGTCGCGACGAAGTCGCCTTCGTTCTCGGAGTGCTCGTAGTCGGTCAAGCGAAGGCGTGCGTCGATCGAGTGGATGCCCTCGACCACGTCGGTCACGCCGCCCGCGAAGTCGAGCGACCAGGAGTCGAGCTCGATCGTGACCGGCGGCTCTTCCTCGCCCGGTGCGATCTCGCCGTGGCTGTGCTCGTGACCGGCGGCCTCGTGGAACACGACGCCGTAGTTGGTGCGGAAGTCCGACAACGCCAAGCCCAGGTAGAAGTCGTCGTCGACGAACGAGGCGCCGGCGCTGAATCCGGCGTATTCGACCTGGCTGTTCGGGATCCGGCCGAACGCTTCTTCCTCCTCGTCTTCCTCCCCCTCTGCTTCCTCGGCCTCCCGCAGCTGCTCCGACTCGGCGAAGCCCGGGATGGAGACGTCTCCGGCGGAGAAACCGTATCCCTTGAGGCGCCAGACGACTTTTTCGATGTTGCCCGACAGGACGGCCGCGCCGCCGAAGCCGCCATCGACGGAGGACCCGCGGAGCTCCACGGAACCCGTCACGGGCCCGTCGACGAGGCTTCGCGGCACGCGGTTCTCGACGGTGTTGACGACACCGCCCACGGCGTTCGGTCCGTAGCGTAGGGTGGCCGGGCCGCGGAGGATCTCGATCTTTTCCACGCCGAGGGTGTCCACGGCCACGGCGTGGTCGTTGCTCGCGGCCGACGCGTCGAACACCTCGACGTGGTCGATCAGCATCTGGACGCGGCTTCCGCCGAGTCCCCGCAGAATGGGCCGGCTCGCGCCGGGGCCGAAGTACGATGCGCTCACGCCGGGCATGTAGCGGACGGTCTCGCCGAGCGTCGCCTGCTGCTTCTGGAGCAGCTCGTCGCCCTTCAGGATCGAGACCGCGCCCGGGAGCTGACTCGCCGTGCGCTCCAGCGGGCTCGCCGTGACCACGATCTCGTCGAGCCCGAAGGAGTAGACGCGCTCGCGCGGCTCGCCTTCCTCGACGTGCTCGTCGTGAAAGCCGTGGCTGTGATCGTGCGCGCCGCTGTGATCGTGCTGTTCGGCATCGGCACCCGTTGCTCCGTCGCTCGTCGACGCCTCGCCGCCCGTGCTCTGCGCCCTCGCGGCGCCAGCCGGGAGGAGGGCAAGCGCCGCCATCGCGACCACCACGGATTCGAACCCGTGCCGAATCCAGAACCTCTCGTTTCTCATGAACTCATCCCACTCGTCACTCGGGAGAGCGTCGATTGGGCGCGCGCATGCTGGACGCGGGCTTCCGGGCCGACGCTCTCTCCACTCCTGGTTTCCCCGTTTCCGCCGTGCGGGCGGTCGGGGGCGGATCCACCTTCAGGCGCGGCGGGTGGGTGGGGCGCGAGCCGAGAAGCGGAGGACGCGTCGACTCGAGGTCGGGTCCTCGTGTGCACGGATGAGATCGACGCCGACGTCGTGGTGCGCGTCGAGAGCCAGGGTCGCGGTGCCGACGAGGCCGTCGGCCGCGACCGCGACGCAGGTTCCGCACGAGGCGGTGTCGTGCATCGCATCGTGCTCGGCCGCGTGGAGCGTCCCGAGGGTCCAGAGAGAGAGAATCGCGGCGAGCGTCACGCACGCGATCGATCGGCGCCGGCGGGTGGTCCGCGCGGCCCTGCTCCGCTGCTCTCCAGCTCCCATGATCTTGCGGCGGCTATACCGCTACTGCGACTCGATTGCAACGGCGATTGCTCGCCGCCCGGTCCGGGCCGTGTGTCAGCACGACGTGCAACGCCCCCGCAGGACGACGTCCCGGACGTCGCGGATCTGAGAGCTCGCCGTTCGCGGCATCGGGATCTCCAGCGCCGGTAGGCAGACCACGTCGCCACAGTCGTTGCAGAGGAAGTGCGGGTGCTCCCGGTCGCTTGCCGCGCGGTCCGCGCGACTCTCGAAGCGGCCGACGTGATCCCCGAGCTCCACGCGGTTCGCGAGCCCGACCTCGACCAGGTCGTTGAGGTTGCGGTACACCGTCGCGCGATCGAACCCGAGGGGAACGAGCTCCTCGGCGAGGTCGGCGT